>SYAM01000004.1 GCA_005787645.1 Actinomycetota bacterium | reverse complement strand
ATCAATCGCAGTATGAAAAAGCAATTGCCTCGCTCCTTGATGATGGACTCATCGAAAAGCGAGGCAGAAACTTTGCTTTGGCGCGTTAGCTAGTCGGCGCTTCTTGCAGATCCTCTGGCGTATCTGGAGTGGATGAGATTGCCGTTGATTTAAAGGTGAATTTCGCATCTGCTCCTTCACCTTCAGCATCAATCAGAATCAATTCACCAGCGCCCACCTCACCGAAGAGAATCTTTTCAGAGAGCACATCTTCGATCTCTCGTTGAATGGTCCGTCGAAGTGGACGAGCGCCCATTGCCGCGTCATATCCCTTAGTGGCAAGCAATTGCTTTGCCGCCGGAGTGAGTTCAATACCCATGTCCTTATCCTTCATGCGCGAATCGACACCAGTAATCATCAGATCGACGATTTGAATGATCTCGCTCTGCGCCAACTGGTGGAAGACAATGATGTCATCGATACGGTTGAGGAATTCAGGACGGAAATGTGACTTTAATTCATCAGTCACCTTTGCACGCATCCGGTCATACGATGAGAACGCATCTCCGCTATTCGCAAAGCCAAGGTTCACTGGCTTCGAGGCATCACGAGTTCCCAAGTTAGTAGTCATGATGATGACAGTGTTCTTGAAATCAACGACGCGACCTTGTGCATCAGTCAGGCGTCCATCTTCAAGTACTTGGAGGAGCGAATTGAAGATATCGGGATGAGCCTTTTCGATTTCATCGAAAAGCACTACTGAGAATGGGCGTCGTCGCACCTTCTCGGTGAGCTGTCCCCCCTCGTCATAACCAACATATCCAGGAGGTGAGCCGAAGAGGCGCGAAACGGTATGGCGCTCTGCATACTCACTCATATCTAGTTGGATAAGCGCGCTCTCGTCACCGAAGAGGAATTGTGCGAGTGTGCGCGAAAGCTCAGTCTTTCCTACGCCAGAAGGTCCAGCGAAGATAAATGAACCACCAGGTCGCTTCGGATCCTTAAGTCCCGCGCGAGAGCGACGAATAGCTTGCGAGAGCGCCTTGATTGCTGGCTCTTGGCCGATGACTCGCTTATGTAGTTCATCTTCCATCTTTATTAAGCGAGCAGTCTCTTCCTCAGTCAACTTCACAACTGGGATTCCAGTGGAGAATGCGAGCACTTCGGCAATGAGCTCTTCATCGACGACTGAGACCTGATCGAGGTCACCCGCCTTCCATGTTTTCTCGCGCTCGACTTTTTCCAGAATCAACGTCTTCTCTTTATCGCGGAGCGAAGCGGCCTTCTCGAAATCTTGGCCATCGATTGCCGACTCCTTCTCACGACGGACATTGGCGATGCGATCGTCAAATTCACGAAGATCTGGTGGGGCAGTCATCCGACGAATTCGTAGCCTTGATCCAGCCTCATCAATCAAATCGATTGCCTTATCTGGCAAGAAACGATCAGAGACATAGCGATCAGCAAGGTTCGCTGCTGCGGCGAGCGCACCATCGGAGATCGAGACATGGTGGTGAGCCTCGTAGCGGTCGCGAAGCCCTTTGAGAATCTCGATTGTCTGAGCAACTGTGGGCTCGGAGACCTGGATTGGCTGGAAACGGCGCTCCAAAGCAGCATCTTTCTCAAGGTGCTTCCGATACTCATCAAGAGTAGTTGCACCAATAGTTTGGAGTTCACCTCGTGCGAGCATCGGCTTCAAGATGCTTGCTGCATCTATTGCGCCTTCAGCAGCACCAGCGCCTACGAGAGTATGAATCTCATCGATGAAGAGGATGATGTCTCCACGCGTACGAATCTCTTTTAGAACCTTCTTTAAGCGCTCTTCAAAGTCTCCGCGATAACGGCTACCTGCAACGAGTGCGCCCAAATCAAGAGAGTAGAGCTGCTTATCCTTTAGCGTCTCTGGAACGTGATTCTTCACGATCGCTTGAGCTAAACCTTCGACAACGGCAGTCTTACCAACACCTGGCTCGCCAATGAGTACTGGATTATTTTTAGTACGTCGTGAGAGGACTTGCATCACGCGCTCGATTTCGCGCTCGCGACCAATAACTGGATCTAGTTTTCCTTCACGAGCTGCAGTAGTGAGATTGCGTCCAAATTGATCGAGTACTAGCGAAGTTGATTGAGTTCCCTCTGCTGGACCGCTGGCAACCGCCTCTTTACCTTGATAGCCAGAGAGTAGTTGAATAACTTGTTGGCGAACTCGATTGAGATCAGCGCCAAGCTTGACGAGTACCTGCGCCGCGACGCCTTCACCCTCGCGGATTAAGCCAAGAAGAATATGTTCGGTTCCGATGTAGTTATGTCCAAGTTGGAGCGCCTCACGGAGCGAGAGTTCAAGAACTTTTTTAGCGCGAGGAGTAAATGGGATATGTCCACTTGGCGCTTGCTGCCCTTGACCGATGATCTCTTCGACCTGAGCGCGCACTGCCTCGAGTGAGATACCGAGGGATTCCATTGCCTTGGCGGCAACGCCTTCGCCCTCATGGATCAGGCCAAGCAGAATGTGCTCAGTGCCGATGTAATTGTGGTTGAGCATGCGAGCTTCCTCTTGCGCCAAGACGACAACTCGGCGGGCCCGATCGGTAAAACGCTCAAACATGATGCTCCTTCTATCTGCTGTTGCGGCCGCAACATACCCAAGCCTATTGGCGAGGCGGGCTTGCTACATCTCGATATAACGCCCGAACCGGGCTACTTATGCCCGAACGGTGACGCCACTAGATTTGGCGAGAATCTCCCCTGATTTCGCTACTGCTAGCCCCTGCCCCTCAGGGAGCCCATAGAGAAGTCCAGTTCGCTCCGGAAATTGCCCCTGGAAGTGAACCAAAGCCTCAAACTCCCCCAGCGCGAGCCCTGGGCTCCACGCGCCGCCAAGGGTAAATCCAGCACCGAGCACCATTGCTCCTGCGCTTGCGCCGTAGATCACGCCACGTTCATAGAGTGCAAGTAATTGATTCTTATACGGAGCTAATTCGGTGAGGAGTTTCGTAGGGGAACCGCCAGGAAGAATAAGTGCATCAACGCTTTCACATTCCTCTGGAATCACTTCGATCAATTCGATTCCATAAAGTGCAAAATATCCTGAGGCGAATGCAACGGTTGCTACCTGATCACGAGTACTTGTACTAGCACCAGGAAATATTCCTACGCGAGCCTGACCAATCGCATTGATAAAGAGTTGATCGAACTCTGCTGAGTCAGCATGAAATTCGTTGCCACCGTGAAGAAAGAGAGTTTGGCTATTCAAGAGTAGTTAGAGAACTTTCAGCATTCGTGTATTGCCAAGAGTGTTAGGTTTTACTGATTCAAGATCGAGGAACTCAGCGATACCTTCATCGTAAGAACGTAAGAGTTCTTGATATACATCAGGAGGTACTGGCGTTCCTTCGATGGGAGCAAAACCATATTTGGCAAAAAACTCCGTTTCAAAAGTGAGGCAGAATAACCGCTTCACACCAATCTCGATTGCCCGCGTGATTATTCGATGAAGAATCATGTGGCCGATTCCTTGCTTGCGTAGCCCCTCTCGAACTGCCATCGTGCGTACCTCAGCAAGGTCCTCCCACAGGATATGTAGCGCACCACATCCAACTACCTCTCCATTTAATTCAGCAACAGTAAATTCCTGAACATCTTCATAGAGAGTGACTGTCTCTTTTGAGAGCAACCTGCGCTGTAGCGCATACTCATCGATCATCTCTCGGATACATTTGATGTCAGAGGTCTTTGCAGGTCGGATTATCGGATTCATATTTTCATCACTCTGGCTTAACGAGTGGGAAGAGAATCGTCTCGCGAATCCCAAGACCGGTCAGAGCCATGAGTAAACGATCAACGCCCATTCCCATACCTGCCGTTGGTGGCATTCCAACTTCCAGCGCTCGCAAGAAATCTTCATCAAGGGCCATTGCCTCAAGGTCGCCCTTAGCCCCGAGTTGTGCTTGGGCGACTAGTCGCTCACGTTGCACGACCGGATCGACCAACTCTGAGTATCCAGTCGCTAATTCAAAGCCATCTACATAAAGATCCCACTTTTCGACAATGCCTGGAATCTCTCGGTGAGTACGGACTAGTGGTGATGTATCGATGGGATAGCCCATGACAAATGTTGGTTTAGTGAGAGTCTTGATCACTAGATGTTCAAAAAGCTCTTCAATTAATTTTCCATGAATCCACTTAGGATCAACGCCTAAGCCAACCTTCTTCGCTAATTCAACGAGTTTCTCAAATGGAGTGCTTGCAGAGATTTCTTCACCTAGCGCTTTAGAGACCGAATCAAAGAGGGAGAGCTCATCCCACTGCCCACCAAGATCGCTCTCACGTCCATCAAAATGTTTGACGGTTGTTGAACCTGAGATTGCACGTGCGGCTTCTTGGACTAAGCCACGGGTCAGCTCCATACCATCTCGCCAATCACCATATGCCTGATATGACTCGATCATTGCAAACTCTGGAGAGTGGCTTGAATCTGCACCTTCATTTCTGAAGTTGCGATTAACCTCAAAGACACGTTCGATTCCACCAACTAAACAACGTTTCAAATACAACTCAGGCGCAATTCTCAAGAAAAGTTCCATATCATAAGCGTTGATGTGAGTTTTGAACGGACGAGCAGCAGCGCCACCGTGAAGAACTTGCAACATAGGTGTCTCAACCTCGATGAATTCACGCGCTGCAAACGAATTACGAAGTGAAGTCATAACAGCTGGTCGAAGTCGTGCGATCGTGCGCGCTTCAGGGCGAACAATCAAATCAACATAACGTTGTCGAACCCTGGTCTCCTCTGAAAGAGGTTTGTGTTCTACTGGCAATGGACGAAGGGCCTTTGCCGCCATCTGCCAACTTGTGGCAAGTACCGAAAGTTCGCCTCGCTTTGATGTGATGATCTCTCCAGTCACGCTGACAAGATCGCCGAGATCGACAAATGATTTCCATTGTTCAAGAATTTCCGCACCTACCTGATCGAGTGAGAACATCGCTTGTAGTTCAGTTCCGTCACCCTCGCGAAGCGTGGCAAAAGCTAACTTTCCAGTATCGCGCTTGAAAATCACTCGCCCGGTGACGCTCTCAACGACACCACTCTTCACGTCGATTTCAAGATGACCGAATCGCTCGCGAATTCCCTGCAGTGAGCTCGTGCGAGCAACTCCAACCGGGTAGGGCTCAATCCCACTTTCTATAAGGGAATCTCGCTTCTGGCGCCGAACCTGCATTTGCTCTGGGAGATCATCGACCTCTGGAGCGTCAGGGGCGTTCGTCATGAGTAGAGGGTACCGGCTTAATGGTTCCGCTCGTGGACAAGTCGTAAACCAATCAGGGTGAGATCTGGCTCATGGAAGTCGATGGTTTCGCACTCACCAATGACAAGGCTGGCAAGTCCGCCAGTGGCTACGACTGTGATTCGCCCCTTGCTCATCTCTGCTAATTCATCGCTAATACGACGGACTAGCCCATCAACTTGTCCTGCAAACCCATAGATAGTTCCCGATTGCAAAGCCTCGACTGTGTTCTTACCAATCGGCGTGCGTGGCTTAATCAATTCCACTTTGCGAAGTTGTGCAGCGCGTGATGCAAGCGCATCGACGGAGATCTCGATTCCTGGAGCAAGCGCACCGCCTAAGAATTCACCGTTCACTGAGACCACATCGAGATTGGTTGATGTACCAAAGTCCACCACTATCACTGCCCCACCATTACCAAAGAATGTGTGTGCTGCAAGCGTGTTCGCAATTCGATCGGAGCCAATCTCCTTCGGATTATCGACTAGCAGTGGAACGCCAGTCTTGATACCAGGCTCCAAGATAGTTGATGGAATTTTTGCATAGTGACGCGAGAGCATCGTCCTTAACTCACGTAATACTGCTGGCACCGTGGAACAGAGCGAGATGCCATCTATCTCATAATCTTCAACTAGCGAGCGATATTTGATCCATAACTCATCGGCGGTGTCGCGAGTATCTGTCTTAACCCTCCATGATTGGAGAATCTCATCATTATCAAAGATGCCAAGGACAGTATTTGTGTTTCCTACATCGATAGTTAGCAACATCAGTTGACCTCACTTATATCTAATCCAATATCGAGAATTGGTGCAGAGTGAGTGATAGCGCCAACGGCGATAAAATCCACTCCTGTTTGAGCATATTGACGAACAGTCTCTAGAGTAATTCCACCGGATGCCTCAAGTTTCACACGTCCCTGATTGATCGCAACCGCCTGTTGGCATTGTGCTGGGGACATATTGTCGAGTAGGACTTCATCGGCACCTGCTGCGATTGCCTCTTCTAATTGTTCAAGATGATCAATTTCCACTTCAATCAGGATCTTCGGATATCGATCTTTAATTGCTTTGACTGCGGAGGTAATCCCACCGACGGCTGCGATGTGATTATCTTTGATTAATGCACTCTCAGCGAGATTGAGCCGATGATTTACGCCCCCACCTTTCAAAACTGCATATTTCTCTAAGTCTCGCCATCCTGGTGTGGTTTTTCGAGTGTCTCTTATCTTGGCTTTCGTCCCAGAGACTGCCTCGACCCAAATATGTGTTGCAGTAGAGATCCCCGAGAGACGGGAGAGAAAATTTAACGCTGTCCGCTCGGCTACCAGCAATTCGTGGGTAAAGGCAGCAACTTTCAACACCGTGACATCCTTACCAACAATATTTCCATCAGAAACTCGCGAAAGAATCTCGAAACCACCCTTGCACACTCGGTCTAGAACGACAATGGCAATATCAATTCCTGCGACCACTCCACTCTTCCTGGTGCGGAATTCTCCAACACAACGTTGAGTCGACGAGATAGTCGGTGTTGTCGTCACATCAAGGTTGCCCACAAAATCTTCAGCGATTGCACCATCGATTCGCTCAATCAATAACTGTCGATCAATCATGACCAACCTCCTCAAAACCTTGGCAGAGCCGGCCATCACTAGACATGCTCTCAATAATTCGTTTCATCCACGATGGCGACTCACTTGGAAAATCTTCTCGCCAATGTGAACCTCGAGTCTCTTCGCGAATCAGAGCGGAGGCGACGATTACCTCTGCCAAGATGTAAAGATTGGTTGCCTCCCACGCTTCTACACAGGGATTGGTGCTACCTCGAGTTCGAATCTTTTCCAATGTCACTGAGGTGTTGTTGAGCGATTCCTTCGTACGAATTACTCCTGCCCCCAAACTCATAGCATTAGAGATATTGGTGCGCATCTGTGGATCTATGAGAAGTTCGGGTTCGGATTGCAAGTGCGCGACTGGTTCTTCGCGCTCTAACTTACGTAAAGTGCGGTGAATGTCATCTGCAATTCGTGCTGCGAAGACCAACCCTTCAAGGAGTGAATTTGAGGCAAGGCGATTAGCGCCATGAACTCCGGTGCATGCAGTCTCTCCGCAGGCATAAAGGCCTGGAACAGATGATCGCCCAGCTAAATCAACGCGCACTCCGCCTGAGGCATAGTGCGCTGCCGGCGCAACTGGAATCCGATCTCTTTCAGGATTAATGCCATGCGCGATGCATGATTGATAGATGTTAGGGAATCTCTCGGAAAATTTGGGAACTTTACTGACATCGAGCCACACATGTTCTGTGCCAGTGCTTAACATCTGACTCATAATTGCTTTGGCAACAACATCTCGTGGTGCAAGGTCGGCTAGCGGATGAATTCCTTTCATAAATTGCTCACCATCAGCATTTAGTAAAATTGCACCTTCACCGCGAACAGCTTCACTGATCAGCGGTTGTTGCCCTGAACTGTTCGCTCCTAAATACAGAACTGTTGGATGGAATTGGATGAACTCCACATCAGCTATCTCAGCACCTGCACGAAGCGCTAGAGCCACTCCATCACCCGTAGAGACAGATGGGTTGGTGGTTTGCGCAAAAACTTGACCAAGTCCTCCCGTGCCAAGAATTACCGCTTTAGCAAGAGCCCGGCCTACTCCATCTCGAGAACCCTCACCGATTACGTGTAACGTCACTCCACAGACTCGCCCTGACTCACTTTTCAACGCATCAAGTACAAGTGCATGTTCGATCACCTCTATACCTGGATCCTCAGTTACGGCAGCAAGAAGTGCCCGCGAAATTTCGGCACCAGTGGCATCGCCACCTGCATGAAGGATTCGATTCTTGAGATGGCCACCCTCACGAGTGAGTGCAATCTCCCCTGTCGCGGCACGATCGAAAACAGCGCCACGAGCAATCAAGCGTGCAACTGCCTCTGGACCTTCAGTGACCAATGCATGCACAGCTTTTTTATCGCAGAGACCCGCTCCTGCTTTCAAAGTATCGGCCTCGTGTGCTGCTGGAGAATCACCCGGGCCAAGTGCGGCTGCGATGCCACCTTGCGCCCACTTAGTAGAACCCTCATCGACTCGGGCTTTGGTCACTAAAAGGACTGAATATCCATATGCGCGAATCTGTAGAGCGGTGGTTAATCCTGCGATACCCGACCCCACGATGATCACATCTGAGGTGATTGTCCAGCCAGGTTGGGGAGCAAGTAATTTCATCTCTGCTCCTTTACTGTAAATGCGAAGTTATCGATCAACCGGACCGATCCTATCCATCCTGCTATCAAGACTTGAACTGCTCCCTGGAAATCATTGGAGACTGGGAGCAAAGTCGAAGGATTGACCACCTCTACATAATCAAGGGTAAAGCCAGGCTCCCTGGACAATTCGCCGCGCAGAAGTTCTCGCAACTTCCCGATTGTCTCCGCGCCGAGGGCAAGCTCTCGTGTGCGCGGCAAGACTCGTGCAATCTGCATCTCCTCTGGACTTAAGCGCAAATTCCTCGAAGATAGGGCAATTCCATTTTCATCTCTCACCGTTTGGCCCGCGACAATCTCAATATTGGGAAATTTCTCTTGAGCAAATTTTTGAATCAGGAAGAGTTGTTGAAAATCCTTTTCACCAAAGATTGCACACTCTGGTTTGGTAATCGTAAAAAGCCGGTTGATTACCGTGAGCACTCCTGAGAAATGTTGTGGACGAGATGCACCCTCATAAAGATCTCCGAGTGGCCCAGCAGAGATAAGAGAAACGTTGGCTAATCCTTCCGGGTAGATCTCGTGGACTGAAGGTGTCCATAGATAATCTGCTCCAGCATCTTGAGCTAATTCAAGATCACGACTTAGAGTCTTTGGATATCTTGCAAGATCATCGACAGATTCAAATTGAGTGGGATTGACATAAATACTGACTAAGACTCTCTTGCTCGATTCACACGATTCGCGAGCCTGTTTGATGAGCGCTAGATGTCCATCGTGGAGAGCGCCCATAGTTGGGACGAATGCGAGCGCGTCAATTTGCTCAACAAACTCCGTTAGATGCTTCATTTTCTAGCTCCAGTCCGCTTGGGGTACCAGGCAAGAAAAGGGTAGCGCTATCGCGCTAAGTTCGCCAAAAGTTCTGCAACCTCTCCCTTGCCGGGAAGGTAAGCCTGATTATCAATCTCTAACCATGGCGCTAAGACAAAGTGGCGTTCACTAGCCCGTGGGTGCGGCAAGGTCAGCACCTCACTCTGGATAATCTGCTCATCGCAGGTGATGAGATCGAGATCAAGTGTTCGGGGACCCCAATGGACCTCGCGCGTTCGACCAAATATCTTCTCGATTGCCTGACATACTCGTAATAATTCTTCAGGTGCTAATTGCGTATCTAATATCAGAACTGCATTGAGGTAATCCGGTTGCGGTAATCCACCCACTGCCCGACTCTCCAAGAAACTAGAGAATGCAACTACCTCCCCCACTTCATTGAGCGCCTCAGCTGCTGACATTAGAGACCATTGCCGATCTCCCAGGTTGGAGCCAAGGGCAATAACTGCTCTCATCGCTTCCGCTCTACCACCACTGCTACATCGAGGAAGTCAACAGGTATTGGCGCTTGAGGTTTATGTACAGTGATGACAACCTTCTGCACTTTTCGATAACGCTTGAGCAAAGTATCCCCGATTTTTCCAGCAACGGTTTCAATCAAGTTGATTGGTGGCCCTTCGATAATCTCGCGGATAAGTAAAGCGACTTCTACATAGTTAATCGTCTTGCTCAGGTCGTCACTCTTGATGGCTGCAGTGAGATTAAGATGTAACTCACAATCAACCAGAAAATCTTGCCCTAATTCTCGCTCCTCAGGTAAGACGCCATGAAAACCTTTAGCTCTTATCCCTGCAATTAGAACTTTATCCATGTATAGCCCTCTGCAACTTCGCAACCTGCGCAATAGCCTCTTTATGTGCTCTCACCGAATGGGTGCGAACTGCCCAAACTCCTTGCGCCGCACAGAATGATGTCACAGCAACACTTGCCTCCTCGCGCTCCTGCGGCTTGAGATGTTCTCCCAGGAATCTCTTGCGAGATGCGCCGACTAGAATGGGAAATCCTAATTCTGCTAATTGTTCAAGTCCGCGAAGTAGCTCCCAGTTCTGTGCAGCTTCCTTCGAGAATCCGATACCAGGGTCGATGATCAACTGCTCTACTAAAACTCCTGATTCTTGAAGTGAATCAATTCGACTCTGTAACTCACTTTTGACGTCAGTGACTACATTCTCGTACTGCGCATGATTCATCATCTCTGCAGAATGAGCCCGCCAATGCATCGCAATATATTTCACACCACTCTCAGCAATGACTGTCGCCATCTGTGAATCTGCAAGACCACCACTAACATCATTTATATACTGCGCTCCTCCGGCGATCGCCTGCTCCGCCAATCTGGCTCGGGTGGTGTCGACGCTGATAGGGATGCCTAAGTTCACCACCTCTTTTAATACGGGAATCACTCGTTGCGCCTCTTCTTCGGGGGTCACACGTTGCGCACCTGGTCGAGTGGATTCACCACCAATATCGATGATATCTACACCTTCAGCGGCCATCAGATTGGCGCGTGTAATCGCATCATCAAGTGAGAAATGGTGCCCCCCGTCTGCAAATGAATCTGGAGTGACGTTCAAGATTCCCATCACAAGAGTCTGCGCTGCAGCGTTCATATCAACGCCCTAAAATTAGGCTTAGCGCTTCAGCTCGTGTGGTGGGGTCACGCAATATCCCACGTACTGCACTTGTTGTAGTACGCGCTTTTGGCTTCTTCGCTCCGCGCATCGACATGCAGAGATGTTCTGCATCAATAATTACAATCGCACCCGCGACTTCTAAAATTTCCACTAATGCATCCGCAATCTGAGTGGTTAATCGTTCTTGCACTTGTGGTCTACGTGCAAATAGATCTACCACGCGCGCCAATTTAGAAAGCCCGGTGATTCGCCCTGACTCTCCTGGGATATATCCGACATGCGCCACTCCATGAAAAGGGGTCAAATGGTGTTCACAATGTGAATAGACCTCAATCTCACGGACAATCACCAATTCTCGATGACCTGCATCGAAAGTGGTTGTTAAGACCTCTTCGGGTGACATCCATAGCCCCGCAAAATTCTCTTGAAAAGCGCGGGCTACTCGTGCAGGAGTATCTTTCAAACCATCTCGATCCGGATTCTCACCTAGCGCTAAGAGGATCTCGCGAACTGCGGCTTCAGCGCGTTTTTGATCAAATGGCGCATTGGCTCGACCCTCATAAGGTGAAGTAAGCGAAATTGGGCTTATGTCATCCATGTTGCCACCCTAATCTCGTTTTTCTCTCTCAAAAACTACTGGTGGTTGCTTGGAGGGCTTTCGCTCTTTAGAGCCAGTCCATGGTTTGCGCGGAGCACGTTCTTTCACTTGAGCAAACACGCGAGCAACTTCTTCCTTCTCAAGCGTTTCTCTCTCCATCAATTCCAACACAAGATTATCGAGAATCTCTCTATTTTGTACAAGAATCTCGTAAGCCTCTTGGTGTGCATTATCGATTAATTCGCGCACCTCTTCGTCGATAATGGCAGCAATCTCCTCGGAGTAATCGCGTTGATGGCCATAGGACATTCCCACAAATGGTTCACCCTTAGCCGAACCAAGTTTGATTGCTCCGATTCGCTCGCTTAGTCCATATTCCATCACCATTGCACGTGAGAGTGCGGTGGCTTTTTCAATATCATTCGCAGCGCCAGTGGTTGGATCGTGAAAGATCAATTCCTCTGCTGCCCGCCCACCTAGAGTGTAAGAAAGTTCATCAAGCATCTGATTTCTTGATTTCGAGTATTTGTCCTCGTCAGGCAAGACCATCGTGTAACCAAGAGCGCGGCCTCTAGGCATGATGGTGATCTTCTGAACTGGATCAGTATCGGGAAGTGCATGTGCCACCAGCGCATGCCCGCCTTCATGATAGGCGGTAATCAGTCGTTCCTTCTCGTTCATTAATCGGCTCACCTTTTGTGGTCCAGCCATCACTCGATCAATTGATTCACCGAGCGCCTCATTGGTGATCACCTCGAGATTCTTACGCGCAGTAAGAAGTGCTGCTTCATTGACCACATTTGCTAAATCGGCGCCGGTAAAACCTGGAGTGCGTCGCGCCAGGCTCAACAAATCCACATCATCTGCAAGTGGTTTATCAATTGCATGTATCTTTAAAATTGCCTCACGCCCTCTGAGGTCGGGACGATCAACTGGAATCTGGCGATCAAAACGCCCTGGGCGAAGCAGAGCAGGGTCAAGTATGTCCGGTCGGTTGGTGGCAGCCATCATGATCACTGATCCGTTGGCTTCAAAACCATCCATCTCGACAAGTAATTGATTGAGCGTCTGCTCACGCTCATCGTGTCCACCACCCATTCCAGAACCGCGATGGCGACCTACAGCATCTATCTCATCGACGAATACGATTGCAGGGGCGTTCGCCTTCGCTTGTGCGAACATATCTCGGACTCGAGCAGCACCCACTCCGACGAACATTTCAACGAAATCTGAGCCAGAAATCGAGAAGAAGGGGACATTTGCCTCGCCCGCTACTGCTCGAGCAAGGAGAGTCTTTCCTGTCCCGGGTGGACCATATAACAAGACTCCTTTGGGAATCTTCGCACCAAGTTTTTGATACTTAGTTGGGTCTACAAGAAAATCCTTAATCTCACAGAGTTCTTCAATAGCCTCATCAGCGCCTGCGACGTCTGAGAACTTTGTTTGCGGTTTATCTTTTGGATTCAGTTTTGCTCGAGAGCGACCAAATTGAAATGCGCGACCTCCACCCTGTGCCCGTGAAATCAGATAAAAGAAAATAAACGCAATGAGCACGAATGGAATAAGAGTGAAGAGCAGCGAGACCAGAAGTGATTGTCGTGTGACTTTTACATTCCATTTGTTGGGAGGTGGATTCGCACTCAGAATCTTCACTAACTCAGTTTCTTGGTTTGCCAAGTATGAAGCTTGTAAGCGATTTGAATCAGATATTTTCACGCCACTCTTTAATACGATTCGAATCTGTTGATCTTGCGCAAGCAAGAGCGCGGAATCAACCTGCCCCGCAGAGATTGCACCAATGATTGTTTGGGTTTCAACCTCTTTAAATGATCGCCCCGAGTTAGAAATCTGGGAGTATCCCCAGACGAGCATGATGGCCAGGAGTATCCAAGTGATTGGACTGCGTAAGCCTCTGATAAATCTATTTTTCATATTTAGGAATACATCTTTGGTGCTAGGACTGCTACACAATCAAGGTTTCGATATTTTTCGGAAAAATCTAGCCCATAGCCAACCACGAAAGCCGGTGGGATATCAAAGCCCACATACTTCACATCTACATGGACTTTTGCTGCATCTGGTTTTCTGAATACCGTAAATATCTCCACCGAACTTGCGCCGCGCGAGAGCAAGTTGGTTTGAAGCCACGATAGCGTTAGCCCAGAATCGACGATATCTTCGACGATGAGCACATCGCGCCCAGTGATATCCCGATCGAGATCTTTGAGAATTCGCACCACGCCGCTGGATTTTGTGCCCGAACCATATGAAGAGACCGCCATCCAATCCATCTCAACATGTCGTTGCATCGCGCGGGCTAGGTCTGCCATCGCCATCACTGCACCTTTGAGCACACCAACGAGCAGGAGATCCCTATTCCCATAATCCTTAGATATCACCGCTGCAATCTCGTTAATACGTCGGTGAATCTCATCTTTCGTGGCAACGACCTCTGTTATCTCATCTTTGACGTGAGCTAGATCCACTTGTGGCGCGTCCTTTCCCTCTTATTACTACTCATCCCAAATCATTTTCCCTGGCGTGAGAGCGCTAGTCTGCCCGACTCTCGGCGCGCTGTAACACCAGCCGGGAGAGCGACCTCGCCTTGGCCGTGCCATTGGCTGATTAGGGCGTCAACCCAACCAAGGTGCTCGGCGGTGATTCGCGTTGCGCCAAGGAGCGCGACTGCACGGCGAATGACCCGTTTCCGCAGGGCGCTTGGTAACCGTTCCAGTAAATCCACCTCAATTGAGGTGGGATCTGGAATGGTGGCAAAAATCTCGTCCGTGAGCGAATCGAGGGCATCAGAATCCTCCCGAAAGATTCGTGCCGAGCGCGCAAGTGCACCTGCGATACCCGGCCCCAACTCTCTCTCCATAAGCGGAATGATCTGCTTTCGAATCTTTACACGAGTAAATCGAAGGTCTTCGTTATGTGGATCACTCCAATAAATAATTCCTGCCTCATCACATGCAGCGATGATCTCCTCTCGAGAGAGTGCGAGAAATGGTCTTATGTATCGACCATCGTGAGTTGACATCCCTGCCAAAGATTTTGTGCCAGATCCTTGAGTCAGACCCAAGAGCACGCTCTCGGCAAGATCATCTT
>SYAM01000033.1 GCA_005787645.1 Actinomycetota bacterium | reverse complement strand
CTTGGGTGATGAAAAAGAGCGAAAGAATTCTGCTGCAGCACTTGAAAGCGCCAAGGGAGTAATTCGTTCCGCGCTCGGTCGTGAGCTGGGCTTGCGAGTAGTGCCGACAATCGAATTCCATCTTGATGCACTCCCCGAGAGCGCGGCAACTTTAGAAAATTTATTAGCGAAGAGCGCTGCGCGTGATCTAGAGCTGGATGCTCAACGAACCGGCGCAGATTATGCAGGCGAGAGTGATCCTTATCGCAAGTCCAAGCAGTAAAAGCTGCTGATATGAAGTCAGGTTTTTTGGTTATAGACAAGGAAGCTGACTTCACCAGCCATGATGTTGTAGCGATTGCACGTAAATCACTGAGCGAACGACGCGTTGGCCACGCAGGCACGTTAGATCCCTTCGCTACTGGTGTTTTGGTTCTCGGTGTGGGCAATGGAACGCGACTTCTGCAATACATCACTGATGGACGAAAAAGTTATGAAGCAGTTATCCGACTTGGGGCGAGAACAACCACTGATGATCTGACCGGCGACGTCATCAACTCCAACGAATCTGACCTGAAGGAGATATCTAACGAGATGATTATCCAGGCGCTTACAAAGCAAGTGGGGGAGATCTATCAGCGCCCAAGTACCTATTCGGCAATCAAGGTCGATGGTAAACGCGCTTATGAATTGGCGCGTGCAGGAAAAGAAGTGAAATTGCAAGAGCGTCGAGTATCGGTCTTCTCAATTGAGATAAAAGAGATAGTTCACACGTCAGAGTTAATTGATGTGACAATTAGCGTGGAGTGTTCTGCCGGTACGTACATTCGCTCGATTGCACGAGATTTAGGTGATGCGCTATCAGTCGGAGGGCATTTGATCGCATTGCGCCGTACCCACGTCTCACCTTTTTCGTTAACAGATGCGATTTCCATAGACGAACTCCGCCAGAGCCCCCAATTACTACCTATCGACTCGGCGATCTCCCGACTCTTTCTTCGACGAGACCTCAACGAGCAAGAAGTGGCAAGCGTCAGCCATGGACGATCCATCGATTTACGCAGTGAAAAAAATGGTAAGAGCGCTGGCTTTACCCCAGATGGCAGGTTCATTGCCTTATTGGCGGAAAAAGGTGGGCGAGCCCAACCAATTTTGGTGATAAGTAGAATTGAGCCATGAACGGATCGAGTAAGTCAGTTGTAGCGATTGGCATCTTCGATGGCGTCCACCGTGGGCATCAGAAGATACTTGGCAGAGCTCGAGAAATCGCAAACTCCCTCTCTCTTCCTGTCACCGCGCTCACCTTCCATCCACATCCCACCGCAATTCTTGCTCCCGAGAAACAGCCCGCGCTATTGCTCAATATTCATAGTCGAGTGGAGTTGTTAGAGAAGCACGGAGCTGAGGATGTTGAGGTGCTCACTTTCAGCAAGGAATTTGCCACATTATCTCCAAATGCTTTCATCGAGGACATACTTTTAGATTTACTCAATGCCGCTCATGTTGTGGTCGGTGAGAATTTCTCGTTTGGTGCTCGAGCTAGCGGAACTATCGCTGATATCAAAAAGTATGTTGATGCTGAATCACTTCCTTTGCTTGCCGATGAACATGGCCCCATCTCATCGACGCGGATTCGTGGCCATGTTGCTAGCGCAGAGATGGAATCAGCGCATTCGTTACTTGGGCGACCTCATTTCGTGCAAGGTGAAGTAATTCATGGTGAAAAGCGTGGTCGTGAAATCGGTTATCCAACGGCGAACTTGGAAGAGTTGAAGGGAATGGCGATACCTCCTGATGGAATTTATGCTGGCTATCTCTGTGTTGAGCGTGATCGTTTGCCAGCCGCTATTTCGATTGGCACCAACCCAACCTTCCCTCCCTCCTTCCCAGGCGAGCGCCCTCGACAAGTTGAGGCTTATGCGCTCGATCGGGATGACCTAGAGCTTTATGGTCAGCGAGTATCCATTGAGTTTCTCTCGTTCCTTCGCCCCACAATCGCATTTCCCGCCCTAGAACCGCTATTGGAGCAAATGGCAGCCGATTGCGCCCAGGCCAGGGAGTTAATCTCGCGCGTAGCGGGCGAATTGGGCTGATTGGGAGCCCGCTGGTAGCCTAGGCAGTCGGACAGGTAGGGATTGCGCCCGAGATACGGGCCCCCCAATCTGGCGTAAGTAAGACAAGACGACACTCAATCAGGATGAAAGTGAGAACGAGAACATGGCGTTAGCTCCGGCAAAGAAGAAGGAGATCATCTCCACCTACGGCAACTCTGCCGTGGATACCGGCAGCCCTGAATCGCAGATTGCGATGCTCTCACAACGTATCAATGACCTCACTGAGCATTTGAAGAGTAATGCCAACGACCATCATGGTCGCCGTGGACTTTTGCTTTTGGTTGGACGCCGTCGCCGCTTACTCCAGTATCTGGAGAAGATTGACATCGAGCGCTATCGCTCGATTGTTGATCGACTCAGCCTGCGCCGATAACAAACACACACAAGCGCGAGAACTCACGCTCTATAGGTTGGGGTCCTCGGTAGTGGCTCTCGGATATATATGCCGACAGCTTCGATCGATGATCTCCATCGCAGATAGCCAACGCTCGCGAGATATGGAGACGACCCATGTCGGGTCTAGACACGCAAGTACACACATCAGAAGCAGTAATCGATAATGGCAAGTTCGGAAAGCGGATCATTCGATTCGAGACTGGGCGCATTGCTCGACAAGCAGCGGGTTCAGCAGTAGTCACTCTCGACGAGGACACCATGCTGCTCTCTGCAACAACAGCATCAAAGAATCCAAAAGATCAATTTGATTTCTTCCCACTTACGGTTGATGTAGAAGAGCGCATGTATGCGGTTGGGCGTATTCCTGGTTCATTCTTCCGACGAGAAGGTCGACCAAGTGAGGATGCGATTCTTACCTGCCGACTCATCGATCGTCCGCTACGTCCATCCTTCGTCAAAGGACTTCGCAACGAAGTGCAGATCGTAGTTACCGTTCTTTCGCTCAATCCCGCTCATCTATACGACGTAGTGGCGATCAACGCATCATCGATGTCCACTCAATTAGCAGGATTGCCATTCTCTGGTCCCATCGGTGGCGTACGAATCGCACTTATCGACGGCCAATGGGTTGCATTCCCGACCCATTCTGAATTAGAGCGTGCTGTATTCGATATGGTCGTCGCAGGACGTATCGCTGGCAACGATGTTGCCATCATGATGGTCGAGGCAGAGGCCACTACAAACACCATTGATCTCATCAAGGGTGGCGCTCAAGCGCCAACCGAGGAGATCGTCGGTGCAGGTCTTGATGCGGCAAAGCCATTCATCAAAAATCTCTGCGAAGCTCAACTCGAACTTGCCAAAGTTGCTGCGAAGCCAACTGCAGAGTTCCCAGTCTTTCTCGAGTATCAGAACGATGCTGCTGACGCAGTTGCAGCGAAGGTAAAAGATACAACCGCTAAGGCATTGACCATCGTCTCCAAGGCTGATCGTGAAGAGAAGTTAGATTCGATTCAAGCAAGCGTTATGGAAGATCTTGCGACAGAGTTTGAAGGGCGCGAAAAGGAAGTTAAGGCTGCTTTCAAATCACTCCAAAAGAAGTTGGTTCGAGAGCGCGTACTTCGTGAGAAGGTTCGTATCGATGGTCGCGGTCCGCGTGATATCCGTCCGATCACCGCTGAAGTCGAAGTTGTGCCCCGTGTGCATGGTTCTGCGCTCTTTGAACGTGGCGAGACTCAGATCATGGGAATCACTACCTTGAATATGTTGAAGATGGAGCAACAGCTCGACACTCTCAATCCAGAGACAACGAAGCGTTATATGCATAACTACAACTTCCCACCATATTCAACTGGTGAGACCGGACGCGTAGGTTCGCCTAAGCGTCGTGAGATTGGCCATGGTGCACTCGCTGAGCGTGCACTCCTTCCAGTTCTCCCAACTCGCGAAGAGTTCCCCTATGCGATTCGCCAGGTATCTGAAGCATTCGGCTCCAATGGATCTACATCTATGGGATCTGTCTGTGCATCCACTTTGGCGCTACTTAACGCTGGTGTGCCACTAAAGGCTCCAGTTGCTGGTATCGCGATGGGACTAATCTCCGATGAAGTCGATGGCAAGACCGAGTATGTCGCTATCACCGACATCCTGGGCGCAGAGGATGCCTTTGGAGATATGGATTTCAAGGTCGCGGGAACAAAGGAATTCGTCACTGCATTACAACTTGATACCAAACTCGATGGCATTCCTGCATCAGTCCTTGCTGGAGCGTTGCTTCAAGCAAAGGAAGCGCGATTGACCATCCTTGGCATAATGAATAGCGCAATCGACACTCCAGATGAGATGAGTTTGCTCGCTCCACGAATCATTACCGTGAAGATCAATCCAGATCAGATTGGTGCAGTGATTGGGCCAAAAGGCAAGGTCATTAACGAGATTCAAGATCAAACTGGCGCAGAGATCTCAATTGAAGACGATGGAACGATTTACATCGGTTCCACCGAGGGCTCGGCTGCTGAGGCAGCGAAGGCGCGCGTAATGGCAATCGCCAATCCACATGTTCCAAGCGTTGGCGAGAAATACAACGGTACCGTTGTGAAGATCGCTAACTTCGGTGCATTCATCACGCTCTATCCAGGTAAGGATGGACTCCTACACGTCTCGCAAATTCGCAAGATGCATGGTGGTAAGCGGATCGAGAATATCGAAGATGTCATGAAGGTTGGCGATCAAATCGAAGTTGTGATCGGTGAGATCGACGAGAAAGGCAAGCTCTCTCTCGAACCAGTCCTTGCTAATGCCGAATAATTAACTAGAAAAGCCAACGCTATGACGGTCTCTCGGACAACTCTTCCGTCAGGTCTTCGGATCGTGACGGAAGAAGTCTCGACCGTTCGTAGCGTTGCTTTTGGCATTTGGGCCAATGTGGGTTCGCGAGATGAGAGCCCGTCGGTCGCAGGAGCATCACATTTCCTCGAGCATCTACTCTTCAAAGGAACTACGACGCGTTCTGCTCTTGATATCTCCGCGGCAGTTGATGCGGTGGGTGGCGAGATGAATGCGTTCACTGGCAAGGAGTACACCTGCTTCTATGCCCGCGTGATTGATACTGATTTCTCGATTGCAGCCGAGGTAATTTGCGACATGATTCGCGACTCACTTGTAAGAAGTGAAGATGTAGATTCCGAGCGAACTGTCGTTTTAGAAGAAATCGCGATGCGCGATGATGATCCAGGAGATTTAGTACACGATTTGTTCTCCGAAACACTTTTTGGCGATACTCCGATCGGCCGTCCGATTCTCGGCACAGTTGATTCCATTACCACTATGACGCGCCGCTCAGTAAACGATTACTACAAGAAAAAATACTTACCAGAGAATCTTGTCGTTGCCGTGGCTGGAAATGTCAGCCATGAACGAGTGGTCGAGCAGGTCACACGATCCCTCAGCGGATTTCTTGATTCATCTGCTAAGCCAGCAGCGCTCCGCCCAACAGCGAAAGTGAAAGCGCGCGGTCGTGGCGATATTGGGCTCATTTATCGTAAGAGCGAACAGGCAAATATTCTTCTTGGTTTTCCATCAATTGATCGGAGCGATGAACGCCGGTTTGCACTCTCGGTGCTCACCTCTGCATTAGGTGGCGGTATGTCTTCGAGGCTATTTCAAGAGGTCCGCGAGAAGCGCGGCCTTGCCTATTCGGTCTACGCATCTATGCAGCAATTTGCTGGGGGAGGGATCCTTTCGCTCTACGCAGGATGTAATCCAGAGAAGTCACACGAGGTAACGACTATCTTCCGCGATGTTCTTGGAGATCTGGTCAATTCCGGGCTCTCTGATGAAGAGCTGGAGCGAGCCAAGGGCCAAGTAGCAGGCTCAATGGTGCTGGGCCAAGAGGACACCGGCTCGAGAATGGTTCGAATCGGCAAGAGCGAGTTAGTTTATGGTGAAATTAAGAGTATGGATGAGATTTTGGCAAGCGTGCGTTCGGTCGATCAGGATCAGATTTCGCAGCTCGCCTCCGAGATATTCACCACTCAGCCAACGCTTGCTGTAGTGGGTCCGTATAAGAAGAGCTCGCACTTCGCATCGGCGGTAGCGAAATGACAGATGTATTGAGAGTGGGAGTCCTCGGAGCGCGCGGCAAGATGGGAAGCACGGTTGTTGCGGCAGTCAATAACGCTGTAGGAATGGAAGTCGTCGCTGCTCTTGATCTTGGAGATTCCCTTGATGCACTCGTTGCCAATAAGGCAGAAGTGGTCGTCGATTTCACTACCCCAGGTGCTGTTATGGGGAACTTAGAATTCGTCATTAACAATGGTATTCATGCAGTGGTGGGCACAACAGGTTTTGACGACACGCGAATTGCAACACTCACCTCACTGCTATCTAAAAAGCCGTCAGTGGGTTTGCTCATCGCCCCAAACTTTGGGCTCGGCGCGATCTTGATGATGGAGTTTGCAAAGAAAGCTGCACCGCTCTTTGAATCAGTTGAGATAGTTGAGATGCACCACCCCAACAAAATAGATGCACCGAGCGGTACCGCGCGACGGACTGCCGAACTGATAGCGCACGCTCGACGTGAAGCAAACAATGCTCAGATGCCAGACGCCACGAAAGAGAGCCTTTCTGGTGCGCGAGGTGCCAATGTTGGTGGCGTGCCGATTCATTCGGTTCGCGCGCGGGGATTTGTCGCTCATCAAGAGGTGATCTTTGGGGGAGTTGGGGAGACCCTGACCATTCGCCACGATTCACTGGACCGCCAGAGCTTCATGCCTGGGGTCTTGCTCGGAATCACGAAGGTAATCACAACTCCTGGTCTCACTTTTGGCTTAGAGAATTTCTTGGATCTCTGAGGTTTACGAGAGGAAAAATTTATGATCACGATGTACAGCGCAGATTGGTGTGGCGATTGCCGTCGCTCGAAGAAGCTACTTAATGAATTAAATGTGCCGTACACCATCATCGATGTGGAAAGCGATGAGAGTGCGGCTGAGAAGGTCATCGAAATCAATGGAGGCATGCGCTCGATACCGGTCATTGTCTTCGATGATGGTACTCATCTGACTGAACCAAGCGATGCGACGTTAAAAGAGAAGTTACAGTCGCTGGGTCTAGTCAAATAATTTTTTACAATTGATGGAGTAGTGCAGAAGTAAGAGTTGCAGCAATCAACATTACGAGAAAATTCGCACGCAGGTAAAGCGCTACTGCTGCCACAGCAACCCCTGCTATTCGTTGATCTACGACAAGTTCAGTCTTGGAAGCAAATGTCTGTACCGCCACTAATCCTGCTAAGAGGGCGGTAGGAATCAGATCTGCAATCTTGGCGACTCGCGGATTGGTGAGCACTGACTGGGGAATTGATTGACCAATGTATTTGAAAGCGAATGCTAATACGCTCGCTCCGATGACCGCGCTCCACATTAGTTACGCACCTGCCAACCCGCAATAATCGGAATGAGTACACATGCGATAATTGGTAAACCTGGTGAGAGAAATGGCGTGAGCAACAGGGCAAGACAAATTGCAGCGAGCGCAACGAGTCGAGAGATGTTGCTTTTTAGTCGTGGCCAAAGTAAACCGAGGAACGCAGCAGGGATAGTTGCATCAAGTCCCCACTGTGCCGGATCACCGAGTGAATTGGCGCCGAGAGCACCGAGCAAAGTCGCAAGATTCCAGAAGAGATAGATACCGCCACCAGTTAACCAAAACCCTTTTCGTGCATCGCCGACGCTCTTTTCCTCATGAGCTAAAGCCACCGCTGTTGATTCATCGATGGTGATTTGGGAGGCGAGCAGTCGTTTGAAGCCACGAACCTGAAGTAGTGGCGCCATGCGAGCGCCATAGAAACCATTACGCAGAGCCAATAGCGCGCTGGCGGCGATCGCACTCATTGCACTTCCACCTGCACCGAGAACTCCAGCAACTGCAAATTGCGATGCGCCACTGAAGAGTAAGAGTGAGAGCGCGCAGGTTTGTGCAACCGATAATCCAGCAGCAACGCTTGCTACCCCGAAGGCTGCTCCGTAGGTGCCCACTGCAATCGAGATACTGAGTGAGTCACGAATCACCGCGCGGGACATATGCGTATCTTGCCCTATCTCAGGGTAGGGTCTGACGCGTGGCAAATGAGGAACGAGAGATGGATCCGGTATTTCTAGACGATGTAACGGTCGAGTTAGTGAAATCTAGCGCGAGCGATGCTGATGTCATCTGGGCCGCTCGGGTTTCCACTTCAGGTGAGTCCTCGCTCGATGAAATTGGAAAAGATCCCGAGCGCTCGGCCGGGCTAATCAATTTCCTCGCGCGCGAACGGCACGGCACCCCCTTTGAGCACACCTCCATGACCTTCTTCATCTCCGCGCCAATATTCGTCTTCAGAGAATTTATGCGACATCGAATTGCCTCATATAACGAGGAGAGTGGTCGCTATCGAGAACTCCGCCCCATTTTCTATCTACCTGCGCGTAATCGTCCATTAGTCCAAGTAGGTAAACCAGGGGCATATACATATGTAGATGGAAGCGATGAGCAACATGCATTAACGGTTGCATCGATGAAGAGCGCCTACCTTGCGGCTTACGCGGAGTATAAGAAGATGTTAGATGCAGGCGTTGCGCGAGAGGTCGCACGAGCAGTTCTTCCAGTGGGTCTCTTCTCATCGATGTATGTCACGATGAATGCTAGAGCGCTGATGAATTTCCTCTCACTTCGAACCTCCCGCGAGGGCTCGCATTTCCCGAGTTACCCGCAGCGCGAGATTGAAATGGTCGCCGAGAAGATGGAAGCACACTTTGCTCGCCTGATGCCCTTGACCCATGCGGCCTTCGAAAAATCAGGGCGCGTGGCTCCATAGGTAGTCCGCGCGGTAGCCTTGCCACTATGCAGATCGCACCCCCCTTTGGTCGACTTATCACGGCCATGGTCACTCCTTTTAATAAGGAGCTTGAGATTGATTGGGCAGGGGTTGAGGAGATTGCTGCTCATCTAGTCTCAACTGGACACGATGGCATCGCGGTCAATGGCACTACCGGTGAAGCGCCGACGACAAGTGATGAAGAAAAAGTTGAGATCATCAAAGTAGTTAAGAAGGTCGTGGGCCCGAAGATTCATGTAATTGCGGGTGCGGGAAATAATGAAACTTCACATAGCGTAGTTCAAGGTAAGCAGGCACAAAGCGCTGGCGCAGATGGGTTATTGGTAGTTACCCCGTATTACAACAAGCCACCTCAAAGCGGAATCGCTGCACATTTCAGGGCTATCGCTGATGCCACAGATCTTCCGGTGATGATGTACGACATTCCGCACCGTACGGGAATTGCTATTGAGAGCGACACAATCGTCTCCCTATTCGAGCATCCGCGAATTGTTGCGCTCAAAGATGCAAAAGGAAATGTTGCCGAAACCTCCTGGGTAATCAAGCGATCTGGTATTCCGGTGTATTCCGGTGATGACATCCTTAATCTTCCGTTGCTCTCGGTCGGTGCAGTCGGATGTGTATCTGTCTGCGGCCACACTGTGGGCTCTCGACTCCGCGAGATGATCGATGCATGGTTGGCTGGCAAGAGTGAACGGGCGCTTGAGCTTCACCAGGAACTTCTTCCTGTTTACACCGGCACCTTCCGTACCCAAGGTGCGATCCTTACTAAAGCTGCTTTGACGCTAATGGGCTTACCAGGTGGACGGGTGCGCCTACCACTTGTTGATGCAACCACAGATCAGATTGCGCAACTACGTCGCGATCTGACTGATGGGCGCGTAAAGCTCATATGAGAGAGAGTAATTCCCAATGACACACGCACATCCTGAATATTCGCTGCCACCAGAGCTGCCGAAAGATGGCTTACGAATAGTCGCTCTTGGCGGGTTGGGAGAGATTGGTCGAAATATGACCGTCTTTGAACATAATGGAAAGCTATTGATCGTTGACGTTGGTGTTTTGTTCCCTGAGGAGAATCAACCGGGAATCGACCTAATCCTTCCAGACTTCTCTCATATCCGAGATCGTTTAGCAGATGTGGAAGCCGTGATTCTCACGCATGGACATGAAGACCACATTGGCGCAGTTCCGTACTTACTGCGAGAGCGCGGTGATATCAAAATCATCGGCTCCAAACTCACCCTTGCATTCATTACAGAGAAATTGAAAGAGCGCCGCATAACTCCATTAACGCAGGAGGTGGTTGCCGGAGAGAAGTTGCGAATCGGTGAGTTCGACTGTGAGTTTGTTGCAGTGAACCACTCAATTCCTGATTCACTGGCGATTGCAATCACTACTAAAGCAGGAACTATCTTGCACACAGGTGATTTCAAGATGGATCAGTTACCTCTTGATGGGAAGTTAACTGACCTGCGAACCTTTGCGCGTTTGGGGCAAGAGGGAGTTGACCTATTTATGGTCGATTCTACGAATGCTGATGTACCTGGATTTGTGACGAGCGAAGCCGAGATCATGCCGGTGCTCGATCGAATCTTCGCATCAACCAATCGACGAATAATTGTCGCTTCATTCGCCTCGCATATTCACCGAATCCAACAAGTGCTCGATACCGCTATGAATCACAATCGTAAAGTGGCATTCATCGGTCGATCTATGGTTCGGAACATGCGAGTAGCCGAGGAGTTAGGGTATTTACATGTCCCACCCTCATTGATTGTTGAGAGCAAGGATGTCGACAGCCTTGGCGATAATGTGGTGTTGGTCTGCACCGGTTCCCAAGGGGAACCGCTAGCAGCGCTCTCGCGGATGGCGTATGGAGATCACAACATAAAGGTCGGTTACGGGGATACCGTAATTCTCGCCTCTTCGCTTATTCCAGGAAATGAGAATGCGGTATATCGAGTGATCAATGAACTCACACGTCGTGGTGCGAAAGTGGTTCATAAATCCAATGCACTCGTACACGTTTCTGGTCACGCTGCCGCTGGTGAACTTCTGTACTGCTACAACATCGTCAAACCAAAGCATGTCCTTCCTATTCATGGTGAGTGGCGTCATTTGCGGGCCAACGGGGCGATTGCGAAATCGTCAGGCGTGCGAAGTGAGAACGTTTTGTTAGCTGAAGATGGCGTCGTCGTCGATTTAATAAATCACAAGGCATCGATTGTTGGAGCCGTGCCGTGTGGTTACGTCTATGTAGATGGTTCTAGCATTGGCGATATCTCTGATGCTTCCTTGAAAGATCGGCGCATTCTTGGTGAAGAGGGCTTTATCTCAGTGGTCGTTGTGATAGAGGCACAGACCGGGAAGATTGTTGCTGGCCCGGATATACATGCTCGGGGATTTGCTGAAGATGAATCGCTCTTCGATGAGGTGCGTGAACGAATCATCGAATCTCTCATTGAGGCTGTAGCAAGTGGAGTGACTGGTTCACATCAACTCTCGCAAACAGTTCGTCGCGTTGTCGGAAAATGGGTCGGAGGCGAACATCGACGTCGCCCAATGATCGTCCCAGTAGTCATCGAGGTTTGAGCAGCTTCTAACCGGCGCGCCTCACAGCCCGCTGTTTATCGAGGATTTACCCTCTTCAGTATGGCGCGCGCAAAGAAAACCGGGAATTCCCCTGCCCAAAGCGGCAAGGGATCGCGCGCCATTGTCAGGAAAATCTGGCTCGCCATTGCCTCCGCGATTGGCGGCACCACTCGCTTTGTGTTGAAGGGCGCTAAAGAGTTAGACCCGGCCCATCGTCGAGATGGATTGGGATTATTCATCATCATCCTTTCGTTGATTACCAGCGCAGGGATCTGGTTTCGATTAGATAATTTCTTTGGGAATCTCATCTACGCAGTGGTTGCCGGCGCATTCGGCAAGATGGGATTTATTACTCCTGCGCTTTTGTTCTACTTAGGTATTCGTTTGTTACGAACACCTCAAGAATCTGCTGCAACCGGTCGCATAACGATTGGCATCTCCACGATAGTCGTTGGTCTTACTGGCCTACTACACATCATTGCGCACTCACCAATTCCAGCAGATGGTGCAACTGATATGCGCGGTGGCGGAGGATGGCTCGGTTATGGGATTTCTGCTCCACTCATAGCCTTAGT
>SYAM01000032.1 GCA_005787645.1 Actinomycetota bacterium | reverse complement strand
CCCGAAGAAACGGCAGCTGCTATCTCTTCATGTTCCTTAATCGCCACCTGACCTGATGCTGAGTTGTAATACTGCTTGAATAACTTATCAACTAAAACTGCTCGAGATTCTCCGGTAATCAAACGTTTCTGGCTTGCGATATAGAGTCGGAAAAGATTGAGATGGCAATGAGTACGCTCGAAAGATTCGGCTAGTACGACATTCCCAGACATGCTGGCAATAAGAGAGTGGAAACGTGCATCGTGTTCGGTGAGCGCTTCAACCTGCTCATCGCCAGAAATCTTTATCGCAATCTTTGCACTTTCGAGCTCCGACCGGAGCGCTCGCTTACCAGTCTCATCTATTCGCCGTGCTGCCTCTGAAGCAGCAAAAGGTTCAATAAGCAGACGAAACTTAAATAAGTCATCGAGCTCTTGAATCGTGAGAAGATCGGTAGCTCGAAATCCTTTAAGCGGCTCTTTCACAATCAAACCGTCAGATTCCAGGCGAGAGAGAGCCTCTCGGACCGGAGTTTGGGAAACATCGAGTTTCTTCGCTAAAGCGTCGATATTTACCTTTGCTCCGGGGAGAATTTCATAATTGAAAATCATCTTCCTTATGAGGAAGTAAATGTCATCCGAGAGTACAGAGCGTCTTGGAAGTGCCAGAGTCCTACTTGACATATTTCTCGAGACCTTTTGGAATACCTGTGGATTGCCACTGCTCCTCATAACCAATGCCATCAGCAGTTGGTCCGTGTACCAATCCATTCTTATCCACCAATGGCTCCCGGGAAATAGGATTTCCGAATACTAGGGATTCGTAATAGGTGTTGTTCTTAATTGCCATACATAGGTGTGCACTCTCTAACCCGAAACCATGCACTTCTGCGCGCAGGTGATAAGCATCGGCAAGGTGTGCGATCCGCATTGCTCCGGTGAATCCACCGCGCAAGAATGTGCTGACTCGAAGCGCACTCGCTACACCAGTAGCGGCAAAATCTCCCGAACTCATATGAGCACCATCGGTCACTTCACCGAGAAGTAATGGAATGCGTACCCGTTCACCTAACCATTTATATGCGGTAACCGAAAATTCCCGCATTGGCTCTTCGTACCAAAGGAATCCAGCCTCATCGAGTGCGTGACCGAGATACATCGCATCCATCAAATCAAATCCTGCAGAACCGTCGTACATCAGAGGCACATCAGGACCTACATGGGCCCGAAGTGCTAACGAGAGTTCAGCATCTTTTCTAGCATCGCCAAATGCATGGAGCTTTATTGCTGGATACCCCAGTTCAAGCGCTTGATCAGCAATATCTAAAAACTCCGAGATGGATGAATAAGTAACCGTCGATGCGTACGCTGGAATAGATTCACGATAACCGCCAAGAAGTTTGTAAACAGGCAACTTTGCTGCCTTGGCACCGATATCCCAGAGCGCCACATCGACAACGTGTGCCATATTCGGCGCGAAACGTTCAATTCGATCGAGTTCCCATGCTCGTTCCCATAGATATTCACGTTGAAGCGGGTCCATTCCAATTAATTCATTCTTAAAGCGGCGATCGATGTAATCCTTCAAAATCACTCCGCGGGGAGCGGTGGCAAACCCAGTGATTCCAGCATCTGTTTCGATGACCAGCCAGCCGACTGTTATTGGGCCGTCAGAACCAGGGACGCCTTTGCGCCAGACGAATGCCGGTGAGAAGGCTGGGCGATCAACAAGGACCACCTCAACACTGGTTATTTTCAACGGCTACTCCTTATATATAGGTCGTGCAGCGGCTCCCCGCTCGCATGGCTGTTTATAAAGTTCCGGTAACAATCGCAAAAATACTATACGAAATAGTATCTAGTCCATAGTATTGGGCAAAATCCGGATGAGCGAATTTTCTGCTCACCCGAACATAGAGGGGGAACCTTTGAAAAGAAATAAAGTACTTCTGGCCCTTGCAGGTGTGTTTGCCGTAGCAGGTAGCGCACTTATTAGCGTGCCAGCGCAATCCGCAACTCCTTCAATCTTGGTTTGGGTTGACTCACCACGCCTTCCTGGCGCAAAAGAGTATGCAAAGATCATGAAGGGCAAGGTAAATGTAAAGGTTGAACTTCACGCGCAAGGTGATTTGCTTGCAAAGGTTCAGCTCTTCAACCGCGTTAAGAAAGGTTGGCCAGATGTTGTATTCGGCCCACCAAACGATGTCGCTGTTCTTCGTAACCCAATCATCGCTAACGCCCGTGAAATCTCCAGCCTACTGAAGCCAGATGAGATCAAGAACTTCGGCAAGCTCAATGACTGGTGCAAAGGCGCAGATGGAAAGTACTACTGCGTAAAGAACGACATGGCACAATCAGTCCTTTGGTATGACACCAAACTATTCGCAGATTTCGGATACGAGGTTCCTACTAAGATGAGTGAGCTCTTCGCAATTGGTGATGATCTAGCGAAGAAACACCCAGGCTATTCACTCGGTGCTCTTGGTGATGCTGCTGCTTACTCCTCATACTTCTGGCCATCACAATGCCCATTGAATAATGAGAAGTCCACAACTCGCGTCGTCATCAACGCTAAGTCTCCGAAGTGCACCCGCGTTACCGCGGCACTTCAGCCACTTATCGATGCCGGCGTCTACTTCCCAGGTTCAGCATTTTCACCTGAGTACATCAAGATCGGACAAGAAGGCAAGATTGTTGCTCACATCGGACCTTCATGGTTTGGTGAGTTCGTTCTTCGACCAGCCGGTTCTTTCAATATCCCAGCAGGCCGTCTAACTGCAGCTCCAATGCCAGTATGGGATGGCGAAAAGACCAACTTCTCCGGTGAATGGGGTGGCGGTATCTACACCATCTCTCCACACGCTAAGTCCCCACGCGCAGCGCTCGACTTCGCAATCTTCATGGTTGGCGATAAGCGAAACGTTGTCGATGTGAAGAACCCAGATGGCAGCACGGGTGCCCCGACATTCCCTGCTTACCTCAAGGGAAATGCGCTCTGGAAGAAGAAGATCGATGCAGACACGTACTACAACGGTTCGCCATACGCAGCTATGGCTGCTCAGGCAGGCAAAGTATGGACCGGCGTAAAGCCAGTTCGTTATGACGCCGATG
This sequence comes from Actinomycetota bacterium, assembly GCA_005787645.1. Classification (GTDB taxonomy): domain Bacteria; phylum Actinomycetota; class Actinomycetes; order Nanopelagicales; family Nanopelagicaceae; genus IMCC26077. The sequence goes on along the minus strand of SYAM01000032.1, from coordinate 3,958 downwards.
GCGCATGGGGTGCTGCATATGCACCAGAGCTTGCGAAGTCGAAAGATATCCAAAAAGCTCTAGAGGCTTACGCTACCTACACCTCAAATCTAGCTCAGCAATTGGGCTATGAGGTCGCTACTAAGTAATTCCTAAGAATTACTCGTATCATCGAGCGGCGGATTTGTGAAAGCAAGTCCGCCGCTTCTTAAATGAAGTATGTAATACGCAGTCTTAGGGAGCATGAATGGCTAGAGTAAAAAAGTATAAACAGCGAAACTTCCTAATGATCGTCATGTTGTTCCCATACCTATTCTTGTTGATTACTTTTGGCCTCGTCCCTCTTATTATGGCTTTTTTCGAAGTACCGGGTGAGTCATTAACCAACCCGGATGGTGGTTGGGATGCATTCAGCATCGTGGTACAAGATTTCCGGTTTCCGCAAGCGGTGAAAAATGTTCTTGGATTCATGGCTATCTACGTGCCACTCACTCTAATCCTTGTGATTGTAATGGCTCTGATGCTTGATGTTCGCCACACTCGGTGGAGCAAATACTTGAGAATGGCTTACATCGTTCCAGCATCCATCTCCGGTGCGGTTGCCGTTCTTGTCTGGTGGGCAATTCTTGAACCAACAATCAGCCCTATAAAATCAGTTCTCGGTTTCTTTGGTATCGAATCTGCTACCCAAATCTGGCAGACAAAAAACTTGGTGTACATCATTGCACTTATAACTTTCTTTTCAATTGCAGGTAACTGGATTCTTATCCAGTATGGTTCGCTGCAAAGTATCTCGTCTGAGATTATTGAGGCGGCCCGAGTAGATGGTTGCTCAGCATTTCAATTAGCCGTGCGGATAAAACTCCCACTCATCCGTAAGTACGTTATTTACATGGCTGTGCTTCTCTTCGCCGGTGGTCTACAGATCTTCGTAGAGCCACAACTCCTCACAAGTACCATTTATACCGGAATCGCCAACGCCTGGTCATTCGATCAATTGAGTTATGAATTGGCTTTCAAGAGCGGTGATTTCGGTGGTGCCTCAGCGCTCTCCATTATCCTGCTACTCCCAAGCATGCTCGGTGCTCTCATAGTCATATTCAAGACCGACATGTTCGATGATAAGGCGATTCGAATTAAGAAAGATTCTGAGAAGGCGGATATATGAGCACAACAGTGATCACACCACAGCCAACCACGAAGAAAGTCAAACCCACGCGACAAGAGAGTCGTATTGGAATGTTCTTCGTCAATGCCTGGCTCATCTTCTTCGCTGTCATCAGTGTTGTGCCAATGCTTTGGCTAGTACTAGCCTCTTCAAAAAGTGATCCTGAACTTAGCAACCGGAATCCACTGGCCTTTGGAAGCTTTAGAGGCTACTTGAATGCTTGGCAGAACTTACAATTCTTCGATAACGGTGTGATTGGTAAATGGGTACTCAACTCGATTCTCTTCAATGCCGCAATCGTCATTATCGCAACAATAACTGCTTCGCTTGCAGGATTTGTTATCTCAGCATCAAAGATTCGCTTCAAAAGAACCTTCCTGATTAGCACGCTTATCATGATGCTCATTCCCCCAGTAGCACTTGTGATTCCATTATTTGTCTTGATGGATAAGGTGAAACTCGTTGATAACCCATGGTCGGTGATCCTGATTTCATCGCTCTACCCATTTGGCGCCTTCCTTTCCTATATTTACTACTCAACAACGATCCCACCTGAGTTATACGAATCGGCGCGACTCGATGGATGTAGCGATTGGCAGCTATATTCCAGAATCGCATTCCCTCTTTCGGGTGCGCTCCTTGGGCTTCTTGCCTTCTTTGCATTTATCGGTAACTGGGCAAATTACTTCATGCCTTATGTCATGCTCTATTCCGGCGAGAATTACACCTTGCCTCTTGGCCTTGGCTTCTTGTTCTACTCAACACCGGCAATCAATCCTGGTATCGGTGCTACCTCAGTACCAATCTATAAACCAGAGATCGCTCTCGCTGGAGTATTGATTGCTGTTCCCATCATGATCATGTTCTTGGTCTCACAGAAGCGACTAATCCGAGGAATGCTCGCCGGTTCTATCAAGGAATAAAAGAGGTTAAATGTGGCTCTGCATCCAGAATGCGAAGCTTTTCTGGCTCCGGGTGCAGATGCTCCGGAGTTAATTGATATTCCGATTCCCATTGGTCGAGCAGGCGCATATGCAGATATGACTCTCGCTGGCGAAGTCACCCAAAACGTCAATATTTCCAATCGGTTTATACCTGGCGAGACGGCTGACTTACTTATCCGAATCTATAAGCCTGCCGGAAAGAGTCTAAAAAATGGCATGATTTATTTTCACGGTGGTGGTTGGTCGTACTTTTCTGTGGATATGTACGACGCACAACTTAGCGCTTTAGCCAAGATGACGGATTCGGTGATTGTTTCCATTAACTATCAAAAATCTCCAGAACATAAATTTCCTATTCCACATGATGATTGTTTTACTGGACTAGCTTGGGTCTTTAGTAATGCAGATGAACTCGGAATCGATACGAGAAAAATTGGTATTGGCGGAGATAGCGCAGGTGGAAATCTAGCTGCAGGAGTAGCGATACGTAATCGTGATGAAAAAAAATTCACCCTTGCCTATCAACTTCTAATCTATCCATGCGTGGGAGTAGATTTTGAGACGCTTTCTTACAACACGAATGCAGTTGGATACGGGCTATCGAAGCGCACTATGAGTTGGCTTTGGAGCTTGTACCTCAATGGTGAGCAGGACTATTCGAATCCGTATGCGGTGCCGCTCAACTGCGAAACTTTTACAGATCTGCCTCCTGCAGTGGTAATCACTGCCGAGTTTGATGTACTTCGAGATGATGGCTCACTGTATGCCGAGCAACTGCGGAAAGATGGCGTTCGCGTCATTTATCGGGATTATCCAGGGATGATCCATGGCTTCTTTAATTGTGGAAAAGTGATTGATGATGGAATTATTGCCCGCACGCACATCGCAGATGCCATCAAGGAGTTACTTAGCTAATGACAATTCATAAACTTAAAGGAATGACTTGGGACCATCCTCGTGGGCTGGATTGTTTAGTCAATTCTGATGGACTACTTCAAGAACAGTTGAATGTCTCGGTTGACTGGAGCGCTCGTTCACTTCTCGCATTTGGGGATCAACACATAAGTGAGTTCTATGCTGATCACGACTTGATGATTATCGACCATCCACATGTACCTGATGCTGTGCACGCAAATGCCGTAATTGCTCTGGAGGATGTTGCCTCCGATTCAGATATGGAGCTATTAGCAAAATCTTCGGTTGGTGCCTCACATGATTCATATATATATAAAGGTAAACATTGGGCTCTAGCAATTGACACCGCTGCGCAGGTAAGCGCGTACCGACCAGATAAGACTTCACAAGGGCTGGTCTTTTGGGATGACGTGCTCGATGCGGGTCGTGCAGGCTTGGTGATCTGGCCCCATAAACCAGTTGACGCATTCTCCACATTTGCCACTTTGCTGGCTCAGAAAGGTAACGCACTCTGCTCGACCTCCCAATATGTTGAGAAATCAGTTGCGGCCGAAGTTCTCACCTTCATGATCTCGCTTGCAAAAGTGGTTCCAGAGCAATGTCTGATGATGAATCCCATTGAAGCCGCTGAATATCTAGTAACGACTGATAGAGAGCATTACAGCGTCTGCATGTATGGCTATACCAATTACTCTCGCGATGGATTTAGAACTCGTCCGATTGTTTACGACGATGTACCATCTTTTGACGGCTCAGCTTCAGGATCACAACTCGGCGGCGCGGGAATTGCAATTTCAAGCGCAAGCAAAAACATCGAACTTGCCGCGAAAGTTGCGATCTTACTTTCGCTTCCTGAAATCCAATCTACTACCTATGCCGATGCTGGCGGCCAACCCGGCAACCTGGCCGCATGGAAAGCGCCCCACGCTAATGCCATCACTCGTAACTTCTT
>SYAM01000031.1 GCA_005787645.1 Actinomycetota bacterium | reverse complement strand
CTTGACCAGTCGCGGAGGCAAGACCTCACATGCTGCGGTAGTGGCACGTGGGATGGGTAAGACCGCAGTCTGCGGAACTGAGAGCATCTCAGTCGATGAGCGCGCACACCTTTTCACCGTGGGTGGTTTGACCATCTATGAAGGGGAGACGATTTCAATCGATGGTTCTACTGGAGCTGTCTATGTCGGTGTCGTTCCAGTCATTGCATCACCTGTAACTGCATACCTCGAAGGTCGCTTAGCTGCAGAATCGAAGCAAGCAACTCCAGTGGTCAAAGCAGTCGACCGTATCTTGCAATATGCAGACCAGAAGCGAACCTTACGAGTTCGTGCAAACGCGGATACACCCGAAGATGCGGTTCGCGCACGAATCCTTGGCGCTGAAGGTGTTGGCTTATGTCGAACCGAGCATATGTTCTTAGGTGAACGACGTATGTATGTAGAACGTTTGGTTCTCGCAGAGAATGAAGAGGTCCAACGAGGTGTTATAGCTGAAATGGAGCCGCTCCAACGTGGCGACTTCGTAGGAATTATGATGGCTATGTCAGGTCTGCCGGTGACGGTACGACTACTTGATCCACCACTGCACGAGTTCCTCCCCGACTTGGCGGAGATGACCGGCGAGATGTCACGAGCAGAGGCGCTCAATACCGATATTTCACCGCGGGAGCAGGCAATCTTTGCTGCAGTAAAACGACTTCATGAAGCAAACCCAATGCTTGGTTTGCGCGGAGTGCGCCTTGGCATTCTTATCCCTGAGCTATTTAAAATGCAGGTTCGCGCGCTTGTGCATGCTGCTCTTGAAGTTCGTCGCCTCGGACATGACCCTAAGCCTGAAATCATGATTCCTTTAGTGGCAACGCAACGCGAACTTCTTCATCTCCGCGAGACTCTTGAAGAAGAGATTGCTCATACTCTCTCCAGCACTGGTCAACATCTAGATATTCCAATAGGAACGATGATTGAGACCCCGCGCGCTGCAATAACTGCTAAACGAGTCGGTGATTATGCTGATTTCTTCTCATTCGGTACCAACGACCTTACTCAGTTGACGTGGGCATTTAGTCGAGATGATGTGGAGTCAACATTCTTGCCCCGTTATCTCGATCTCGAATTGCTTCCCTTTAACCCCTTTGAATCATTGGATCAAGATGGCGTCGGGCTTTTCGTCAAAATGGCATCTGAGGCAGCCCGCTCTATTCGACCTGACTTCAAATTAGGTGTGTGTGGAGAGCACGGTGGCGATCCGAGAAGCATTCACTTCTTCCACTCGGTTGGTCTTGATTATGTCTCGTGTTCCCCATTCAGAGTCCCAGTAGCAAGACTTGAATCAGGTCGAGCAACAATTGTGAAAAGCTCGACATCGAGCACTGCATAAAACCACGATAGGGAGTCTTCTTCATGCAATTGGCGGTGATTGAGAGCGCCGGGAATCCCTTCGCCCTGACGAAGTTCGTTGATGGCAAGTATTTTGCGATTAGAGAATTGCCAACTCTCACGGCGGCGCTCAAGATTCCGTTAGCAGAACTTCGGGGAATTATTGATAAGTCTGATGGTCCAGAGGTCACTGGAAGAGAGCTGCCACCATTGGCCCCCGAAAGTGAAGTGTGGGGAGCTGGAGTGACTTATCTTCGCTCTCGCGATGCCCGGAAAGAGGAGAGCGGCACCCCTGATGTCTATCAAAAAGTTTATGAGGCCGATCGACCCGAACTATTCTTCAAAGCAAATTTCCGTCGTACCGTTGGCAATGGCGATGTCATCGGTAAGCGTGCCGATTGCACCTCCACAGTTCCTGAACCAGAAGTGGCAATTGTCATCAATGCATTTGAAGAGATAGTTGGTTTCACGATTTGTAACGATGTCACTTCACGCTCTATAGAGGGGGCAAATCCGCTCTATCTCCCACAGGCGAAGAGTTACCTAGGATCAACTGCGCTTGGCCCTCGAATTACTCCAAGCTGGTTGGCACCTTCACATGAGAAGATCACTGTGGAGGCTCAGATCAAACGGGGAAGTGACGTGGTGTGGAGCGCAAGTACCGCCCTAAGCTCTCTCAACAAATCGTTAGAACATTTGGTCGGCTATCTCTTTCGTTGTCAAACCTTCCCCGATGGGGTAATTCTCTCTACAGGAACTGGGATCATCCCGCCTCTTGATTTCATCATGCAAGAAGGAGATATCGTCACGATAGAAGTTGGCGGCGTGGGGACACTAGAGAATGAAGTGATTGAGATTCCACTAGATATAAACAGACGTTTTCAGAAAGCGCTGAGGTGAGAGATTCGATGAAACACGTTGTTTGGGCTCAATGGGATGATCTTGTAGTGCCTGCTGGTTTCACCCTGAAGTCCCCGATAAATACTGATCTCGCATCAGCAAATCTTGAGGACATTACTTTTTATATCCCTAGCTATATGGGCGGCCGAAGCGCGTTGGAATACTCACGGAAGATGCCCAACTTAAAAGTCTTGCAGATGCCAAATGCAGGATATGAAGATGCTCTCGAATTCACTCGATCAGGGATGACGTTATGTAATGGCCGCGGAATCCATGATGCATCAACTGCTGAATTGGCTGTTGGACTGACCATTGCCTCGCTGAGAGGTATTCCCGACTTCGTGCGGAATCAAGAGCGCGGTCAATGGGTGCATGGCCGCTACCAATCTATGAATGACAAGAAGATTGCCGTGATTGGATTTGGATCAATCGGCAAGACTGTAGTTCGCAATCTCTCTGGTTTTGATCTGACTGTGGTCCCCTTTTCACGTTCAGGCAATGACGGTGCGCTGAAAATCGAAGAGCTCGATGAGCACTTACCAACATTTGATGTCGTGATTCTCATCTTGCCGCTCAACGACCAGTCACGGAAAATGTTTAACAGAGAGAGATTGTCTCTCCTTAAAGATGGCGCATTGCTCGTAAATGTCGCTCGTGGTGGCATCGTCGATACCGATGCGCTCGTGGCGGAATTGAATTCAGGTCGAATCACGGCTGCGCTTGATGTCACCGACCCGGAGCCACTCCCAGCCGGTCATCCTTTATGGAGCGCGCGTGGGGTGTTGATCGCCCCCCATGTTGGCGGAAACACTTCGGCATTCGAACCACGTGCACGACGACTAGTTGAGGGGCAATTAGCTCGATTAGCTTCCGGTCAGAAATTAGAGAACGTCATCATCGCCGGAGACATTCTCTAAGTTTCTTACTTGTGCGCCACTACTTTATTTGTGAACTGGCCAATACCTTCAATACCTGTGACGACTGTTTGACCAGCGCGCAGATACTTCTCGGGCTTGAAGCCCATTCCAACGCCTTCAGGAGTTCCGGTGTTGATGATATCTCCAGGGTGTAGTTCCATAAATTGACTGATGTACCAGACAATGTGGTTGATGCCGAAGATCAAATCGCTCGTCGAAGAATCCTGGCGTTTCTCGCCATCGACTGTGCACCAGACTCTGACGTTATGGGGATCAAAAGAGTCAGATGTGACGACTACTGGTCCAAATGGATTGAAGGTAGGAAATGATTTACCCTTACTCCATTGACCTGCACGCTCAATCTGCCAATGGCGCTCACTAACATCTTGACTGATTGTGTAACCGGCAATGTATGAAGGCGCTTGATCAACGCTAGGAATGTACGAAGCCTTCTTTCCAATGACAATTGCGATCTCGACTTCGTAGTCAGTTTTTACGCTGTTAGGCGGAATGATGATGTCATCGTTTGGACCAATCGCAGTATCAGGGGCTTTGGTAAAGACCACTGGCTCTGGAGGTGGAGTCATTCCCGACTCAGCAGCATGCTTGGCATAGTTCAAGCCGACGCAGATGATGTTTGTGGGCCGGGCTAGTGGAGAGCCGATTCGGTAATCCGAGACTTTGACCCGTGGCAGTGAAGAGAGGTCTGCCGCTGCGACCTTGGCTATTGCGCCAGCCCCCAGCTCGGTGCGATTCCAGTCTGAGATCAAGTGGTCGACAAAGACCGCTTCGCTCTCAGAGACCATTACAGCGGGTTTTTCCTGGCCTTTTGCACCTAGACGGGCGAATTTCATTGCGACTCCTTCAGTTCATAATGTGAGATGGCTTGTGAACCTTGCCTCCGGAAAATCTTATGGGTTTAGCCAATCCTCCGATAGGTTTAGAGGCGAGTTTTTGACCACAATGCAGAACGCCCCATCGCAGCCAGCAGAAGGAGAGAGCAATGCCTGCACACCATCGGACCAAGCCCACCGGATTACGTAGTCGTGAGTGGTTTGGTGCTGAAGGGAAGAATGGTTTCATCCACCGTTCATGGATGCGTAACCAAGGCTTTGCTCCTGATGTGATGGATGGACGTCCAGTCATTGGTATCGGCACTACCTGGTCGGAGTTCACTCCCTGCAACGCACATCTTCGTCGCGTTGCCGAGTCAGTAAAGCGTGGCGTATGGGAGATGGGTGGCTTCCCGTTGGAGTTCGCTGCAATGTCCTTGGGTGAAGTGACGATGCGTCCGACGACAATGCTTTATCGGAATCTTCTCGCATTGGAAACTGAGGAATTAATTCGAGCTAATCCTATGGATGGCGTTGTACTCCTCTCCGGTTGCGATAAGACCACGCCAGGAATGCTCATGGGTGCGGCAAGCGTTGATATCCCCACCATCATGATGACGGGTGGACCAATGCTCAACGGAAAGTTCCGCGGGAAGGATATCGGCTCAGGTACCGATGTATGGAAATTCGCTGAAGAAGTGCGTGCTGGCACGATGAGCGAAGAAGAATTCACAGAGGCAGAGACGTGTATGTCTCGTAGCGCCGGGCATTGCATGACTATGGGTACTGCATCGACGATGGCATCAGTTACAGAAGCCCTTGGCTTGCAACTTCCGGGGAGCGCTGCGATTCCAGCAGTGGATTCTCGTCGTTATGCAACTGCACAACTTGTCGGTCGCCGCGTCGTGAAGATGGTCGAAGAGGGTCTGACTCTCTCAAAGATTCTGAATAAGAAGGCGTTTGAGAATGCCATCAAGATCGTGGGCGCAATCGGTGGCTCAACAAACGCCGTCGTTCACCTTCTAGCAATCTCTCGACGTATTGGAGTTGATCTAGAACTCAAAGAGTTTGATACCTTGACCAAAGATCTACCCGTATTGGCTAACTTGATGCCTTCGGGTAAGTATTTAATGGAAGATTTCTATTATGCAGGTGGAATTCCAGCGGTGATGCAGGAGTTGGGTAATCTCATCCATCGCGATCACATCACTGTAACTGGCAAGAGCGTCGCTCAAAATATTGAAGGAGTAAAGAACTGGAATCGGGAGGTCATTACTTCGGTGGCAGAGCCCTTCCAGAAGCCAGGAGGTGCGACAGCGGTTCTCTTTGGCTCACTTGCCCCCAATGGTGCGGTAATCAAAGTCTCAGCAGCATCACCGCATCTGCTCAAGCATCGCGGAAAGGCGCTGGTGTATTCAGCAATTGAAGATTATGTAGAAGATGCCGATCGTGATGATTTCATCGTCGATGAGAATGACATTCTTGTCATCCAGAATGCTGGCCCTAAGGGTTACCCAGGTTTCCCTGAAGTTGCTAATGCATCGATGCCAAAATCGCTCTTGGCCAAGGGTATTACCGACATGATTCGTATCTCTGATGCTCGCATGAGCGGTACTGCATACGGCACGGTGGTGTTACACGTTTCACCAGAAGCGGCAGTGGGTGGCCCGCTAGCGTTAGTAGAGACTGGCGATGAGATCGAGATGGATGTGGCAAATAGACGCCTTGATCTTCTTGTTGCCCCTGCAGTACTCGAAGAGCGAAAGAAGAAGTGGGTCGCACCAACCTCGCCTGAACCACGCGGGTGGGTCAAGCTCTATTTTGATCATGTGAACCAGGCGCACCATGGTGCAGACCTTGACTTCTTAGTGGGAAGTTCTGGTAACTGGGTTGGTCGACACTCCCATTAACTTATGAGTACGCAAGGTAACCAGCCGATCTCCTCGCGAAACCTTGCGCTGGAATTGGTCCGCGTTACCGAGACCGCTGCGATTGCCGCCTCACGCTGGATTGGTATGGGTGAGAAGAACCTTGCTGATAAAGCGGCGGTCGATGCAATGCGTCGAATGATCTCCTCTGTCTCCATGAATGGCGTCGTCGTCATCGGAGAAGGGGAGAAAGATCAGGCACCGATGCTCTTTAATGGCGAACGAGTAGGTGATGGCACCGGCCAATCATGCGATGTAGCAGTCGATCCCATCGACGGAACCACGCTCACTGCCAAAGGGATGAGCAATGCAATTAGCGTTATCGCGGTAGCGCCTCGGAATTCTATGTTTGACCCTTCTGCAGTTTTCTATATGAATAAATTGGTCGTCGGCCCTGAGGCTGCTGGTGTCATTGATATCGACCAAAGTACTGGCGAGAACTTGCGGGCGATCGCCGCCGCCAAGAAAGTACCTGTCAGTTCATTGACTGTGGTGACTCTCGATCGCCCTCGCCATGATCAATTAGTGGCAGAGATTCGCGAGGCTGGCGCACGTATCAAATTCATTACAGATGGAGATGTCGCTGGTGCAGTCATGGCGGCTCGTCCTGATACGGGAATCGATGTATTGATGGGAATTGGCGGAACTCCCGAGGGCATTATTGCGGCATGCGCTATGAAATGTATGGGTGGAGAGATCCAAGGACGACTCCATCCGCGCTCTGATGAGGAGCGGGAGAGTGCGGCGAAAGCAGGACTTGACCTAACCCGAGTCTTTACGACAAACGATTTAGTGTCCGGCGATGATCACTTTTTTGCAGCAACTGGAATCACCGATGGCGAATTGCTCAAAGGGGTGCGATATACGAATGTAGGTATGCGAAGTCAATCAATAGTGATGCGCAGCAAGTCACGTACTATTCGAATTATCGATACCGAACATCCACTCGAACGAATCAATTAAGGGGCTGGGAATAATGGCAAAACCAAATATCGAGCACTTCTTCTCAAAAGAAGCGCCAAACCCCGGGGGAGCCTACTCTCATGGCGTTGTTGCAAATGGATTTCTCTATACCTGCGGAATGGGACCGGCTGACCCCGTTACTAACAAAGTCGAAGTCGAGGGAATCGAGGAGCAAACTCGACAAGTCTTGAAAAACTTGCAGGCCATATTGGCTGAAAAAGGAGCAACGCTAGATCAAGTTGTGAAAGTCACTACCCATCTACAACACGTGAATAGAGACTTTGCTGCATACAACAAGGTCTATCAAGAGTTCTTCACGGCTCCATTTCCGGTCCGAACGACTGTTGGCTCAGATCTTGCGAGTATTCTTGTCGAAATTGATTTTGTCGTCGCATTATAAATATCCCGAAGAACTAAGGAGTAACTATGAGCGATATCGCCGGCAAGAAAGTTGTCATCACTGGCGCTGGTAGAGGTATTGGGCGTGAGATGGCGTTACGCGCCTGTGCAGATGGTGCGGTAGTTGCGCTTATAGAAATTGATTCCAACACTCTTGCTAAAACCTTAAGTGATATTCATGAAAGTGGTGGTAAAGCGTATGGATATCAACTTGATTTAGGTGATGAGCATGCAGTCAAGGCAACTTTCAAGAAAATTGACCAAGATGTTGGAGAAATCGATGCATTAGTCAATAACGCGATGGTGCACGAGGCAGAAGCTCTCCACGAAACCTCGCTTGAATCCTGGAATAACTCCTTAAAAATCACTCTTACAGGAGCCTTCTTATGTGTGAAAGAGGTACTACCAATGTTCATGGCGCGAAAGCGCGGAAATATCATCAATATTGGGACTGTCAATGCCAAGGGTATGTTTGGCAGTGATGCATATTCGGTTGCCAAAGCGGGAGTCCATCAAATGACCCGCTCAATAGCGGTTCGATATGGCGAGTATGGGATTCGTTGCAATACGGTGGTTCCCGGCACCATTGCAACCGAAGCATGGATTGAGCGGGCAAAAGCAAATCCTCAAGTATTCGAGGATCTCAAACCGTGGTACCCACTCGGTCGGGTAGGAACACCGAAAGATATAACCGAGATGGTGCTCTTCCTGATCTCCGATCGCGCAGAGTGGATCTCAGGAGCCGAACTTGTCGTTGATGGAGGTTTGCTCGCTGGATATACGCCGATGTTCAACACGATTGAGGGACGTAAGCCCTGAGCACTTTCGTAATCCGTGGTGGAAGCGTCGTCGATGGCAGCGAACGTCCAGCATTTAAGGCGGATATCCAGGTCATCGACGGAGTAATTTCTGTTGTAGGTAGCGTTCTCAAGGGCGACGAGCGGGGCAAGGTAATAGATGGTTCAGAACTCACTATTACGCCAGGCTTTATTGACATGCACGCCCACTCTGATCTTGCGGTAATCGCAGATCCTGCTCACTTAGCAAAAGTCACGCAAGGAGTCACGCTCGAAGTTGTTGGTCAGGATGGATTGAGCTATGCGCCGACATCCGAAGAGACCCAGCATGAGATTAGAGAGCAACTTTTTGGATGGAATGGAGATCCATCGACTATTGATTGGACTTTTAAATCAATCGCTGACTACCTCAAGTACATCGATAGAGGCGCACCAGTGAATGTTGCATTCTTGATTCCTCATGGGAATGTGAGAATGTTGGTCAAAGGCAGCGAGCCTGGGATTGCTACTCCAGACGAATTACTGAAGATGCAGGTGATTGTCGAGCAGGGAATGCGCGAAGGTGCAGTAGGGCTCTCGGCTGGACTTACGTATACGCCAGCGATGTATGCCGATGACAATGAATTGATTGCGCTTAACTCGGTCGTTGCCAAGTATGCCGGCTACTACGCTCCACATCACCGAAACTATGGACGTGATTTTCTACAGGCAGTTAGCGACTGCATTGAGATCTCTCATGCCTCACGTGCCGCGCTACACCTGACCCATTGCCATATGAGTTCACCTCAATACCACGACAAGACTGAGTTGCTCTTTGACATGCTTTCTGAGGGAGAGCGTCGTGGCGTGGATATTACCCTTGATACCTATCCCTATCTTGCGGGAATGACATATCTACATGCTCTGTTGCCTTCATGGGTGCAGGCTGGAGGAATTGAAACTATGCGCATGCGCCTACGTGAACCTGATGTGCGCAAGCGGGTAATCCACGAACTGATGGTGACTGGTTCTGATGGTGCACATGGAAACACTTTGAATTTCCAGACGATTGTCATCGCAGGTGTCGACAAGGCAACGGAATTCGTTGGTATGCGTTTTGATGAAGCAGCGAAACGAGCAGGTAAGGATTCGGTGGAGTTCTATCTCGATTTCCTCGATGCTGAAAATTACAAAGTATCTGCGGTCCTTCATGGTGGCTATGAACCGAATGTGCGGTCCATTATGAAGCACCCTAAACATATGGTGGGTAGCGATGGAATTCTCGTCGGCAATAGACCTCATCCACGGGGATACGGCACATTTGCTCGCTACTTAGGAGTCTACGGTCGAGATGAGCAGGTGCTCTCATTTGAAGGTGCGGTAGCGCGGATGACCGGACGACCTGCACAGAGATTGCGCTTAGTTGATCGCGGCCTGGTAAAGATTGGTTATCGAGCCGACCTGGTATTACTTCATCGAGAGAGTGTCATCGACCAATCTACGTATGAAGAGCCAAGAGTTCCGGCAAAAGGTTTTGTCCATGTTTGGATAGACGGAATATCGACATTGTGGGACGGTGGCCGAACAGATAACCTTCCTGGACGTGCAGTTCGACTCATCGACAAGAAAGGTATCTAAGACCATGGAAGTTGGCCGAGTTGATGGGAATCGCCCTTGGGCTCCTATCGTTGGATACTCACGAGCAGTACGGATGGGAAATCTCATTGAAGTAAGTGGAACGAGCGCGACTACACGCGATGGTCAGGTCATGTTTCCCCACGATGCTTATGGTCAAATGAAATACATTCTCACTGAAATCGAAAAGGCTGTAAAAGAATTGGGTGCGACTTTCGAGAACACAATCCGGACTCGAGTATTCCTTACCAACATCGAAGATTGGCCAGGGGTAGCGAAGGCTCATGGTGAATTTTTTGCAAAAATCTTGCCAGCATGCTCATTCGTTGAAGCTAGTCGGTTGATGTTGCCGGAGTTATGCGTCGAAGTTGAAGCAACCCTCTGGGTCGAATAACGAGTAACGATGGCAGAACACACGACAGTAATAATCACCGGTGGCGGAAGCGGGATCGGTTTAGCCACGGCAGAGCGTTTACTTGCTGATTGGCCATCAGTCAAAGTGATCTCTGCAGACCTCAAAGAGGGTGGCTTTGGCCAGTTACAGCAGAGATATCCCGACCGAGCGCTCTTCCTGGAATCTGTCATTACCACCGCTGCTGGGGCAGCAGAGGTTGTCCAAAAGAGCCTTGCCTGGGCTGGAGATATATCAGGCTTGGTCTGCTGTGCCGGAAATAGCACCAATCACGCCAGCCTTGATATGACCCCAGAGCAATGGCGTGAGGTACTTGATGTCCATCTCGATGGCCATTTCTACATGAATCAAGGAGTTGCCCGTTACCTGGTAGGTAATGGCAAGCCAGGTGCTTTTGTGAACTTCTCCTCGTTAGCACATAACTTCGGCTGGCCACGGCGTTTGCCATACTCAGTAGCCAAGGCAGGCATTGATGCGATCACACGAACCCTCGCGGTCGAATGGGCCGAGTTTGGTATTCGGATCAATGCGATTGCTCCTGGATATATCAACACTCCTTTTGTGGTGAATGCGACCAAGAATGGGTACTTAGACCCATCTATTCAGAGCATGCATGCAATGAATCGTTTTGGTGAACCCGACGAGATTGCCCGTGGCGTGAAATTCTTGCTCTCAGATGATGCCAGTTACATCACCGGCGAGATACTTACGATTGACGGTGGTTTCACCCCTAAGCGCATTCCTTGGATCAAGAAATAATCGCGCCCTTAATCCACTCCAAGTCTCGCGGTCGCATCGCATCCAGAAGGTAGAAATCAATATCGTGAACTGAGCTATCGTGCAGAGCTTTTACTTTGGCGCTTAGTTTTTCTCTCGAATCATTATCAGGGTAAGTCGGGCGGAGAATAGCGGTAATCGCACCTGAGATTTCTGACCGATAGTGGCTAGCCACAGCGCCTACCTCTTCGGCGCTCACTCGATAAATTAATGGCTCATAGATATCAACTGCTTTATCTATAAGCATATTGTCGATGCCTACCTGCCAACTTTTGCCGAGTGGTGCGCTCGCCGAATTAGTAATAAGCGGGGCTTGATCAATGAATGTGGTGCGCACTCCATGCGCTGCGGCAACCTCTCTGACCTCACGATAACGACGAGCAACAGTCTCTTCACGAGAAGTTAGGTATCCAAGAATCTCCTCTCCAACAATCGATGCCAGATTCTCTTTTGTCAGCTCCACTCCAAGCCACTCATCATGATCTTCAAGAAATACTCTGAGTAATTGCACAACTCGCTCCTTGAGCGCTGGACCATCACCAACAAAATGTGCGATGCAATAAGTGCAGAAACAGAGGGAGAGGAGAAAACCGGTGACCTCGCTCATCTCTAGGAAGAATCGCTCATGGTGCTCCCCATGATGGGCTCCGTGAAAATGAAGTGATTCGATAGCAAGCGTGGTGATGCCTCTGCTTGCCAAGTCGTTACTAAGCCCTGAGATATATCCAGCAATTTCGGGGCTACTTGGACAGAGTTCAGAGAGAAAGTGGTTTCCAAAGCAGTTTGTCACGGTGAGTTTTGGGTATTGAAAGCCAATTGCAGAGTTATGCATGTAGACAGCCCATGCGTTGACTTCGAAGCCCTGTCTGCTGGCTACCCTAATAACTTCATCAAGCATCCGATTTTCAGTGAGGCAATCTTTGGGATTCGGTTGCACAGACTGAGATGGATACATATCTCGATTGGGCGTGTAGTAATGAAAGCCGTCGGCGAGATACTCCAACGCCGGACCTTGGCGAAGGAGAAAATCACGGCTGGCATGGTAGTTAAGGGCGAGATTAATTCCGGTAAATCCATAACTTTGGAGGTCGGGGATTACTCTGGCAGCGCTCTGGCGGAAGAAGGTGTAGGGGAAGGTGAAGGCGTTGTGACGCCCCATGGCTACTTCACACTGCCGGCAGTAAGACCACTGACAAGATATTTCTCGATGAAGATGAAGAGGACGACAACTGGGATGATGGCAATCAGGGAGCCTGCGAAGAGGTAATTCCACTTCACCTCGTAGTAGCCGGTCAGAAGTGAGAGACCAACAGAGAAAGGTTGTTTTGCGGGTTGACTGGCAAGGGTATAAGCAACTACGAACTCGTTCCATGCAGCGATGAAGATAAAGATTGCTGTTGTAACGATCCCAGGGAGAGCGAGCGGGAGGGCCACTTTTCGGAAGGCTTGGAACCTCGAACAGCCATCGATTTGTGCAGCCTCTTCGATCTCTTTTGGAATTGAGCGGAAAAAGCTGGAGAGGATCCAGACCGCAAAGGCGAGATTAAAGGCAGCATTTACCATAATCAGGCCAGTGTAGGTATTAATGAGGTTGAGGACTGACATCTCGCGATAGATACCAATAAGCAGAGTGGTAGGCGAGAACATTTGAGTGACGAGTACTACGAGTAAGAAGAGAGTTCGGCCTCGGAAATTATGGCGGGCGACGAAATACCCTGCAGGAATTGATACAATCAACCCAATGAGCATCGTTGCCAGCGCAATGATAATAGTGTTCTTCATATACGTGCCGAATTCAATCTCCTTGAATACGTTTATGAAGTTGCTCCAAATCCAATCTTGGGGCAGATAGGTCGGCGGCATATCGGTGATATCTGCTTTAGGTTTCAGAGCGGTGCTAAACATCGTGACATAAGGAAATAGGAAGATAAATGCGGTTACGAGACCGGTGACGGAGAGTACGAAACCTTTGATGCGACGTTTAACGATTGGTGCAGGCACGCTCACGTTTGATCCGCCTCTCGCCATTTAGATAGCTTCAAGAAAAGCATGATGAAGATGAAAATTACGATGAAGTTTCCGACTGCAAGAGATGCTGACTGTCCGATATCTTGATCGCGGAAGGCGATTTTGTAGGCAAATGTCGTCGTAGTATCAGTTTCATAGCCGGGTCCACCTTTAGTCAATACCCAAATGATGGGGAAAGAGTTAAAGACGTAAACCGCATTGATGACCGCAGCAACAAGGAATGCAGGGCGTAGTAGCGGGAAAATAATGGTCCAATAGGTTTTCCACCCACCCGCGCCATCTACTTTGGCCGCTTCGAGCACTTCACCTGGAATCGACTGTAAGCCAGCGAGAAGTACGTAACTAGTGAAGGGGAGTGAGACGAATATCGCCACAACCAAAAGCATGATGAAAGAGGTCGAAGGGTTGCCAAGGAGATCGACATCTTCCTTGATGATCCCTAGATCTTTGAGAATCAAATTCATCATGCCGTAGTACGGATCGAGGATCCATTTGAACGACGTTGCAGTAATGACTAGAGATGCAGCCCACGGAATGATTATGGAGTAGCGGAGGAATTTCTGTCCTCGAAATTTAGCATTCATCAATTGGGCAAGAGGCAAGGAGATGGCAAGGGTCATACCGACCACTACTACTAACCAGATGACGGTACGTCGTAATACAGGTGGTAAGTCAAAGTTCGCGGCTAACATCCGATAGTTCTCAAGGCCAGCCCAACCTTGGATAAGTCCTGAGATATCGATACTTCTAAAAGACATGAGGAAGAGTTCGAGCGTTGGCCAAAGTACAAAGCCAACGATGAGGAAGATCGTTCCACTCAGCCAAGGAAGGGCTGCGCGAGCAGGTTCCTTCTTCACTGTTGCGGCGACCACGTGCGCTCCCTCATCTATTTCTATCTGTTATGGAGTGACTCTAGTTAACTATAATGAAAGGCAAGACCTCGATTGTCGAGGCCCTGCCTTTCACTTTTACAACAGGTAAGTAACCTAAGCGTTACTTAACTTTCTTATGTGCGGCATCGCACTTTGCCTGGATCTGTTGAAGCGCTTTTCCAGTGTTTGACATCGCGTTACCCATGTAGGTCACGATTGATGCCTTACATGCCTGCCATGAACCAACGGTTCCTGGGTAGAAGATCGCCTTTGGAAGAAGCTTGACGTATGGCCCGATGATTGGGTCCTCTTCAGCAAGCTTTCCAGCGCTCTTAGTAGCAGGGATGAATCCACCAGCAGCCTTCAAGAAGCCTTGGTAGTTAGTAGGCTCGAAGAGGAAGGTGAGGAATTTCTGGATTTCCTTCTGCTTTCCACCGGCCTTGTAGCCCTTGAAGTAATCCTGGACACCAACGGTGATGTCAGTCTTACCCTTTGCAGCCGGGAAAGCTCCCGCTGCCCAGTCGATGCTCTCTCCACCATTCTTGGATAGCCAATCTGGTAGGAAGACGCCGCCATCAACCATCGCTACCTTGCCTTTAGCAAAGAGCGCCCAGCAGCCATCGGTACGGTTGGTCTTACCTGGGTTTGGTTGAGTCAATTTTTGGTCAACAAGGGTCTTGAGGAAATCAAGAGCGCCCTTGAACTCTTTATTGTTCAAGGTGTACTTGTTGCTCTTCTCGTTGAAGAGACGGCCACCATTGCCGCCACCCCATGTTGTGAAGATCATCTGTGCTTCTTCAGGTCCAAGTGGAAGGCAGTATGGATAGACATCTGGATACTTCTTCTTCACTGCCTTTGCAGCAGCGAGCATGTCATCCCAAGTCTTTGGAGCAGCCTTAACGCCAGCACCGGAGATGAGTTGCTTGTTCCAGAAGAATGCACGAGCTGATGCAAGGTCGGGCACTGCGTAGGCAGTTCCCTTGTACTTGGAGTTGTCGAGGAATGCAGGGATGATGTCTTTTAGAACTGCTCCACTTACGATTTGATCTGCACGATAGAGCAGACCTGCTGCAGCTTCACCTGCGAATTCGTCGTTATTGACGATATCTGGTGTTTGACCAGATGCAATCAAAGTCTTGACCTTCTGGCCGATTTCAGGCCATGCGACTACGTCAACCTCAACCTTAATTCCAGGGTTGGCATTCTCGAAGTCTTGAGCAAGACCGTCGTAGTAATCAACCATGTCATCGGTGTAGGCGGCCATAACAAGCTTGAGAGTGACATCCTCAGCTTGCGAAGGCAGAGCCGCTACCGCGAAAGTTGCTGCAAAGCTCATCGCTGCAACGGCCGCAATGCGGGTACGGAATTTCTTCATTTACTTTCTCCTAACTCAGTTGGCGCCAAGTGAAATGGAGCTCAAAGTTAAGGCCCTTCCGGAGCCTTATTTGTCCCCCTAGCCCACCACGTTTATAGGTCGCGAATCAAGGCGTTTTGCTCGATTTAGTATGTATTTTTCATAACGTTTGGAGTGGGCGAATATCTCAGCGAGTACCCCTCAAAGCGACCCTCCCGAGGCGCGAAAAGGCGGTAAAAACCCGCTCATGGCAGGGATATGGCTATTTGACGGATGGGGCAAGGGAACGAAAAAGTGCTCTCATGAATAGCATCAAAAGCAGCGGAGAGATTCTCAATGTTTCTGCTCGGCGCATCACGGTTACTTTGCCTCGCCCCGTCCAGTTAGGTCAGTACTTGATTACCGCGCGCGGATATTGCGTGACAACTGTGCGCCTTGCTAATGGAAGCGTTGGTCATGCCTTTGGATTAGATCGCGGTGTTCCTGTGACTGAATGCGTTAATACGATTATCGCACCACTATACAAAGAGCTTTTTACCGGCGATCCGATCAGCACATGGGATGCCGTCTATCGCCGAGCGAGCGCTCCGTTATCGTCGGGTGCAGCGTTGCGCGGATTTTCACTCGTCGATTTGGCGGCGCATGAAGCGGTGGCAAAGCGTGAGGGTAAAACCGTCGCAGCTCGTTTTGGTAAGAGCGAAAAGGCAATCGCGAAGTGGGCTGTCATTGGTTATCCACCCTCGCGTGGGCCAGAAGATATTGCATGGGAGGTCAAGGCAGCAGTTGCTGCCGGCGCACACGGAGTAAAGCTTCCGGTCGGATTGACCCCTGAATTAACTCGTGAGCGAATAATCGCAGCGCTTGATACCAGACTCTGTCCAGTTGCCACCGATCTAGCCTTCTCATGTCATACAGCGGAAGATGCTATGAAGATAGTGGGAGGCTTAGATCTTGCATGGGTCGAAGATCCCTTTGTATCGGGGAGTTTGATGGAACTTAAGAAGTTACGCTCACTCCTGGATTCACCACTTGCTAGCGGCGACGATGAGACGCATCTCTATCACCCACAAGCATTTGTTGAGAGTGGTGCCGTAGATATTTTGCGAATTGACACCACTTGCCAAGGCGGTCTATCGCGGCTACTTCAACTCAACGATTATCTAGCGGAAAAGAATATGCCGGTCTCGTGGCACGTTTACGATGCCTGGCATAGCCAAGTTGCTTCAATTCTCGATGTGGAGAGTATCTCTATCGAATATTCTGCCCCAGGTGCGAGTGTGGATGCGCTCGCCGAATTAATCGTGGCCAATCGCAGGGTCGATGCCGAAGACTCACTCACCGGGTGGAAATTCACCATGCCCGAACTTCCAGACTCAGTGATGGGAATCGATAGCGATCCTGATTGGAGCGCGCTACAACTGAAGTAGCCCGAATTAATAAGTTGCGCGACCACCCGAGGTGTCAAAACAAAATCCTGTGGTGAATGAGCATGCTGATGATGCAGCGAAGGAAATCATCTCAGCGACCTCTTCGGCCTCTCCGAGACGACCCATCGGTATCCGCGAAATCATGTACTTAAGCGTCTCCTCACTTGTATTTGCATTCATTGGAGTCTTGATGACAGCTGGTGCAATGGCATTTATTGTGATGCCTTCCGTCGCCACCTCCTTGGCAACTGCTTTAACAAATCCAATCATCGCCGACTTTGAGAGAACGTACGGCGTCATGCCGGGGTTGCCTTCTTTGCCAGCGATAGATGCGACATGAACGATGCGGCCATACTTTGCAGCCTTCATTATGGGCAGGGCAGATTGAGTTAACCAGATTGCTCCGAGCAGATTGATTGCCAGAACTTTCTCGATATCTGCAGCAGTGATTTTTTCTAGGGGAGTATTGGTTGGACCGACGATTCCTGCGCTGTTGACGATTGCATCCAGGCGGCCGAAATCTTTCGCAACCATGTTAATGAAATTCGAAACCCCGGTTTGATCAGCGACGTTCAGTTCGCGCGCTACAGCTTTACCGCCAGACCCATTTATCTCTGCAGCAACTTTTTCAGCATTAGCGAGTACGACATCGGAGACAACGACCATTGCGCCTCTCGAAGCAAGTAGGGTGGCAGCCGCAGCACCAATGCCTGCGCCGCCGCCAGCAACAATGACAATTTGACCCTCGTAAATTTCCATGAGCAATACTCTACCGCCTCCTGGTATTTGGTGATATCAATTCATTCACGCATATGAAATTTACCCCTGCCGAGAGCGCTTGTTATTCTCGCGGCACAATGCTTGACTTCTGTTCATGGCGAAAGATGAGAGACCGGTCGTGTTAGTCACGGGCAGCGCTGGCGCTTTAGGTTCAGAAATGTGCAAGCAATTTCTCGATGAAGGGTATGACGTAGTCGTCTCAGACCTTCGCGAGGAAGCTGCGCTGGAGGTGGCCAGAAGTCTAGATCCAAGTGGTGAGCACGTGCTTACAGTTGCCATGGATGTTGGATCTACACCCTCAGTTGATAGCGGAATCGAATCGATTATCAAGCGTTTTGGTCGACTTGATGTGCTCGTTAATAACGCAGGTAATTTCCGACAAGGTCTCACTCACACATATACCGATGAGGATTGGCGCTTCATCACCAATGTTCATCTAGACGGGGCATTTCGATGCTGTCGCGCGGCCTATCCGCATCTTGTGAAGTCGCCCTATCCATCGATCATCTCAATTGCATCAATCGCTGGCCGGATTGGTCTGCCAGGTCGCCTCTCGTACTCAGTGTCTAAGGCAGGACTGGAAGCGCTCACCCGCACACTTGCAGTCGAATGGGCGCCCGAGAACATTCGCGTTGTTGCTGTCGCTCCAGGATTTACTAAAACTGCTAATCGAATCTTTGTCGATGGCAAAGAGGTTACGCATGAGGCGTTTGCTCAGGCTGTCCCGATGAAACGAATGGGTCGACCCGAGGAGCAAGCGGCAGTTGTAGTTTTCCTTGCTTCGAAGAAAGCCTCGTACATCAATGGTCAAACAATTGTCGTCGATGGTGGCGCGACGATCGATTTGCGCGTGTAATTAATCAACGCAACTTATCGAGCGCACCCAAAGCCGCCTTTACCGCTTTTTGCTCTGAATCTGGATGCCATAGCGCAGGTTGACAGTACGATTGCGGTAGGAAATCTGGTAGCGCGTGCGTGTTGGGCCATTTCCATCCCTGCTTTGGGTAATCCTGGGCGCGAGGTAGATACATGATGGTGCCATTTGTATAACCAAGGACGAAAGTATCTGGCCAGGGCGAGCGTACTCTGATTTCTTCACCTGTCTCAAAGAAAGCTTCAACATTGAGACCAACGATGGCGATTTCACCAATTCGAAAAGCATGGGCTTCAAATTCGCGAGTGGGATTGGATTGGGCAACGCTAGTCACTACCGAATCAGCCCAGAGTTTCATCTTCTTCGCTACTCGAGTCTCCCAGGTCAAGGCGCCCCGCTTTTCTCGCTCGAGGATCTCCCTCTCCCAATGTTCTGCCAACTGTGCAGCCTCATCTACCGAGGGAAGAGGTACGAATCCAAAGTGAGCAACTTCATGGCTGGCACCAAGGGTTACCTCAGCGTGCTCGGTTCGCTCTCGCCACGGTTTAAAGAGGATGTTTGGAACATTTTGGAGGAGTACCCGATCCTTTTGGTATTTATTGGTACGTAGTCCAAGTGCTACCCGAACTACTTCGGCACCAAGTGCCGTACCCATTCGGTAGACCTCTTCCGAACAATCCACTTCATAGCCAATACCTACCTGCGGGTTGATATTTCCACCACAGCCTTGAAGAAAAAGAACTGTTCCGCCCACATTCTTTTCGATAATCTTCCGCGCTGGTCCTGGGAAGTCAGCAGAGAGTGTGGGGGATTGGGCGCCGTTGACAACTGGATGGCAGGAGAAGCGGAAGAGTATTGCAATCGGATTTCCCTCGAGATCATCGAAGCGGATGACTCCGATCGAATTATCAGTGGGATGGCCGGGAACTTCACCCAGTACATCTTGATCGCCATTCCACTCTCGTCGATAGATATTTAAATCACTTGCGCCCCAAGCGTGTGCCATGCGAGCTGGGCGTAACTGTGCTTGTGCGGTGGTTGCTGCAAGGACCGCCTGTTCAATAACAAAGGCGAAATAATTCTCACTTCGCGAGATATCTTTTTCGTCAGCGTTCCCATGGAGCATGGTGGGTAAATCTGCAGCGCTGTGGTTATGGCTCAAGTTGAACATCACATTGACCACTGGTATCTCGAGTGCATGTGCAACCCGAGTTCGAATTTCTAGGGCCTCTTCTGTTCGTGAGTTTCCAAGATCACACGCGATTAGGCAGAGGGTGACGCCCTTTGATTCCAGGACAATGGCGCCTAAATAGAGATCATCATCGACTTTGGTGATGGGACTTCCAAAGAGCCGTAAGCCACCTTTCGACATGCCCAACTCAGGATTAATGGTGAGATTTACCGCTCCTACTCGCAAGCCTTGCCCGGCCATCTCACACCATCCTCACATT
Source organism: Actinomycetota bacterium (assembly GCA_005787645.1). GTDB lineage: Bacteria > Actinomycetota > Actinomycetes > Nanopelagicales > Nanopelagicaceae > IMCC26077. The sequence continues at coordinate 5,462 of SYAM01000031.1, read as the reverse complement.
CGTGCGATCAGATCTTGTTGAGTTTCCTTCGTGCGGCAACTCCGAGTTCACCGGGAATCGATGCAAGCAAGAGCTTGGTGTACTCCTCACGCGGGTCGTTGAAAATCTCCTCAGTGATACCAGACTCAACGAATACACCGTCTTTCATCACATAGACGCGTTTGGTGAGATAGCGAATGACGCCGAGATCATGAGAAACCAGGACGATGGAAAGCCCATCATCAAGTAGGCCTCGGAAAAGATTGAGCAACTGTGCTTGTGCGCTCTGATCGATTGCTGAGGTTGGTTCATCCGCAAGAAGGACCGTTGGATTTGCTGATAGCGCTCTGGCCACACTCACTCGTTGCCGTTGACCACCGGAGAGTTGGCGAGGTTTCTTGATTGCATCAAGTTCAGCGATTCCCATCCGACGAAGAAGTTTAAGCGCGCGATTCTCAGACTCTTCTTTATTCGTCTTATCGTGAATTCGTACCGCTTCAGCCACAGCATTCAATCCTGTTAATTGCGGGTTGAGGCTTCCATAGGGATCTTGAAAGACCATCTGTACCTGCCGTCGGGCCTCGCCGGTGTAGGACTTCGACCCTTTATATACCGGCTCACCATTGAAATAAATTTCACCCTCAGTAGGGACTTGTAATCCGGCAAGCACGCGAGCAAGGGTGGATTTTCCGCTTCCCGACTCACCGACGATTCCGATGGGTTCTCCTGAGCGAAGCGTTAAGGAACAATTCTTGACAGCTTCAACTTTTGTTGAGCCAGAACCGAAGGTGACGCTGACATTCTTAGCCTCGAGAAGGAATTCAGCCATTAGATTCGCTCCAAAAGTTCGGTATGGATACATGCACTTTGGTGCGCCCCACTTGCTCCGATCAGCACAGGATGGTTGCCAACCTTGCAATCGCTTTGAACGATTGAACATCGTTCAGCGAAGCGACAACCAGGATTCCACTCACCGACCGAAGGGGCATTACCTTTGATAGTCACCAGTTCGCTTCCTGGCTTTGCGACATCGATGCGTGAGGAATTGAGAGCGATTGTGTAGGGATGACGAGGTTTCTCAAGTTCTTTTACAGAACCGACTTCCACTGTAGCGCCTGCATGCATCACGACAACTCGATCGCAGACCTCATCAATCAATGCGAGATCATGCGAAATGAGCACGATGGCTGTTCCCGTCGTGGATCGAATCTCCTTGAGCAGGTCCATGATTTGGGATTGCACCGTGACATCAAGCCCAGTCGTTGGTTCATCGGCTATGAGAAGTTTAGGACTGGTAGCCAAGGCGCAGGCAATCATCACACGTTGTCGCATACCACCAGAGAGTTGGTAAGGATATTGCTTCATAACGGTATCAACTCGTCGTATCTTGACTAGATCCAACAATTCTTTGGAACGCGCTTTGATGTTCTTGGTATCGCCAGTGTTTCGAAGCGCTTCAGCTAATTGCGCTTCGATAATAAGGACTGGATTGGGTCCAGCAAGAGCGCTTTGTGGAACATATCCAATGGACTTTCCACGCAAACTCTTCCATGTAGCGTCATTTGCTTTCGCAAGATTCTGTCCTTCGAAAATCACTTCGCCCGACATGATTTTGCCGCCGCGTCGCTCCAATGTGCCGATCATTGTCCGGCAGATCATCGTCTTTCCAGAACCAGATTCGCCAACGATTCCCACCATCTCGCCATAGTTGATGTCGAAATTAGCTTTATCGACGATGATCAAAGTAGGACGGCGTTTGTGGGGAATGCCAATGACTACATCTTTAATCTGAATTAGAGGTTTATTCGGCGTGCTCATCGAGTTCCCACCTCTCGCATGCGGCGCGTGAGTCCTTCAGAGATGAAGGCCACAGCGATTCCTGCCCAACAGAGAGCGATTCCAGGAAAGACAGTTGGCCACCAGAATCCAACAGTGAGTAGATCCTTGCCATCACGAATCATTCCACCCCATTCAGCTTGAGGCGGTTTGATACCCAATCCGAGAAAGGAGAGGGCAGCAATTGCGATGATCACGATGATGAAATCACTCAACGCATAGGCACGTGTCTCTGAAGAAACATTTGGGATAATGTGCTTGAAGAGGATTCGCTTCTTTGAAAATCCCAAAGTACGAGCCGCTTCGACATAACCTTGTTTGTTGACTACGACAGCGCGAGTACGTGCAATGCGAGCGTAACGTGCCCAGTTCACCAATGAAATCGCTAGCACGATACTTCCAACGCCAGGGCCGATAAAAGCAATTAGCGCGATTACGAAGACCAAGAATGGGAATGCATTGATTCCATCGATCACTGACCCCACTACAGAGTTCACGCGCTTGTTCTGTGAGATTCCGAGGAGGGTTCCGATGATGGTGCCAACAACCAAGGGGATTGCTACACCAATGATCGCAGTGCCCAGGTCGATGAAGACAGCATCAAAGACTCGAACGAAAACATCTCTACCCAAGACATCAGTTCCAAAGAAGTTGGCTCTACTTGGTGGAGCAAGCGGCATTGAAGCCAATTCGTCAGGTCCGTATTTGCTAATCCAAGGGATGATCGCACCAGCGAGTACCAGTGAACCCAACATGAAGAATCCGGTATAGATTCCAAAGGTTCCTTCTTTTAGAAATTTTTTCTCTTTCTTACCTTCTATTGCAATGCTCACGAAAGTGTCACTCTCCTGTCTAGGAGATAGCCAGTCAGGTCACCTATAAAACTAAAGAAGACTACGATAAGTCCAAAGATCATCGCGATACTCTGCACAACTGGGTAGTCACGTCCATCAACCGCGGTTATCAGTTCTCGACCAATTCCCGGCAAAGAGAAGATTGTTTCCATAATTACGGTGCCACCAATCATGACACCAACCATGTAACTCAAAAGAACTACCGTAGGCGCAAGTGATGGTCGAAGAAGATAGGACCAATAGAAACGCGATTTACGAACGCCACGGATGATTCCTGTCTCTACGAATTCTTCATCGAGGGTGTCGACAAGCGATGAATGCAACACGCGAGAGAGAACCGGAACGAGGGAGCCGCAATTGGCCAACGCAGGCAGCCAAAGATATCTGAGGTTTCCAGGGAAAGCGCCTTCATAACCTGCAGCAGGGGCAATATTGAAGTACACACCAAATACTAGAAGTCCAAGTAGCGCTAGGAAGAATCCAGGGATTGCTAACGAGATTGAAGTAAGCGCTCTAAACAGGTAGTTCACTGTGTTGCTCTTGCTCGTTGCCACCCAGAGTGCAAGTGGGAGAGAGATGAGCGCGGCAAAGAGGATTGATAATGCGATAATCATCAGAGTTACAGGTAAGTGTGTGCCAAGAATTTCGGTGACATCACGACCAGAGAAGTAGGAATATCCCAAGTCTCCACGGAAGATTCCTAAGAAGTAATCCCAAAATTGCAGATAGAAGGGTTTATCGAGACCGAGTTGGGTTCGGAAGGCTTCAACAGCTTCTTCGGTTACATCTGCACCAAGTGCCAGACGAACGGGATCTCCTGGGCTCAACCGCATCAGCGAAAAGGCAATGACCATCACCCAAAAGCCAACGATTATCGATCGAAGTATTCGACCATAGAAAGTCTTTCGGAGAGCCGCGCGATTTCTATCCTTCTCCACCTCCATTTTTGCATCTTGTGAGGCGGCAGTTTTCTGTGACTCAGTCACTTCAGGAATCCTTTCGCGCTTGAGGGTATCGCAGAGAAATCTCGGAAATTTCTTGATATTGGGAACAAGGTGAGGCATGACGCCCCACCTTGTTCGGATACTACTTGCTCACTGTTTGCACAGTCAGTCTCCACTTTACTTATGAAAGTGGTGGTGACTGCTTCACGAAGTAGTGATCATTGCCCTTCACATTGGAGAAGATGTTTGCGGGGAGACGGCTTGCGCCGAAAACAGCACGTTGTCCAAGTGGAATATGTGCTGACTCGTCCCATATCTTCTTCTCAATTGCTGCGATGAGTGAAATTTGATCCTTCTCAGTTACTGCCGCATCGAGTCCTTGTAGATCTGCAGTATTTGAAGAGGAAGCTGACCAGTTCTGCCACGCGCCACCCTTACCCCAATAGATATTGAGGATCTGTGATGGGAGCGCGCCAGTGGCGCCAGAGAACTGAACTTGATACTCACCAGAGGTCTGTCGAGCCCCACCGACGGCATCAGTTTGTGGCTCAGTGGTGACAACCATCTTTGAACCGAGCTTGCGCCACTCAGCGGCAATAACTGCAATTGCATCTGCCCAGCCTGGTCGGTTGAAGACGGTGATGGTGATTGGGAATCCATCTGGATAACCAGCCTCAGCGAGTAGCTTCTTTGCTCCAGTGAGGTTCTGCTTGGTGCGATCTGTATTCTGGCACTTGTATGAAGGGTGTCCTGGCCAGACAATTGCACAGCTTGGCTTTACATCACCAAAGAAAGCGATATCTGCCATTGCCTTGCGGTTTACCGCCATAGAGAGCGCTTGGCGAACCTTTACGTCATGCCATGGTTGCTTCTTTGCTGCCAAACAGTTTGCTGCCGAAACAATCTTATCCTTGCACCCTTCCATGTCGCGAAGATTGAAATCAAGGGTGAATGTGCCTTGAAGTTGAGTTGGCTGCCAACGGAAGACTTTCTTGTCGGCGAGCTGGCCACGAGCAATCGCCGCTGGGAGATCGAATGCGTAATCAATCGTTCCCTGGCGAAGTGCGATAACGCGAGTCACTGGATCGGGAATCGCGACATAGGTCACTTGCTTGACTGCAGGCTTTGACCAGTAGTTTGGGTTTGCCTCGATGACCATCTTGTCGTCTCCAAGCTTCCATTCCTTGATGCGGTATGGACCCGCGCTTAGCGGAGCTTCCCAATACTTAGCATCAGAGGCGAGTGAGCGTGGGTTCATCCAGAAATAGATACCTGCCATCGCAAATGGAAGATCGTTAAAGCGAGTTTTTGTCTTGATGACAATCGTCTTCGCATCTGGTGCGGAAACGTCTTCAAGAACGGCAAGCTGAGGAACTGGAGCCTTCTTGAGAAGATCGAACATGAAGACGGCATCATCAGCAACGACCTGAGTCTTGCCATCTGAGTACTTGATGTCCTTGAGAGTCAAGGTCCAGGTAAGTCCATCGGATGATTGCTTAGCATCGCTAAGAAGATCCTTCTTTGGCTTTCCATCAGAAGCGATACGCCACAACATTCCTTGAATTAGGAATTTGGAGATGTAGTTCTGATTTGAGGTTCGGAGGCTGTTGGAGGGGTCGAGTGAGGTGACCTTGCCTACAGCTCCCACTGTAATCGCATCGCACTGTGCAGTTGCTGTAGGCGTTGTCAACGTACAGTTTTTTCCTGTTGCCGCCTTTGCAGCTGGTACGCCGATGAGAAGTGATCCCAAAAGCGAGGCAGATGCAAATGCGAGGACAACATTTCGCATTTTATTTGATGTCATTCTTAGTACCTTTCCGGAGGGCTAAGCACGTTCTTCAAGACCGAT
>SYAM01000124.1 GCA_005787645.1 Actinomycetota bacterium | reverse complement strand
GGTAATTCGAAACGCTCCGAGGTAATAATGTTCGCGGGTCACCGCATTCCATATGATTCCAATATTCGAGTCGCTGGTTCTGAACTAGTTACTGTCGGCGATGCGATCCAATCCTTCGATTATCAACTTGAAGCCAAAATAAATGAATTTACCTCCGCTATTTTCTTCTGTGCTGGTGCACATTTGGCTTCTCCTGCGCTCTCACTGGAGAAAACAATCGAAATCGCTGCCAAGTACTCAGTTCCAGTAATCGTTGATGCCGCTGCGCAATTGCCACCTGTGTCAAATCTCTGGCGCTTCACACATGAATTAGGTGCAGACCTAGCAATCTTCAGCGGTGGGAAAGCCCTCCGTGGCCCGCAATCAAGTGGATTGGTAGTAGGGAGAAAAGCGCTCATCGAGGGGATACGTGTCAATGCAGCGCCTTATCCACGCCTTGGTCGAGGTTTCAAAGCCAGTAAAGAGGAAATTGCTGGTTTGCTTACAGCTATCGAGCTCTACCTGAAAAGAGACCACGAGGCAGATTGGCAACGTTGGAGCAAAGTTGTAGATAGTTGGGTCGAAGTATTAACGAACAAATCTTCATGCGTGATATGGCGTGATGATGTAAATGAAGCGGGTCAACCAACACCGCGAGTAGCAATTCAACTAAAAGAGCCAACCGCCTTGGATGTCATCGCAAAATTGCAGAGATTGGATCCGATTGTCGAGGTAGTTCACGATTCTCGGCGGATGATTTGGATTAGCCCAGATTCACTTCAACCAGGCGAGGAAGAGGTAGTTCCGACGCAGATACTCAAGGCTTTGCCTTACTAACCTCTAAATGGATGCCTGGTAAATGCTTTCGATTGCTTGATCTAGGACTCCATCGAATTCAGCCGCGCTCTGTTGTGCACTCAATCCTTCAGTGAGTGCACGGGAGAAGCTCGCAATCACGCCATCGTTCTTTGCAAGCATCGCGTTAGCATCTTCGCGAGAGTATCCACCTGACAAGGCAACAACTCGAAGGACTCGTGGATGTTCAACCAAAAGTCTGTAGAAATTCGCTTCTGACGGAAGAGTCAACTTCAACATCACCTGCTGATCAGGAGATAACTTATCAAGTTCTTTGATAATTTCCGCTCTGAGTAATTCCTCACAACGCTCCTTTTCAGGGCTTTTGATATCAACTTCTGGTTCAATAATGGGCATCAAGCCACCATCAAGAATATTTTTACCTAATTCAAATTGCTGGGTAACAACTGCAGCAATCCCTTTGGGATTGGCCAATTTGATCACTGAGCGCATTTTGGTTCCAAATACACCATGAGAGCGAGCCCTGGATATTCGTGTGCCAAGTTGCGGGATAGGTTTCATGACCTGTGCTCCATCAACTTCATCAGCCAAACCATTATCCACTTTAAGGAAAGGGACAATACCTTTCTTTTGCCAGAGAAACTCTGCGCTGGCTATCCCATCAATCTGACGTTCCATAGTCATCTCAAAAAGAATGACTCCCAGAATTCTTTTGCTCGTGAAAACGGGGCTCTTGATGATTCGTGCACGCATCGCATGTACTAGATCAAACATCTCAGATTCCGAGGAGTAAGCGCTCTCTTCAATCCCATAGAGTTTGAGAGCTTTTGGAGTACTGCCACCACTTTGATCTAAGGCTGCAATAAATCCTTTACTGGATTCCACCTGGCTTAATTGATCCTCGTAAAGCGACATCATTCTCCGATCCGATTCTAGATAACCTACTTACTTTTATTTTCGCCATCGATCTCAGCGACTAACCTAAATTCACCGGACCCTAATTGTCCTTGTTTCGTGTACATCTCTAATTTGGCGCGGGTATCTGCAATATCTAAATTGCGCATGGTCAACTGACCAATTCGGTCAGTTGGTCCAAATGCTGCACTCTCAGTACGTTCCATGGAGAGCTTTTCGGGGTGATAACTCAAATGAGGTCCAGAAGTGTCGATGATTGAGTAATCATCTCCCCTACGGAGACGGAGCGTTACTGATCCAGTAACGGCACTTGCCACCCATCGTTGCAATGACTCACGGAGCATGAGCGCTTGTGGATCAAGCCACCGTCCCTCGTATAGTAATCGCCCTAATCGACGTCCTTCTGCATGATAATTCGCGATGGTGTCTTCATTATGTATGGCCGAAATCAAGCGTTCATGCGCAATGAATAACAGCGCCATTCCTGGGGCTTCATAAATACCTCGGCTTTTTGCTTCAATGATTCGATTTTCAATCTGATCACTCATTCCCAACCCATGTCGCCCGCCAACAGAATTGGCTTCGCGCATGAGTGATACTGAATCATCGAATTTCTTTCCATTAATTGCTATTGGTCGCCCTTGGTAAAACTCAATCTTTACATCTTCACTCTCGATTGTTATCGAAGAGTCCCAGAATCGAACCCCCATGATGGGCTGAACTATCTCTATAGAGGTGTCGAGCAGTTCAAGTTGTTTTGCTTCATGAGTTGCACCCAAGATATTTGCATCAGTGGAATAAGCCTTCTCCGTGCTATCGCGATATGGAAGTTTGTGTGCCACTAACCACTCTGACATCTCTTTGCGCCCGCCCAATTCCCGGACAAAATCCTGATCCAACCAAGGCTTGTAAACGCGTAAATGCGGATTTGCTAAGAGTCCATAACGATAGAAACGCTCGATGTCGTTACCGTTGTACGTTGAACCATCTCCCCATCCCCGACAAAATCCGCGAGGCCGAAAAACGCCTGGCAGACGCCCGCATCGAGGCCGCGATGAAGAACGCCGACGAGGTCGGCAAGGTCTTCCTGCTGATGCAGCGCGAGCTCGCGATC
>SYAM01000030.1 GCA_005787645.1 Actinomycetota bacterium | reverse complement strand
TTTGCATCAAGCAAGGCAGGTGCATAAGAGAGATGACTGCAGTGCAACCACAAACTGATGTAATCACGCTCACAATCGATGGATTTGAAATTACCGTTCCTAAGGGAACACTCGTAATACGCGCAGCAGAGCAATTAGGAATTCAAATTCCACGTTTCTGTGATCATCCACTCCTCTCGCCCGTTGGCGCTTGTCGCCAATGTTTGGTGGACATCGAGATAAATGGTCGAGCCTTTCCCAAACCTCAAGCCTCGTGCACCATTCCAGTAGAGAACGGCATGGTGGTAAAGACTCAACTCACCTCCGAAGTGGCGCAGAAGGCACAAGAAGGTGTCATGGAATTCTTGTTGGTGAATCACCCTCTCGATTGTCCTGTCTGCGATAAAGGCGGGGAATGTCCACTGCAGAACCAAGCAATGACAAATGGTCGTGGTGAGAGTCGCTTCGAAGGAAAGAAGCGAACATTTGAGAAACCCCTGCACATCTCATCACAAGTACTTCTCGATCGTGAGCGATGCATTCTCTGTGCGCGTTGCACTCGGTTTTCGAAGGAAATTGCAGGCGATCCATTTATCGATATGGGTGAGCGCGGTGCACTGCAACAAGTAGCAATTTATGAAAAGGATCCTTTCGATTCGTATTTCTCGGGAAACACAGTGCAGATCTGTCCTGTCGGTGCTCTTACTGGCGCTGCCTATCGATTCCGCTCTCGACCATTTGACCTCGTCTCCACCCCTTCAGTCTGCGAGCACTGTGCATCTGGGTGTTCGCTCCGAACTGATGTCCGCCGAAACAAAACGCTCCGTCGACTTGCTGGTAATGATCCCGAGGTAAACGAAGAGTGGAACTGCGACAAGGGTCGTTGGGCATTCCAATACACGATGGCAAAGGATCGAATCACCACCCCGTTGGTCCGTGAAAATGGAGTTCTTCGTGAGGCATCATGGCCGGAGGCGATTGCAGCGGCAACGAAAGGTCTTCAAGGGAAGAAGGCCGGAGTGCTCGTTGGTGGTCGTACCACTGTCGAAGATGCTTACGCATATGCGAAATTCGCTCGCGTTGCACTGGGTACCAATGATGTTGATTTCCGTTCTCGCCCACATTCAGATGAAGAGCGCGAGTTTCTCGCGGCTTTTGTAGCAGGCTCCAAAGTTCGTTATAGCGATATTGATGTAGCCGATCATGTGGTTCTAGTGGGCTTTGAGCCTGAAGAGGAATCTCCAATTGTCTTCTTGCGCATTCGTAAGCAGGTTCGTGAGCGAGCATTAGCAGTGACTGCTCTCTCTCCCTGGAACACACGCGGATTTAAGAAATTGGGTGCTAAGTATGTTGGTGTGGTTCCCGGTGGTGAGGCGAAACTGATATCTGCCCTTAATCTCACTAATCAATCATTGATTGTTGTGGGCGAAAGGCTCTCCGAAAGCACCGGCGCTTTAAGTGCGGTAGCCGAGGTTGCTCACAAAAGTGGAGCAAAGATTGCATGGGTTCCCCGTCGCGCAGGTGAACGTGGCGCGCTCGAAGCTGGCGCGATTGGAAATCTTCTTCCTGGCGCACGTCCCGTTGCAGACGCGGCCGCTCGCGTTGATGTCGCAGCGGCATGGTCAGTGGATTCACTTCCCGCAGCAATTGGTTTAGATGGCAAGGAGATACTCGCTGCAGCAGCAAAGGGAGAGATTCAAGCGCTTGTTGTTGGTGGAGTAGATCCATTCGATATGCACGACCCTGATTTTGCTGGTTTGGATAGCGCATTCGTGCTCTCACTTGAGATGCGACCAAGTGCAATTACTGAACGAGCGGATGTCGTGCTCCCTGTTGCTTCGGTAGTCGAAAAATCTGGTTCATTCATGTCGTGGGAAGGGCGAACGCGGACTTTCGAGCAAGCACTTCCCGAGAGCGTCCATCAAAGTGATTTATCTGTGCTTTCGTTGATTGCAGATTCTCTCGGTGCACCGCTTGGTTTTAACACCGTTCGCGGTGCAGCCCGCGAGTTCGGAACACTTGCTAACTGGGATGGCGCTCGTTCGACTTTCAGCGCACAACGCGCCTCTGCTTCCCCTGCAACGACAGTTCTTGCATCATGGCGGCAACTACTTGATAACGGTTCACTCCAGATAAATGAGCCAAATCTCTCAGGGACCGCTCGAAAGGCCGTTGCACGCATTAATGCGAAGTTTGCACAATCACTAGGGGTTGCAGATGGCGATCTTGTCACTGTGTCAACAGAGCATGGTGCCCTTTCGCTCAATGTAGAGATCAGTGATGTCGTCGACAATGTCATCTGGTTGCCACGTAATGCTGTTGCTTCTCAATCACTTCGAATGCTTGGTGCACTAAACGGCGCCGAAGTGAAAGTACGTAAGGGGCTCTGAGGATATATGGGTAATATGCGCGAGATAATCCTTGACGACCCAGGTTGGTTGATAGTAGTCAAAGCCTTACTGGTATTTGTCTTCTGTGTTCTCTGTACATTGATGGCAATCTGGTTTGAGCGGAGAATTGTTGCGCGAATGCAATTGCGCCTTGGTCCAAATCGAGTCGGTAAATTCGGTTTATTGCAGAGCCTTGCCGATGGCGTCAAACTCGCTCTCAAAGAAGATGTCATTCCTGCGGCGGCCGATAAATTAGTCTTCATCATTGCGCCAATAATCAGCGCTACCACCTGCTTTATGGCCTTTGCTGTGATTCCGATGAGCGGTCCGGTAACGATGTTTGGTCAAGAGACTGCATTTCAACTTACTGATATCCCCGTGGGCGTGCTTTACATCCTCTCGGTTGCCTCAGTGGGCGTCTATGGAATTGTCCTAGCCGGTTGGTCATCAGGTTCGACCTATCCCTTACTAGGAGGACTTCGCTCGAGCGCGCAAGTAATCTCATATGAAATTGCCATGGGGCTTTCGTTAGTTGCGGTCTTCCTTTATGCCGGTTCTATGTCAACCATCGACATCGTCGATGCTCAAGATCAATTCTGGTACGCGATAGTGCTCTTCCCATCCTTCATTATCTATGCGATATCGATGGTCGGAGAGACTAACCGCGCGCCATTTGATTTGGCGGAGGCTGAAGGAGAACTCGTTGGAGGTTTCCACACCGAATATTCTTCGCTCAAGTTCGCACTCTTCTTCTTAGCAGAGTATGTAAATATCGTGGGTGTTTCGGCTCTAGCGACCACACTCTTCCTCGGTGGTTACCACGCCCCTCCTGGTCTGGGCTTCACCGAAAGCTGGCTCGGCGGTTGGTTTACTTTCATTTGGTTCTTCATCAAGGTCACACTCTTCTTCTTCGTCTTCGTCTGGTTGCGTGGAACGCTGCCACGACTTCGCTATGACCAATTCATGCAATTTGGCTGGAAAGTCCTCATACCGGCAAACGTTGCATGGATCATGGTGGTTGCTGTACTTCGTTACTTCACTCTTAATGGCGCATCACGTACATCAATCTTGATTTTTGGGGGAGCTGTCCTTGTAATCTTCCTGATTGGTAGTTCGCTCTACGAACGAGCTAAAGCCGAGAAAATCGAAATCGAGCAATCGAGTGTTGATGCCCCAGCACCATTCCCAGTACCTGAACTTCCCATGAAGATTTCTACCTTTACCGTACCTAGAGCGGAGCGCGAACGTGAGTGAATTAGAGCCTAAGCGGGCAATAGATGGCGCTGCCGAAGAATCAATCAATATCCCAATCGATGGGCCAGCACCATTGCTCGCACAATTGAAGGGATTCTGGGTCACCTTCTCCGCGCAGTTTAAGAAGGTCACTACCGTCCAATATCCGGAAGTGAAGGAACCTACCGCGCCGCGATTTCATGGCCGCCATCAACTAAACCGCCATCCTGATGGTCTTGAGAAGTGCATTGGATGTGAACTTTGCGCGTGGGCATGTCCTGCAGATGCAATTTATGTCGAAGGTGCGGACAACTCTGATGAACAGCGCTATTCCCCGGGTGAGCGTTATGGAAAGGTCTACCAAATCAATTATCTCCGTTGCATCTTCTGCGGATTATGTATTGAGGCATGCCCTACTCGTGCGCTCACGATGACAAATGAATATGAATTAGCAGATGATTCCCGAAAGAAGTTGATTTTCGAGAAGGAAGATCTCCTTGCACCACTTCGAAGTGGCATGCTGCCTGCGCCACATCCTTACTATCCTGGAACAGATGACCAGGATTACTACCACGGCCGAGTAACGCAGGCACATCCCTCACAGGAGCAAAAGTGAATTTAGCGGCGATAATCGAGAATCAAACGGAAATTCCAGAGGCAGTGCTTTTCTTTATTCTCTCTCCAATCATGGTCCTGTCTGCGCTTGGGATGTTGTTAGTAAAGAAAGCGGTGCACTCTGCACTTTTGCTAGCAGTTATCATGATTGGGTTAGCCATCTTTTACATTGCCAATCAAGCGTCATTCTTAGGCATCGTTCAAATAGTCGTGTACACCGGCGCTGTAATGATGCTCTTCCTCTTCATTCTGATGTTGGTGGGAGTTGACTCATCGGATTCGCTCGAAGAAACTATCCGCGGGCAGCGAATTGGCGCCATCCTTGGCTCACTCGGCGTCGGATTCCTTTTGATTTCGCTACTCAGCCGCGCAGATTTAGGTCGACCTTACTCTGGACTTGATCTGGTCAATGTCGAGGGCAATGTGCAAGCAATTGCCAACACGTTATTCACTCGATACGTATGGGCGTTTGAGGTCATTTCAGCGCTTCTCATCACAGCGGCGCTCGGAGCGATGGTATTGGCACATCGCGAACGTCTTCTTCCGCGTAAAAGTCAACGCGAATTAGCTGCAGAGCGCGTGCGACAGAACGTTGTTCCGGTAGCTGGATTACCTGGCCCTGGAACGTATGCTCAACATAACGCCGTTGATATTCCGGCCCTTCTGCCCGATGGCACTCCGGCAGATTTATCGGTCTCAAAGGTCATAGCTGCTCGCGGTGAATTGGCTAACCCGAGCACCTTCCGGATGAATGAGAAGAAGGAAGAGGGGCAGGAGTAAATCATGTCCCTGGATTACTACCTCTACCTCTCTGCCCTGTTATTCACAATTGGTGCAGCGGGTGTTCTGATCCGACGGAATGCAATCGTCGTTTTTATGTGCATCGAGCTGATGTTGAATGCATCAAATCTTGCTTTCGTCACTTTCGCACGTATGAATGGGTCAATCGATGGGCAAATATTTGCCTTCTTCACCATGGTCGTTGCCGCCTGCGAGGTAGTTGTTGGCTTGGCAATCATTGTCACTATCTATCGATCACGTCGATCAGCCTCTGTTGATGATGCACGATTGTTGAAGCTCTAATGAATGTAACCTCACAAATGCTCGTTTTTCTAATTGCGATTCCTCTATTTAGCGCTGCACTTTTGCTTTTGGGTGGACGGGCTTTGGACAAAGTTGGCCACATCATCGGCACTCTTGCCTCAACAGCAGCCTTCGCTGTAGGTGTCATCGAATTCTTGGCAATGCTTGGTCGGGCGCCAGAAAATCGCGCAGTAACGCAACCGCTATTTACCTGGATTGAAGTAGGAAATTTCAATGTGGGTGCAACATTGTTATTGGATCAACTTTCAGTCTGTTTCGTACTTTTGATCACTGGAGTCGGAACGCTTATTCACATCTACTCGATTGCATACATGTCGCACGATAAGGATCGCCGCAGATTCTTTGCCTATCTCAACTTCTTTATCGCCGCAATGCTCTTACTTGTATTAGGTGATTCGTACTTAAGTTTGTACGTTGGCTGGGAAGGCGTAGGTCTTGCCTCTTACTTGCTGATTGGCTTCTGGAATCAGAAGCCCACGTATGCAACAGCAGCCAAGAAAGCATTTATCGCAAACCGAGTTGGTGATGTGGGGCTCTCATTGGCAGTCATGATTGCTTTCGTGCAATTTGGTTCTGTCTCATTTAGCGGGGTCGCAGAAGGCATAGAGGCAGGTCAGACCAGTTCGTTGGCGCTCAACACTCTTGGCCTAGCGCTCTTACTCGCTGCTGTTGGTAAATCGGCGCAATTCCCACTTCAAGCATGGTTGGGAGATGCGATGGCAGGTCCAACGCCAGTTTCCGCACTTATTCACGCGGCGACGATGGTTACTGCCGGCGTGTATCTAATCTCGCGATCACATTTCGTCTTTGATGCCGCCTCTGTCGCCCAACTATGCGTTGTGATCGTTGGCGCAATCACGCTCCTCTTCGGCGCAATCATCGGTATGGCAAAAGATGACATCAAGAAGGCCCTAGCCGCCTCGACGATGTCACAAATCGGCTACATGATCCTCGCAACGGGACTAGGTCCGGTTGGATATGCGTTCGCGATGATGCATCTTTTGACCCATGGTTTCTTCAAAGCAGGGATGTTCCTAGGTGCAGGATCAGTCATGCACGGCATGAATGATGAGGTAGATATGCGTAAATATGGTGGGCTAAGAAAGTACATGCCCATCACCTTCGCAACTTTCGGACTTGGATATCTTGCAATCATTGGCGTCCCACCTTTTGCTGGTTTCTATTCCAAAGATAAAATCATTGAAATCGCGCTCGATGCTGGTGGTGCCAAAGGAATCATCTTGGGCTCAATTACCCTGCTCGGTGCAGCGATTACCGCTTTTTATATGTCACGAGTGATGTTGATGACCTTCTTCGGTGCAAAGCGTTGGGAGGCTGGAGCGCATCCTCACGAATCTCCTGCTCTCATGACCATTCCCATGATTGTGCTCGCAATTGGATCTGTAAGCGCAGGATTCTTCTTCAATATGGGTGATCGTTTTATCAACTTCCTCTCTCCTATATTTCATTCGGGAGAATCAGGGCATGGTGAAAAGGAACATCTCCTTCCGCCAATAGTGGTATCAGCGCTCGCGCTGACTGCTGTTGCAATCGGAGTTTCGATTGCTATTGCGAAATATGGCCGAGGCAAGGCAATCCCTGCTGTAGCGCCAAGTGATGTATCGCTATGGACTAAGGTCGCTCGACGGGATCTGCTACAAGATGAGTTCAACGAAACACTCTTCATGCGCCCAGGCCAAGAGTTGACTAAAGCGTTAGCTGTCATAGACGAGAAGGTAATTGATGGCGCAGTTCGGGGAGTGGGATCGATAACCCTAGATGTTGCCTCCGGCCTTCGAAAGACGCAGACTGGATTTGTTCGCTCCTACGCGCTTTGGATAACCGTAGGCGCAGTTGGAATTCTTGCTGCGATTGCGGTGATGTCACTATGAATTGGTTGACGATTCTTGGTTTATTGCCTCTCATTGGTAGCGCAGCAGTATTCCTTTTACCACGGGAGAAAGAGGTGCTTGCGAAGCAATTGGCCCTTGGCATCTCATCGCTGGTTGCAGTTGCTGGCCTTGCAATGGCCACATCTTTTGATCGCGGAGTGAGTGGATTCCAGTTCGTCGAGAAATACTCATGGATTCCTGCATTTGGCATCAATTATGGATTAGGCGTTGATGGGATGGCGCTTCTTCTCATCCTGCTTGCGCTCATCCTTACTCCTGTTGTGATTCTGGCATGTTGGAACGAGGCAGAAGGTGGACGCTGGAGCGTAAAAACCTTCTTCGCACTCTTACTCATACTTGAAACGATGATGATTGGTGTCTTTGCTGCAACTGACATATTCCTTTTCTATCTATTTTTTGAGGCCATGTTGATTCCGGTTTATTTCCTCATTGGTGGCTATGGAAGTGGAGAACGTGCGGCTGCGGCAGTGAAATTCCTGCTCTATTCACTCTTCGGTGGTCTGCTGATGTTGGCTTCAATTATCGGCCTTTATGTGGTCAGCGGCGATCAACTAGGTGCAGCAACCTTTGATGTCAGTGAGTTGCAGAAACTAAGCCTCAATAATCAGACGGAATTACTCCTCTTCCTTGGTTTCTTCATCGCATTTGCAATCAAAGCACCACTCTGGCCCTTCCACACCTGGCTGCCAGATGCAGCAAAGGCAGCGACTCCTGGAACTTCGGTGCTCTTATTGGGAGTACTCGATAAAGTCGGCACGTACGGAATGATTCGCTTCTGTCTCTCACTTTTCCCTGATGCATCCAAGCAACTTGGACCAACAATCATCGTGCTCTCTTTGATCTCCATCTTCTATGGCGCATTCCTTGCAATATGGCAGAGCAATGGAGATATCAAGCGATTGATTTCTTATACTTCCATCTCGCACTTTGGATTCATTACGTTAGGTATCTTCGCATTCACGGCTCAAGGTCAATCAGGGTCGATCCTTTATATGGTCAACCATGGATTCTCTACTGCCGCGCTATTTTTGATCGCGGGATGGATGATTGCACGCCGAAACTCATCCAAAGTCGCCGATTTTGGTGGGCTACAACGAGTCACTCCGCTACTTGCGTGGACCTTCTTCATTGCAGGCCTCTCAAGTTTGGCCTTGCCTGGCCTCTCATCGTTCGTCAGTGAATTCTTAGTTTTGGTAGGCACCTTCGTTCGATATCCAGTCGCAGCGGTGATTGGAACCCTCGGGATCATCCTGGCTGCGCTATACATCTTGATTCCAGTCCAACGTGCGCTTCATGGTCCGGTTCTTCCGGGAAATGAGAATCTCAAAGACCTCAATCTTCGCGAGAAGATTGCCATCGCACCCGTTATTGCGCTTATCATCGCGTTCGGCTTCTTCCCACAGGTTCTACTAAATGTGATCAATCCTGGTGCGCAAGCATCTGTAGCCGCACTCAATATTGAGGGAGATAAATAATGCCAGCTCCGAAAATTGAGTATGCAGTACTCGCGCCAGTCCTGATCCTGCTAGCAGCCGGAGTTATTGCTGTACTTGTAGAGGCATTTGTCTCACGTAAGTATCGCTATGTAATCCAGACGACCTTGTCATTTTCAGCAATTGGATTAGGAATTCTCTCGGTAGCGCTCAACAAGGATGTATCGGGAAGATTTGCAGAAGGATCCGTTGCGGTCGATGGAGTGAGCGTTGTCCTTCAAGGAACAATTTTGGTCTTCTCTCTTCTTGGATTACTGCTCATCGCGGAACGTGGTTTTCAATCATTTACTGCTCAAGCATCGACTCTTCCTGGCTCGGCAGATGAGCAACGTGCACTTGCATCGGGATTACAACAAACCGAGGTCTTTCCGCTCACCCTCTTTGCGATAGGTGGAGCGCTGCTATTCCCGGCAGCAAACGACTTGATCACTCTTTTTGTGGCGCTAGAAGTCCTCTCACTCCCGTTGTATTTGATGGCAGGGCTCTCACAACGCCGTCGACTACTCTCACAAGAGGCGGCTTTGAAATATTTCCTTCTCGGAGCCTTCTCCTCTGCTTTCTTCCTCTTTGGTTCGGCCTTCCTTTACGGCTATGCCGGCACAACTACCTTCGAGGGAATCAAGGTTCAAATCAGCACCGCTCCTGGTAATGACCTCTTCCTCTTGGTGGGCTTGGCGACTCTGACCGTCGGCTTGCTCTTCAAGGTTTCAGCAGCGCCATTCCACTCATGGACCCCTGATGTGTATCAAGGCGCTCCAACTCCCATCACAGCCTTCATGGCAGCGGTGACGAAGGTAGCTGCATTCGGCGCCTTCTTGAGGATCTTCTACGCGACTATCGGCGGAATGGTCTGGACCTGGCGCCCGATTATCATCGTGGTCTCGATTCTCACAATGGCAATCGGCACTATCGTGGCAATCGCACAGAAAGATGTAAAACGTGTTCTCGCGTATTCAGCGATTGCTCACTCGGGATTTTTACTCACCGGCATTGTTGCTTTCAATAAATCTGGTGTTGAAGCGACTTTACTTTACTTAGCAACGTATGGATTCACCACACTTGGAACCTTCGCAATAGTCACGCTGGTCCGTGATGCAGGTGGTGAAGTAACTGACCTTAATCGATGGAGCGGATTGGGTAAGCGTTCACCATTGATTGCCGGCATTTTCACCCTCTTCTTGTTGGCGCTAGCGGGAATTCCCCTTACCTCAGGATTTGTCGGTAAGTTCGCAATTTTCTCATCGGCATACGAGAGTGGGAATATCTCGGTAGTTATTGCAGGTGTCCTTGCATCTGCAATTGCTGCATTCTTCTATATTCGAATCGTTGTCTTGATGTATTTTAACGATCCTCAGGAAGATGGCACATCAGTGATGATTCCTTCGCCCATGACTGCAATAGCAATTGGAGTCTGTGCCCTTGCTACTTTGATTTTAGGTATCTTCCCGCAACCAGTAATCAACGTAATTGATTCACTGGCAATCTTTGTTGCCGGTTAAGAGGGTTCAATGGTCACTCTGCCTACTCTTTCAGCAGAGGTTGAGCGCGACCTAACTGCGCGAATGCAAGCGGTCGAGGAGTTTCTCTACGACCATGCCGCTGGCTCACTCCCTTTTGCAACTGAAACTTCCCGACATTTGATTTCTGCAGGTGGAAAGAGATTTCGTCCATTACTTACCTTGTTGGCATCTAATTACGGTGACCCAACACGAGAAGAGATCATTAAAGCGGCAGTAGTGGTGGAATTAACCCACTTAGCCACTCTCTATCACGATGATGTCATGGATGAAGCACCACTTCGTCGGGGCGTGGAGAGCGCCAATAAGCGCTGGGGAAATTCGGTCGCTATCTTGACTGGTGACTACCTTTTTGCGAAGTCATCGTTGTTGCTCGCCGATCTCGGTCCTGATGCGGTCCGACACCAGGCGATGACATTTGAGCGGTTGGTGATTGGTCAGATTATGGAGACTCAGGGACCGCCGGCGGGTGAAGATTCGCTTGAATATTATTTGCGAGTAGTTGCTGAAAAAACTGGTTCGCTCTTCGGTCTTTGCGCGCGTTATGGTGGATATTTGTCTGGAGCGCATCCTGAGATAGTCGAGACGCTCGTGAGTTTCAGTGAGGAATTGGGGATTGCATTTCAATTAGCTGACGATGTAATCGATATTGAAAGTTCATCTAACCAATCGGGCAAGACACCAGGAACCGATCTACGTGAGGGAGTTCCGACGCTCGTTACTTTATTAGTGCAACGAATGTCCAAAGCAGAAGATGCACGTCTGCTTGGATTACTGGCCGGCCCTATCACCGATGAAGATGATGTCACCTATGCGCTCAAGGAGTTACGAAACCATCAGGCGCTTAATGAGGCGAAGAAAATCACTATGCAGTATGCCGAGAGTGCACGGAAGAAATTGGGCACTTTGCCCTTAAATGGAACAACTGAAGGGCTATTAACTATGTGTGATGCTCTTGTCTCCCGATCTTCCTGAGCGAACCATATCTGTAGCAAGGAAGCTCAGCGCCAACCAGATTGTCAAAAAGCCGATCCATCGCGAACCAGACATTTCTTCGTGATTGATAAACACGCCCACAAGGAACATGACCGTGGGAGTGATGTACTGCATTAATCCCAATGTTGTTAAAGGAAGGCTTACCGCTGCATTATTGAATGCAAGAAGTGGCAGGACAGTCGCTAGCCCTGCAGTCGCTAGTCCTATGGAGATCCACAACCCTGAACCAAATTGGGCGCGCCCCTCGAACTCAAGGTTGACTAGGAATATTAGCGTTGGAATTGCCGCAAAAATTGTCTCAATTGCTAAACCTGTAAGCGGATCAACATCCAATTTCTTCTTGATCACGCTGTACATGCCCCAGGTACAGGCAAGGCCGAGTGCGATGAGAGGCAACTGGCCATAGTCATAGGTCAGCGCCCCCACCCCGATAGCTGCGATTGCAACGGCAATCCATTGCAGGACTCGCATTCTTTCTCGAAGGATGATCACCCCAAAGGCAACATTCATTAAAGGAGTGATGTAATAGCCCAAGGATGATTCGACAATTCGATCAACTGTTACCGACCAAATGTAGATTGCCCAATTTCCTGCCACGAGCCCTGCAGTCAGTGCAAGGAGGAAGAACATTCGGGGAGTCCGAAGGATTGTCACTGCAGACTTGAGTTGGTTTCTGAAAGCAAGCGCAAACCAACAGACGACCAGCGACCAAATTGCCCTGTGCGCGATGATCTCCCATGCGCTCGCAGCCCGCATCCAACCCCAATAGATCGGCAGCGCACCCCAGATGATGTATGCGAACAAGCCATAGAACAATCCACTCTGATACTTGTTCACTTACCTCCTTTGGTTAATGTGAGTTATCGGTAGTTAGTGAATTGAGGTGCGAAATCCCAGGTCTCTGCTTTGACCAGCGCAATTGCTTCCTGGAGGTCATCTCTGCTTTTAGAGGAGACTCGAAGCTCTTCGCCTTGAATCTGAGTTTTTAATGATTTCGGGCCGCTATCACGGAGGAATTTAGCGAGCTTCTTTGCATTCTCTGTCGAAATGCCTTCTTTGATCTTGAC
>SYAM01000123.1 GCA_005787645.1 Actinomycetota bacterium | reverse complement strand
TCCGGATTGCTTGAGTTGGTTAGTGCAAGTTCCGACATCTCGACCGCTTGTTGATGATGGGGGATCATCATGTCCGCAAACATCAAATCAGCATTGGAGAAATCGGCGGATCCACTTGAGTCACTTGATTGACTTGATTTGCTCGACTCAGTCGAATTCTCACTGCAACCTATCAACAGCATAAAAGCAGCAAGGAGGAGGAAGGGAGTTTTTAGGTATTTTCGTTGCGCTTTACTCATAACACCTTCATACCTCAAATTTACGCGCTCTGCTCGGTGAGTTTGCTCTCCACCTTTGAGATGAAATCCCCAAGGATGGTGGGGCCATTATTAGAAATCGCCGAGATGATTGCGCTCTGATCGGCGGCCTTTGAGATTCGCTCACTAGGTAGGATCAATGCAAGTTCACCGAGAATCCAGATTAAGACCAGCGTCTTTGCTAGGTGAAGGGCAACTCCCAGAACAGAATCAACTGCCTTAAGTGGTTTCCATAAGAAATTCTTCCGGAACCACTTTGCCGCTCGGCCCAAAATGAAGTGTCCAGCGCTTGCACCGAGCGCTACAGCGAGCGCGGTGCTCTGGATCCGTGATGAAGTACTAGAAAAGTTCGCCACAATCTCAGCGCCATATTTCAAACCAAGGAGTCCACCGCCAACTAGCCCGATAAAGGAAAAGATTCCCGTGATCAAGCCGTTGCGATACCCGCTATATATGGAGTACGCCAGGATTGCGGCGAGCGCGATATCAAGCATGGTCATGGCTCTAACTCTACGGTGCGCTCCTGGTTCCATTCGCGTTCAAATCCCCCGTGATAGAGGAGTCGGTCGAGGATTCCCCCGGTAAATCCCCAGATTCGCATCCCCGCGACATCAAAGGCTGGGCCACGATAGCCACTGCGGTGGCGGAGCATGATCCGATTCGCTGGGTTTGCTAACTCATTGAGGGCGATCATCTCGGCGCGGACTACCTCTTTGCTTCGTTCAGGTGTGAGCGGATGTGGCTCGCGCCAAAACCCAAGAATTGGTGTGACATGAAAATTCGATGGCGGAATAAAAAGTTGCGGAAGTTCGGCGAGAACATCGATGCTCTCACGCACTAGTCCAACTTCTTCTGAACTTTCCCGCAGTGCTGCATCGACCGCGCTCTCGTTACTCTCGATCGCACCACCAGGAAACGATGGTTGTCCGCTATGTGCGCGGAGCCCTTCCGAACGTAAGGTAATCAAAACTTCTGGACCTTGCACGCCATCGTGTAACAGAATCAAGACTGCACCCTGTTTTGTGGCTTCAACATCTGATGCTTTGGGGCGGATGTTGTAGAGAAATGCATCGCCACGTAAGTCATCGATTCGATTTTCGAATTCCCTTAACCAATGTGAAGCCATTACCAGCGCTCCTTGCTCTTCACTAACTTCTCTGCAAGTTGCGGGTCGCGCTCACCAATACCAAAAGATGGACACAACTTCGCTAATGGACAAGCACCACATGCTGGTTTACGTGAATGACAGATTCGTCGACCATGCCAGATTAATCGATGCGAGAGATGGGTCCATTCTTTTTGCGGAATCAACATCGCGACATCACGCTCGACCTTTACTGGGTCATCTTCACTCGTCCAACCAAACCTTCGCGAGAGGCGACCAAAGTGCGTGTCGACTGTTAACCCAGGAATATCAAAAGCATTACCGAGGACGACATTTGCCGTCTTGCGCCCAACTCCCGGGAGCGTCACCAATTCATCGAGCACTGCAGGAACTTCGCCATCGTAGTTCGCCATCAATTCCTGGGAGAGCGCTTTGATGTTTTGCGCCTTCGCGCGAAAGAAGCCTGTTGACTTCACAATTCGTTCGATATCAGCAAGGCGAGCACTTGCCATCTCCTTCGCACTCGGATATTTGGCGAAGAGTTTTGGTGTCACCGCGTTTACGCGTTTATCGGTGCACTGTGCAGATAAGACTGTGGCAACGAGAAGTTGATAGGGAGTTGCAAAATCTAGTTCACAGCAGGCATCTGGGTATTCCTTACTCAAGATTCGGTAGATCACACCCGCGCTTGCCATGCGCTTCAGGGTACGCGAAGTCGCGGGCTTGGATAATTCGCGGTAAGTTTGCCCTTATGGACGCCATAGATACCGAGGTTAGGAAAGCGCCGCTCTTCATCGCTCTCGATGACGAGTCATCCCGCGCGCTCCGCGCCTCGATGGATGAGGTCCGCCTCACCCGTGGCAAGGTCCTCTTCTCTGAGGGTGACCAGGGCGACCGTCTCTATGTGATTGTCGAGGGGAAGATAAAACTCGGCACCGTCAGCAACGATGGTCGCGAAAACCTGCTCTCCATCCTTGGTCCTGGCGATATGTTCGGTGAGCTTTCACTCTTTGACCTTAGTCCCCGTGCATCGACTGCAACTGCAGTGACTGATGCGCGGCTCCTTGCGCTGAAGAACGAAGATCTCCAACAACTCCTCCGTACTCGACCTGAAGTTGCATTCCACTTACTCAAGTCACTCGCGCAACGTCTTCGTCGCACCGCATCGATTGTTGAAGATCTTGTTTTCTCTGATGTCCCTGGTCGCGTTGCTAAGGCCCTTCTACAATTGGCTCATCGCTTTGGTAGTGAGAGTGAAGAGGGAATCCACGTCAACCACGATTTAACGCAAGAAGAGTTGGCACAACTAGTCGGCGCATCCCGCGAGACGGTGAACAAAGCACTTGCTGATTTTGCAGGACGTAACTGGCTTCGCCTTGAGGCGCGTGCGGTCACGATCCTTGATGAAGAGCGCTTAGCAAAACGCGCTAAGTAAATTAAGTCTGCTTACCTCAGTGAGACGACGACCTCGACCTCAACGGGTGCATTAAGCGGCAACTCAGCAACGCCTACCGACGAGCGAGCAGCACGCCCAGCCTCGCCAAGAACGTTAATAAAGAGCTCACTTGCACCGTTAACCACACCAGCCTGATTGGTAAACCCAGGGGCGCTATTGACGAAGCCAACGGTCTTCACAATCTGCCTGATCTCATCGAGGTCACAGACCAACGCAAGCGCTGCCAAAACATTTAGCCCGCAAATCTGCGCCAATGCATAACCCTCTTCGACAGTGACATCGCTACCGACTTTGCCGGTCTTCGAGATCTTGCCATCAACAGTTGGCAATTGACCTGCAGTGAAAACTAACTTTCCATCGCGAACGGCAGGGACATATGCAGCAACCGGGATAGCAGCAACCGGCAACTCCAACCCAAGTTCAGCAAGACGTGCTTTGACTTTGTCATGTGCCATTAGGCAATCTCCCTCTTCATGTACGCAACGAGTTGATCTCCGCCGCCAGGGGCTGGGACAACCTGCACCAACTCCCAACCATCAGATCCCCAGGTATCAAGAATCTGTTTTGTCGCATGGGTCAGTAGCGGAACAGTTGCGTACTCATATTTCGTTGCGGCCATTTTCTCTCTCCTCTATTCGAAAACCGACTCATTGCACTAACAGACAAAATTAAATCGCTAAGGCACCTTTCACTGCAGCAGAGACTGCGCCACCATCAGCGCGTCCGGCGATCTTCGGTGCGAGCACCTTCATCACTTGCCCCATACCGGCAGGTCCACTAGCACCAGTCTCAGCAATCGCTTCTTTGATCATTGCATCAAGTTCAGCAGCGGTTAATTGTTGTGGCAGGTAGCGCGCGATGATCTCGCCCTCCGCACGCTCACGCTCAGCGCGATCAGGGCGGCCAGCAGCATCAAATGCCTCAGCGGATTCACGGCGCTTCTTTGCCTCACGCGAGAGCACCTGAATAATCTCGGCCTCGTTCAACTTCTTTGCTTCTTTACCCGCTACCTCTTCATTAGTGATTGCGGTGAGTGCAAGGCGAATGGTCGCCATGACAATCTCATCCTTCGCACGCATCGATTCAGTGAGGTCGTGTTGTAGCGTCTCTTTCAAGCCCATGGGGCGATTCTCGCATATTTTCCCTACCATTGAGACATGATCACGCTCC
>SYAM01000029.1 GCA_005787645.1 Actinomycetota bacterium | reverse complement strand
TGGCAGAGCCCCATCACCATCATGTTGACCTTGATCGCGTTCGTTACGTTCTAATCCAGTCCATCGAGCCCCGTTATGTGCAATCGTCACCCCAATCTCCAATAAGTGGGAGCGATCATGCCAACCCAATATTTTTGGCCCGGCAACCCCGACATTAGGTCGCGCCGCTACCGCATCAAGAAGAGCTGCAAGAGCATCAGGAGCAGGAGCACAGTCATCATGAAGGAGCCAGAGCCACTCCACCTGCGCAGGGACCGCGCCTTCGCTCTGCTCGACCACTGACTCTGGCTCGATGGGTGGCAATTGTGAGAGCGCAGCGGAGATTGCGCTTCCAAATCCACTATCGCCTGCGATCTCCAGCACATCAATTCGCGAGTTTCGGAGTAATTCAACGGAGCCATCGTGAGATCCAGTGTCGACCGCGCAGAGATAGTCGGGAGGACGTACTTGACTGGAGAGCGCGGCAACTACCTCGGGGAGCCAGCGCGCGCCATTGTGGCTTACCACGATGGCGCTCACCCGCGCGGCGGGAGAGCTCTCGACAGACATGGCTCTAACCCTAAGGTCAGTGGGGTAAATGTGGGCGGTAAGCCTGGAATTCAGCGGGCTTTAGGCGGGGCGACGCTTCAGGCGACGACGCTCTCGCTCCGAGAGCCCTCCCCAAATTCCGAAGCGCTCGTCATGAGCGAGCGCATATTCCAAACATTCGCTCCGAACCTCACAGGAGAGGCAGACCCGTTTCGCCTCACGAGTTGAACCACCCTTTTCAGGGAAGAAGGCTTCGGGATCTGTTTCGGCACAGAGCGCGCGCTCTTGCCATGAGAGTTCTGCAGGATTTCCACTTGCAAACGGCGCCTCAGATGGCGTGAGCGGTGCGCTCATTTATTGCCCCTAACGTCTCGAGCGATGAACTTGAGTCTGGTGCTGGAGGGTTAACCCCATCGACCCAAGTAGTACCTAAGGAGAATTACACGCTTGTAACTTAGTTTCGTCAAGTTAGGTAACGAACAAATCTTGAGAAATTGTCGACTATTCGAGTGACTGGGGGGCTATCTGCATACCGCTACCACCAAGAACGCTCTCGCGAAGTACTGCTCCAGCCTCTACGGTCGCGCCATCGCCGATTATGGATGCGCGGATGTTCGCACCTGCACCAATCACTACTCCATCCCCAACCAGGCTCGCTTCGATGATGACATCTGCTCCAACGGTGCATGCACCGACTGCGCAGCCAATACCTATCTGCGCGCTTGGATCGATGTCCGCCTGCTCATCCACAAATTTTTTTGCGGTGAGCGCTACGGGTGACAGCGCTGGCGAATGAAAAACTCCGTAAAGCAAATCTTGAGATGCCTTCAAAAGCGCTTTCGGAGTGCCGATGTCAATCCAATAATCACGGCTCTTGAAACTCCATAACTTTCTACCTTCTGAGAGTAATTCCGGAAAAGTTTCGCGCTCCACACTGACGACTTTTCCCTTTGGAATTTCATCGATAACGCTCCGGGTGAATATGTAAGAGCCAGCGTTGATGAAATTCGTCGGTGGAGCATCTGACTTCTCGATGAACTCGAGGATGCATCCTTCGCTATCAGTAGGGACAGACCCATATGGGCGAGCATCATCTACCTCGATCAAGTGCAAAGTCACATCTGCTCCGCGCTCTTTGTGCACGTGAATCTGAGCACCTATGTCATGGGCGCTTAAGATATCGCCATTGAGTATCGCCACCGGTTCGCTCTCACCACTGGTTAGGTAGGCAGATGCGTTGGAAATCGCTCCTCCAGTACCCAGAGGTTCTTCCTCGATTGCATAAACGATCTCGATACCAAAAGCGCTTCCATCTCCCAAGTAGTGGAGAAATTGCTCGGTCTTGTAGGAGGTTGCCACGACTATTCTGGTGATTCCATGGGCGATCGCGTAGCCAATTTGATGGGCGATAAAGGGAACCCCAGCCACTTTGAGCATTGGTTTGGCCCTATCCAGAGTAAGCGGGTGCAAACGTGTGCCCTTGCCACCGACGAGAAAAATTGCCTCCATACAGAACCTGGCAGAACCTAAGCGAGTCGTTCGCAAGCGCGTGCGATGTCATAGTCGGTTGCAGTCAATGCGACTCTGATGTGCAATGCGCCTTTGGGACCGTAAAAGATTCCTGGGGTGACCAAGATTCCGCGCTCTGCCGCCCACTGCACCGTCTTCCAGCACTCTTCACTACGTGTGGACCAGAGATAAAGACCAGCCTCTGAATCTGTTATCTCAAACCCCGCAGATTCCAATGCGCTTCGGAGCATGGTGCGGCGAGCGCGATAACGCTCCTTTTGTTGGGCAATCTCACTTGGTGAATCAAGAGCAGCCGCCATTGCGCTCTGAATAGGAGCAGGCATCATCAAACCAAGATGTTTCCGGACTTCTCGAATAGTTCCGATTATCTCGGGGTCGCCGGCGATAAACGCGCTTCGATATCCAGCAGCGTTAAAACTCTTCGAGAGCGAATGAGCAGCAAGTAACCCAGTGCAATCTCCATCGGCTATTTGCAAAAGCGAGACCGGATCGCGTTCCCAGCCCAACTCAAAGTAACACTCATCGCTCACCACTACGGTCTGTGTTGCGCGCGCCCATCTGATGATGGCGCGAATCTGATCGGGAGTGAGTACCCGCCCATGCGGGTTGGCTGGAGAATTAATCCAGACCAGATCGCCATCTGTTGGCCAACTTTCACAATCATCATTGACGCCAACCCATTGCGCCCCAGCCACTAAGGCCCCTACCTGATAAGTGGGGTAGGCAATCTCTGGAATGAGCACTTTCTTAGCCTGAAGTATGGTGGGGAGTAATCCGACAATCTCCTTTGAACCTATGGTGGGGAGAAAATCGATATCTCCAGTAGGAAAAAACTTGGTCCGAATCCACCTCGTTAAAGATTCGCGCAAATCTGTGCTCCCGATTGTTAGGGGATAACCCGGCGCATTTCCACTTGCTACCAGCGCCATCTGCATTACCTCAGGAGATGGATCCACAGGTGTACCAATAGAGAGATCAACCAGACCATCAGGGTGAGCGCTGGCTATTTTTTTATAGGGCGCGAGAAGGTCCCACGGGAAATCTGGGAGTCTCACCTCTAGCTCTGCCGTCACTACCCTTTCGGGTGTGCCACAACTACTGGATGGTCGTTCTCTCGTGCTCCGACCTTGCTTGCCCCACCGGGAGATCCAATCTCTGCAAAGAACTCTTCATTGATGGATTTGTACTCAGTAAATTCCCCAGGGACATCATCTTCGTAGTAAATCGCTTCCACTGGGCAGACTGGCTCACAAGCGCCACAATCCACACACTCATCGGGTTGGATGTAGAGCATGCGGCCCCCTTCGTAAATGCAATCCACAGGGCACTCTTCGATACATGACTTATCCTTCACATCGATACATGGCCCTGCGATGATGTACGTCACCGTCTGCTCCTCACTTTTTGCTCACTACCTTTTCAGGCCCCAATTATGGTGCCTATCTGGTTAATTTCCACTCTATGCTGGTGAGTGTGGCTGACCACAAGGGAAAACCTGCTCCTGACTCAGGTGATATCGGTACGCGAGTGAGTATCCGCATCCACGATGAAGAGCCGGGCAAGTTCCGTGACCTCTTGGGGTATTTGGTCGAACCCACTGTAGTTCGAGATAAGAACGGCATCCTCAAGACTTTTGAGCCAGATCACATCGTGGCATGGAAAAGGTTGGCGGAATAAATGCGCCTTTATGACACCAAAGCCAGAGAACTTATTGAGGTTCGTCCCGGAAAGAGTGGCAGCGTCGACATTTATTGCTGCGGACCAACTGTCTATCGCTTTGCGCATGTGGGAAATATGCGCACTTTCCTCTTGGGGGATTTGGCCAGGCGCACGTTAAGAGCGGAAGGCACGAGCTATCGATATATCCAGAACATTACGGATGTGGGCCATCTCAATGATGATGTGAACATCGAAAGCGGAGAGGACAAGATCTTAGCTCAGGCAAAACTCGAGCGAAAAGATCCTTTCGAGATTGCACGATTCTACGAGCAGACATTTCACGAAGATTTAGAAGCATTGAATATCGAACCTGCCGATGCATATCCCAAAGCGAGCGATTCAATCGGACTAATCACCGATTTGATAGCGCAATTGATTTATATAGGCGCTGCATATCAGGGTCGAGATGGCTCACTTTACTTCGCTGCTCGAAGCTTTAAGGATTACGGTGCAATTAGCCACAACTCGCTCGACCAATTACAGGCTGGTCATCGATTCGATACCGTTAGCGCTGACGTTGAGCCAGGCAAAAAATTCCATGCCGATTGGGCGCTGTGGAAGAGCGCATCAGTCAACCGAGAGATGACCTGGCAAACTCCATGGGGCGTAGGGTTTCCCGGTTGGCATATTGAATGCTCAGCAATGTCCATTCACTACTTCCCGCAAGGTATCTCACTTCATCTTGGTGGGATCGACCTCCGATTCCCTCATCATGAGAATGAACGCGCCCAGAGCAACACCGCAACTAACTCAGAATTTGTCAGGCAATGGGTCCATGGCGAGCACCTTCTTTTTGATGGAAAAAAGATGGCAAAAAGTTCTGGCAATGTCCTGCACATTGCAGATTTACGTACACGAGGAATCGATCCGCTCGCGCTCCGTCTACTCTTTTTAGAAAATCACTATCGCACTCAGATGAACCTCACCTGGGAGAGTATCCAAGCAGCACACACCACCTTGAAAAGATGGCGGAAGAAAATCGCCTCCTGGCCTCAAGATGGTGTCGTTGATCGGGAAATACATCACGACATCATCAATCACTTCAGCGATGACTTGGATACTGCTGGAGCGATACTCCTAATTCGAAAGATTGAGCGGGATGAATCGATACCGGAAGCTAAAAAACGAGCAACGCTCCTTGCTGCCGATGCGCTCCTTGGGCTGGAATTAGATCACCATGACGAATTGACGATTACTCATGAAGTTCACGAACTTCTTATAGAGCGCGAGAGTGCGCGACAAGAGCACAATTGGGCTAGAAGTGACCAACTTCGCGATCTCCTCTTGGCGCAAGGAATTCGTGTTACCGATGGGCCGGAAGGTCAGAGCTGGGAAGCGCTCTAATCACTTTTGACTAAACCCCTCTGCTCCTCGATTGATGGATTCATCCAGCGCGCCTCTGGGTTTGTACAGATGATTCGATCCTCTGGTAGGTAGCGAGTGCGGAATTTCTCCCGTTTGATCTCCACACCCTCGCGCTTGAGTATTCGCCACACGTCAATGGTGAAGCCGCCGACTCCCTCTTGGAAAATACACTCCTTTGAATCACTCTCTAGCACTTTGAACTTCTGAGGATTGGTCCGTGGACCGCTTTCAGTCTCTACATCAACAAATTTACTTCCATAAATAGTCACAGTTACAGATTTGTTAGTAAAATTTGTATCAACAAATATCGGATTTTCTGAATTGTTACGGAACTTCACATCAACACTTGGCCAGGCAACCGTCGATTCGCGACCGGCTGGATAGCGTGAGATGTAAAAACTATGTGGTTTATGTTGTACCAACTCTAAACCGCTAAACCAGGCTGCATTCCATGTGGTCGTCGCAACTTGGGAGACACCGCCACCCCAATCTTTCTTGAACACACCTCGATCAATCATGATTCCCGGTACGAACCCGCGTGCTTCAGTCCGTTCCCCAACTACCTTGTTATAGCTAAACACCTCTCCAGGTTTGATGATCACGCCATCCATCCAACGCGCTGCTCGTTGGATGTTGATGATTCGATACTCGGCATAAGGGAAGAAGGTGGTGAAGGTGCCGATTACCTCTTTGATTCCCAATCCGCCAGCCATCTCTGTAGTGATTTTGGCAGCGACCGGCTCAGGAATCAGCGTTGCCTTTCGTTCCAATCCACTCTTGCCAAGTGCTTCTAAAAGGGAAATGCTCAACTTCTCTTCCGGGACATCAAGGCCATCACGTGATGGTTGGACGCGAGGTTGCCCATCACTCATCGTGAAGGAGGCATTTACTGGCTCAACGACGTGCGCAGTCCACTTTTTGCCCACCTCATTGATAAAAGTTGCTTTGAGCCATTGGGCTTCTAATTTCTCTCCTCGACCAGGTATAAAGGTCAATGCTTGCGCAATAACTTTAGGTGTCAGCGAAAAAGTTACGGGCTTATCGATATTGAGCACCACTTCAACCGGAGCAGAGACTGCCATCTGTGCGAACTCGAGTAACTCGCTCGCTTCTTCATCAGAAATTCGAGCTTGACGCACCTTTGTTTCAAGGGTGATGGAGTCGGAGCGAAGCCAATTCTTTGCCACTTTACGTAATGCACCATCGCGATCGAGGACTTTTCCTGCTCGCACGTTCACCAACTTGGGAACTATCCCGTCATAGACGATGTCCGCATTTTTAGGCGCGATATTTACCTCTCGTTCAACCATGCGAATCGCTCTTCTAAAATTCTCTTTATCTGTTAGAACTACTGGCTCTATCGATTTTTCCCGCAACAATAAAGAGAGGAGTTGGATTGGATTACTAGTGCGGCTAGGTACAGCTGCCAAACTCGCCGCAATATCGAGTTCGACCCCAGAATCTTTCACTGGGAGCGAGAACTTCTTCGAATCGACGACCAAATGTAATTCACCCTGTAGATCAGTGGCTCGGTCTTTAGATATCTTCTCGGTTGCCTCTGCAATTGAGAGTCGAGAGATGTCAACATCAAGAATTGTTGTCTTCGGTGGAATTGCAGAACCCACAGCCAACCACATTCCAAGCCAAACAATTGCGAGCGTGACGACTGCTACGCCTAGGATGGCCAGATATTTTCTCCCGTTTTTCATATCTGCTCTTGGAAACCCTCGCTAACTTCGTGTCCAGATACTCAGCAGGACAAGTAAGAACCCTAGCCCTAAATATGCGTCGCCTGCGCCATTGGACATGATGAGCAATTCATCACTGTTACCGAAGAAACCTCCGCGTAGTGCGATTAATGTCCACCCTAGGAGAAACCAGAACCGAACTCCACGCCTGCCCCAGTAGATGCCCAACGCGCTACTAGCAGCAGCGCTCCCCACGAGGGCAACTACCAACCCAAGTGGAAACCACCTAAGAGAAAAGTTATGAATCACTACTCCGAAAGTGCCAATTACCACTCCACTTATAAGACCAGTTAAGTTTTCGAGAACACGCCTCATAGATCAATCCCAGAGAAAAGATCTCTCTCCCTGCCATGCTCATCGACATCAGGTCCTGCAGCGCCTTTTACTCGGGTGTAATACTCAAAGCCAAAGACCTGCATGCCTAGAGAATTCGATAGCGCAAAAAACGGTCCATCTACTGCAATTTGCGTCCGATGTGCTCGCATCGCCTCTTGCTTGCTCTCCACAAAGCTACTTCCATCGATTACTGCACTTACCAGTGAATCATCTTTCACAAATGGCAAATCATCGATAGATTCAAAACCAAAGAAATCTGATCCGATTGCTTCCATTGCATCCATGCCCTGCTGTACGACAGATCGCGGCAAGATGTTCCAATAGATCTTTTGAATTTCCCAACCACGTGCTGCGCTAATCTCGGAGGCTTTCATCGCGACTCGATGGGCCTGAATATGATCGGGATGGCCATATCCTCCAAATTCGTCGTAAGTAATCAATACCTGTGGCTTGAAATGCACGATGTAATCAGAGAGCACATCAGATGCTTCGAGCAGGTCGGCGCTCCAAAAGACATCATCACGTGAATTCTGCGGCATTCCCATCATGCCGCTATCTCGATAGAAGATATTTGGCGCGCCTAAGAACCAATGCTTACGAACTCCTAACGAAGAGAGCGCGTTGGCTAACTCTTGCTCACGAATCTCCGCTAATCGATCCTCTTTATCGCTAGCAGCTTCAGCCAGTTCAGGCACGAGTATCTCGCCCTCTTCTCCACGAGTGCAGGTTACGAGCGCTACTTCGACTCCCTCATCCGCGTATTTCGCCATTGTCACACCATTATTGATGGTCTCATCATCAGGATGTGCATGGACCAGCAAAAGGCGTTTAGGTCTGGCCGATTTCATGGAGGAAAGGGTACGGTGATTTCCTATGGTCGCCATGTCGCAACTCTCGTTTCCACGCCACTCTGCAAAGACTCAACGCTTCTCACTTGGAGCGCCACGAACTTTCACCCTCTCGCCTGATGGCCAACGGGTACTTTTTGTACGAAGCCTGGCAGGCACTGACCGAATCGGACGTCTCTATCAATATGACATTCGCACCGATGTCGAGGAGCTTCTTGTGGATCCACTCCACCTCCTGGTTGACGGTGAAGAACGTCTCTCTGCTGAGGAACGCGCCCGTCGCGAACGGACTCGAGAGGCTGCCGGAGGAATCATTTCGTACTCCACAGACCAGAAGTGCGAGACAGTTGCCTTTGTCCTCTCGGGGAAACTCTATTCATTTGAAATTTCCAGTAAAAAATTAATGGAACAGCCGAGCGCGGGAGTGGTAATCGACCCACAACTCTCCCCCGATGGCAAAGCAATCGCCTACATCACTCCGGAGGGCGAACTCCATCTTTCACGTGGTGGCAAGGTCGAAGTTCTCTGCAGGCCAGAAAATGAGGAAGTCTTTTACGGCACCGCAGAGTTCGTTGCTAGTGAAGAGATGAATCGTCATCATGGCTTCTGGTGGAGCGCGGATAGCAAATCATTATTTGT
>SYAM01000028.1 GCA_005787645.1 Actinomycetota bacterium | reverse complement strand
GCATTCGACACTCAGCTTGCAGCCGCCTGCGGTTGAAGAAATTGGCGTTCGTGGTGAATGGCTTTATTGCTACTCAACAGAAGACCCCACGTGCGATTTTGCGAGCGCAAAGTGGGGGCCCGATAGTAGGGGAATTGTGGGGATGTCCGTGCTTCCATATTGTGGAAGTGATAGTGCAGAGAACTGTATTGAGAACTTTGAAATTTCCTACGATAGCGAAAGTTTCTCTGGGGCTAAACATCTGAGGATGCTAGAAAGCGGCCTGAGGCAAGTTGCAGATCCAAAACTCAATTATCTCGGTGGCGCCTCTGCTTCGCTCTGGGATGACTCAACAGTGAAAAACTCCAAAAATCAGTCTTACCTAACGAATGTGGTCTACTCGGTTTTCTACAGTCCAGACACGAAAAAATTCCAGGTCAGCAATATTGCGTTTGGCGTAATTCCATATCGTGAAGAGGTCGGTAACTACACCGCGCCTAAAATAAATAGAGATGCGCCACCCAATTCGAGAATGGAATGGGGTGGGACTCGTGAGACAACGTGGTCTGAAAATGGAAAAGCAGGATTTGCAATGGAATTCCCCAAAGGTGCGCGCTATCGCCTTACGGTAAGGCTCACTAATGAGGTCACTGGTTGGTATAAGGCACGGCTAAAGGATCCCCAAGTTGGAATTAGCAAATTCTCAAACACTAATAATCGTGTGATTGTTGAAGGCCAGCCAGTCTCGGTGCCTACCATTGCTTATTCGAAGTTAAAAGGAAATTTCACCCCGCGTGAGAATAAGTGGTGGCAGAACAACGGACAGGTAAATAACACCACCCCTGCCGGCGCTGATCAATCGGACATATTTGAGTATCTAGATTATTTTCGTCCGCTAGTTTCTGACAAAGCCGCTGGCTTTAACACCTTGTGGACAGTGAACTCCACCAATTGGGGAAATGAGAACAAGTGCCTGCAGGACTCTTCGAGGGTTGTTGGAATAGTAAGCACCAATGCAATGGGTTTTAACGGAAACTCACCAAGTTATAAAGATGGCACGCTTAATTATAAAGTCGCGGGTATGCACTACATGCCAGATGGTAAATCTCTTGTAGAAGGAACTTACGATTTACTGATTAGAAGCGATGCAGCACGATGCTTATACGGTTTTTCCAATGCACCAATCCAGGCAAGTATTTCCGTTACCAGCGAAGCTGATCAAAAAGCTGCTACAACAGCGATGACCGAAGGTAATGGCTGGATCAAACTCTCTGCATACGGATTTACTTTCTCTGACCCAACCATTTCAGTGAAACTCTCACAGGCAAAAGTTCAAGCTAATGCTCTGGTGAAAAAGATTGTAACCATCACGTGCATCAAGGGAAAAATCAGCAAAAAAGTCTCAGGCAATTCTCCTAAGTGTCCAACGGGATATAAGAAACGCTAGGGCTTAGCGGTACCCTCTAGGCATTATGCGAAAGCACCTAGAAGTCGACTCAGCGGAGCAGATGCGAGATTTTGGGATTTCGCTTGCCGCCCAATTACGCGTGGGGGATTTACTGCTCCTTGATGGCCCACTGGGGGCAGGAAAGACTTTTCTTGCGCAACACATTCTGCGCGCACTGCATGTGCAAGGTGAAGTGACTTCGCCTACTTTCGTGATGATGAAGAGTTACCAAGGTGATTTTTCAATTAATCACATCGATGCCTATCGCCTCCTCGATTTAGCAAATCCAGGTCAAGCTTTCGAAGAGCTCGATATCGAAATCGAGAGTTCGCTTACTATCATCGAATGGGGCAAGCAATTTGATCTCACCGGTGCTGGCTTACATGTCGCGATTGAAATCGGAGAGGGAGAGTCTCGTACTCTCGCAATTTCAGGTTCTGATGCCCGTTGGAGCGAGTTAGTTATATGAGACGAGCGCTAACAATCGACACATCGAGCGCCAAAACAATCGTCGGTGTCGTCGAAGGTGATGACATTATCTGGTCGGGTTCAATTGACGGTGCCACCTCTCATGGGGGAGCGCTCGGTGAATTGGTGAGCAAAGCCGAGGGCTTAGCAGAGGTGGATCATGTGATTGTCGGAATGGGACCAGGACCATTCACTGGTTTGCGCGTTGGCATCATCTTTGCACAAGGGTTTGCAAAGGCGCGTGGAATTCCATGGATAGGGGTGGTCTCACTTGATGCGATTGCACAATCTCTTCAATTAAACCAGCACACGGTTATCTCACTCGATGCGCGCCGAAAAGAACGTTACTGGGCAACGTATGACGAGAACAACCAACGGATCTCTGAGATTTCTATATCTAAAGTCGATCAGGTTCCCTTGGGAATTGTTGATGCATTTCCTACCCCCCTAGGGTTGTCTCGCGCAGCAAATAACCCTCGTTCAGTGAGAACCGAGCCATTGTATTTACGTAAACCGGATGCAGCATTAGCACCATTGACCTCGATTCATCTGCGCGAACTTCGAACCTTCGACTTGGGTGAGATTCTCTCGATTGAGCGAGAGCTCTTCCCTGATCCGTGGACCATCGGGCAATTCAAGGAGGAGTTACATTTAGTTCCACGTTCTCGCTACTACATCGTGATCGAAGATCAGAGCGGAGTGCGACCGCAGATCGTTGGCTATGCAGGTATCGCATTTACTGACGTTGGCGAGCCAGTGGATATTCATACCCTAGCCGTGGCGAAGGAGTATCAAGGGCGTGGTTTGGGTCAACGATTACTCGATCATGTCATCGAGAAAGCATTGAACTTAGGCGCATCTAGCCTGCTCCTTGAAGTGCGCGATGGGAATGAACCCGCTCGAGCGTTATATGCAAAGAATGGTTTCACTGAAATCTCGCGTCGCGTTGGGTATTACGCCCGCTTTGGCGATGCACTGGTAATGGAGAAACCT
>SYAM01000122.1 GCA_005787645.1 Actinomycetota bacterium | reverse complement strand
GTAGAGGTGCTGATTAGCGATCATGTTGGTAGACGCGATGCAGAGCGCGGTCGAGTTGCTGGGCGCTCAGAAGATTTTCGATTAGTACATCTCAATTTTGAATCAGATGATCGACCAATGCCTGGGGACTTGGTGCGCACATTTGTTACCGAAGCAGCGCCCCACCATGTAATTGCCGCAGGATTGCCAATCTCGATTGAATCGACCCCCGGAAGCGCTGCAGCCGTTGAGCGAGCGCAGGCGATTTCACTGGGGATGCCAACCTTCCGAATCGCCAACGCGCACGCATGACCCTGATCGTTATTGGTGGTGCAACTGCTAGCGGAAAGAGCTCACTTGCTATCGATGTGGCTGAGCGAATCGGCGCGCATATCGTTAACGCTGATTCGATGCAGCTGTATCAGGGGATGGATATAGGTACTGCAAAAGTCCCACTCGCTGAGCGTCGCGGCATCCCGCACCACATGCTCGATGTGCTCGACGTTGCTCGAGAGAGTTCGGTTGCAGATTACCAACGAGATGCGCGGGCACTTATCGATTCGCTACTCGCCGAGAATATTCCCGTTGTAGTTGTTGGTGGTACTGGGCTTTACATAAAGGCGCTCATTGATGAATTGAATTTCCCAGATCGTGATCCGCTTGTGCGCGAGCGGTTGTTCGCGGAGGCAGAAGAGTTCGGTGCTTCAGTCATGCACGCCCGGTTAGCGAAGATCGACAGCGATGCCGCCGCGCTCATCCCAGAGCAGAATGTGCGGCGAGTAATTCGCGCACTTGAGGTTATTGAATTAACTGGCGAACCGTACGCAGCCTCATTACCACGTGATGAGAAGAGTTACTACCCACAGGCTTTGCAATTTGCCATTCGCGTGGATCGTGAACTGTTACATGAGCGAATTACAAATCGGGTTGCGCAGATGTGGCGGGCTGGTTTCGTAGCAGAAGTTGAGGAGTTGATCGCAAGAGGTTTACGCGAAGGGCGCACTGCCAGGGCGGCGATCGGATATGCCCAGGTGCTTGCTGCTTTGGAGGGTCAGATTTCCCTAGCAAACGCCCTAGAGGAGACCATTGTGAGCACTCGCCAATATGCCCGCCGGCAGGGGACCTGGTTTACCCGGGACCCACGAATCTCATGGTTGGCGGGAGATCGGCAGGCACTTCTGGAAAGTCTCCTCGCTAGTTCTGGAAATTCGTAGGTAACGAATGTATAACGATGCTGACATGAGCGCGCCCCTTCCTTGACCTCACATTGGGGGTGCGGTTGGGTTGCTTCAACCAATCCGGGTCTACTCCGAGGAATTCGGAAACGTTGCCGGTTGTAATGAAAAGGGGTATCACGTGAAAATAACAGGATCAAAGAGCGTTCGCGTTCTTGCTGCTGTTGCCGCGATCGTCTCACTCTTTGCGCTTCAAACTGTCCCTGCAAGTGCAGGTGGCGTTGATTTCCGCAAGGCAGTGAAGAACAGCGGTAAGGGAATCACAATTGGTATGATCGGGCTCGACGATGCAATTGGATTCGGTAAAGATGTACACGATTCAATTGCTCGCGAAGCAAAGAAGGCTGGCGCAAAGCTCGTCTTCTGCGACGGCAAGCTCAAGGCTGACCTCGCACTTGCTTGCGCAAAGACCTTCAAATTGAAGAAGGTTCAGGGCTATGCAAACTTCAACGCTGTTGCAGATGCAGCACCTGCAATCTGTAAGGCTGGTCCACAAGTTCCAGTTATCGCAATTGATATCGAGCAAGATCCTTGCCAATCAGCATTCATGGGTGCTGACAATGCAAACGCTGGTGCAACCACCGGCAAAGCAATTGGCGAGTACTTCAAGAAGAACTTCAACTGCGAATACGATGCTTTCATCTCACTTGAAGATTACGGTGTAGGTATTGCTAACGAACTTCGCATGGGTGGATACCGCTCTGGCTTTGCCAGCGTTTGCGGCGCGATCCCAGCTGACAAGTTGAAGAAGTACGATGCAGGTCGTTTGGACAAGGCTCTCGAAGTCATGCCAGCTGCACTTACTACTCTTCCAGGCAAGAACAAGATCATCGTTGTTGCTATCAATGACCAAGGCATCCAAGGTGCATTCTCTGCTGCTAAGCAAGTTGGCCGCGAGAAGGACATCTGGGCTGGCAGCCAGGGAGCTGAGAAGTCCGTTTGGTGCGATATCAAGAGCAATCCAAACTGGCTCGGCGCAACTGCATACTTCCCAGAGCGCTACGGCGAGATCGTGGTTCCTTACCTCCTTGATCTAATCAAGGGCAAGAAGGTTCCATTCCAGCTCAAGGTCAAGCACGTTGCTATCAATGGTTCCAACATCGAAAAGAACTTCGGAAAGATCTCCTGCTAATTGCATTAGCAGCGGATAAAGAAGTCCTTTAGATAAGTACCATCGGTAGTAGCCACTAGGTTTTGGGAAAGGTAGCCAAGAGAATGAGTAACGAACTTGTATCGTTGCACGGCATCCATAAGTCCTTTAGTGGAGTGGAAGTCCTTCATGGAGTAGATCTGACCCTAGGCGCCGGAGAAGTCCTCGCACTTCTTGGCGAAAATGGCGCAGGAAAATCTACGCTCGTGAAGATTCTCGCAGGCGATATCGAACCTACTAGTGGCTCGATCGAGATTAGAGGAACCAAGTTGGCGAAGCTTGATGTTTATCAGGCTCGCCAACTTGGCGTCCGAATGATTTTTCAAGAATTGAATGACGCACCAGCACTTACTGTGGCCGAAAATATTTTTCTTGGGCAGTGGCCGCACTCAGGTCCATTTGTCGGATGGTCTGAGATGGCGAAGAAAGCGCAAGCGGTCCTCGATCGTCTTGAGGTCGATATTCCCGTGGACGCCATCGCAGGACAACTTCGGGTAGGAGAGCGCCAATTATTGGAAATTGCCCGCGCCCTTACCCAAGATACAAAAGTATTAGTCTTGGATGAGCCAACTGCCGCGCTGTCAAATGTAGAAGTAGAACGTCTCTTCTCTGTCATGGACCAACTTCGTGAAGAGGGAGTGGGAATGATTTATATTACCCATCGCCTTGATGAAGTCGCCCGAGTTGCTGATCGAGTGCAAGTTCTTCGTGATGGGTCTTCAGTGTTGACTGTGGATGCAAAGAAGGCTTCACGGGAAGATCTCGTTGCCGCGATGTTGGGCCATGCATCTGAGAAAAATGTGCGCCCACAACATCATGAAACTTCAGAGCCTGCGCTCAAAGTCTCAGGCCTCACCAGTTTTGCCGAATTCACCAACGTGGACTTCACAGTAAACAAAGGTGAAGTTCTTGCCTTGTTTGGAAAAATTGGTTCCGGAACGGCAGAAATTTGCGAATCTCTCTTTGGTTTACGGCCAATTACGAGTGGAAGAGCAGAAATTTTTGGGAGAGAATACAAAGCCAAAAGTGCTGGCGATTCGGCAGATCAAGCAATTGGATATCTACCTGCTGATCGACAACGCCTTGGCTCCTTCCCGGTCCGCTCAGTTGCAGAGAATTTGGCAGTTCGCTCTTGGCAGAAGATGGGTCGATTCGGTTTTGTTAATCGGTTGTTAGAGCATCAAGCTTTTTCGCGATGGGCGGAAGCGCTTCGAATCGTTTCGCGCGGATCGACACAGACAATCTCGACGCTCTCGGGTGGAAATCAGCAGAAGGTGCTTCTTGCTCGCTGGTTTGAGGCGCAGGTGAAAATCCTGCTTCTGGTGGAACCTACCCGTGGCGTGGATGTGGGTGCTCGGCGCGATATCTACGAGATTATTCGAGAGCAGGCACAATCAAGTGGCATGGCTGTACTCGTTGCAACATCAGATTATGAAGAGGTAGTTCTTTTGGCAGATCGCGCTCTTGTCATGTCGCGCGGTGAAGTGGTGTCAGAGCTCACCGGAAATTCCGTTGAAGCCAGTAAGTTAATTGCAGCATCGAGTTAGGAGCTATAGGTCTCATGAGCAATCGCAAAGACACTGAACTAGAGCAGGAACAGGCTAAGAGCCGTCGCCGCATCCCAGATGTGGCACCTCTGCTCGGCTTCCTCGTTCTGCTAACGGTTTTCTTTACCGTTACGAGCCCTTACTTCCTTGATCCTGATAACTTCAAAAACATCTTTGTTGCTTTGGCGGTCACAGGAATCATCTGCGTTCCGGGAACTATGCTGATGATTGCAGGACAGGTTGATCTCTCCGTTGGATCTGCAGCGGCCGTCTCGGGAATGATCCTGGCAAATGTCGTGAATGACTACGGCATCACAACTGGTCTATTTGCTGTCCTTGCCTTTG
The DNA here is from genome assembly GCA_005787645.1 of Actinomycetota bacterium. GTDB lineage: Bacteria > Actinomycetota > Actinomycetes > Nanopelagicales > Nanopelagicaceae > IMCC26077. The sequence goes on along the minus strand of SYAM01000122.1, from coordinate 7,009 downwards.
GTCTAGTCCTTGGCATTGTCAATGGTTTCTTTGTCACAGTTGTCGGAGTGAATTCGCTCATCACTACCCTGGGAACCCTTGCCACGCTCTACGGCATCGCGCTTCTCATTGGAAATGGTCAGACATTGATGATGAAGAACTTCGAGTGGCTGGGAACTGCGCAACCTGCAGGCATTCCGCTTCCGATTTTCATCTTCTTCTTTATTGCGGTTATTGGAATCATCACTTTGCGACGCACTCGTTTTGGTCGTTCGCTCTATGCGATTGGTTCAAATCCCAACGCAGCTCGTGTAGTGGGAATCCGTAGCAATCGAATTCTCTTCGCGAGTTTTATTCTCTCGGGGCTATCATCGGCGTTGGCCGGGGCAATTTTGACCTCACAGCTCTCCGCGGGTGACCCTAATGCGGCGCGGGGTCTAGAGCTTGAGGTAATTACCGCGATCGTTCTAGGTGGTGCAAGCCTTGCCGGTGGCAGAGGAACTATGTGGGGAACCATTATTGGTCTAACCACTATCGGAGTCCTTAACAACGGCCTTATCCTTCTCGATGTACCAACGTTCTGGCAGCGCGTGGCGCAAGGTCTCATGTTGATCTTGGCAGTTTCGTTCGACGCTACTCGAGAGCGACTGGCATCTAAACGTAGGTAAAGGCAGACGCGTAACAGTTACGAATCACTAAGGAGTCTGATCATGGAGCGATTACTTTTCTTCATCTATATTTATGAAGGTAAAGAGGCTGAGTACGACAAGCGACACGATGAGCTCTGGCCCGATATGGCACAGGCCCTGACTGAATGTGGTTGGACCAATTACACGCTCTTTCGCAATGGAACAACTGTTGTTGGCTACTGTGAAGCCGTTCCAAATGTGGCAACCGCCGCGAAAAAGATGGGCGCAACTGAAGTTAATGCGCGCTGGCAGGAATCTTTCAAGGACATCATTCGCCACATCACCGATCGTGAGGGAAATCTTCTCTCCTATCGCGAAGTCTGGCATCACGATTAATTCGTATTCATTTCTCACGAAATAGGAGAGCGCAACTATGGCTAAGTTACGAGCGGGATTTATCGGAGCAGGTTCGTGGGCGACAATGGCACACCTACCAGCAATCTCAAAGCGTGATGAGGTAGAGATTGTCGCAATCTGCCGAAAAGGCGATGATCTTCTGAAGAAGCTCGCTAACCAATATGGCGCATCCGTTGCCACTGAGGATTATCACGATGTCATCAAACAAGATCTCGACATCATCGTGGTCTCTTCACCTTCCGGACTGCACCATGAGCACTCCAAGGCTGCCTTGCTTTCAGGGGCACATGTGCTCTGTGAGAAACCAATGACCATTACTAGCGCTGATGCGTGGGATCTTGTCGACACTGCGAAGAAGGCAGATCGCGAACTTCTTTTAAGTTTTGGTTGGAACTATCAAAAGATGATTCAAGATATGTATCTACAATTACAAAAGCGCGGTATTGGCAAACTCGAATCGATGTCTATCCAAATGGCATCACAGACTCGGGAATTGCTCAGTAATACTGGCGCTTATCCCGATGCATCTCCCGAGCAAATTCCTGAGCAGAGCACCTGGACCGACCCCAAGGTCTCCGGCGGTGGTTATGGTCAAGCGCAATTGACCCATGCCCTCGGACTGGCTTTCCGTCTCTATCCTGCGCGTGTAAAAGAAGCGATGGCCTTTATGGCGGCCCCGCTTAACGCTCCAGTAGATCTCCATGATGCAGTGATTTATAAGTTCGAGGATGGTGCGATTGGCACCATGTCTGGAGCCTCTGCACATCTGGGAGCAAATAAGAATATTCACGAAGTGGTAGTCCATGCCGTTGGCAGTGAAGGGCAATTCTTGATTGACCTTAATCGCTCCTATGTTTACATCTACTACAACGATGGCACCATCTATCAACCAAATGTGGCACCTGATGCTGGCCATTACATCTTCTTTGGACCAGCAAATGGACTGGTCGATGTCGCCCTCGGAAAGAAAGAGGCAAATATGGCTCCCGGAGAGTTAGGCGCAATTACTGTCGATGCGCTTGAACTCGCCTACAAGAGCGCGGCAACCGGAGCTATCGCCAAGCGCTAAGCCACTCTCAACCCGTACTATCTGGAGTTAATGGGTACCGCGACTCTTACATACGGGCATGGCACGGAGAATGATTTTCTCCTCCTTCTTGATGAGGCTGACCAGATTCAGATAACGCCTGAGACAATCGCGCATCTCTGTAATCGAAGCTCTGGAATAGGGGCTGATGGTTTCATTCGTATGATCCGAAAAAATGAGATCTGGTTTATGGATTATCGAAATAGCGATGGCTCATTGGCGGAGATGTGTGGCAATGGGATTCGCGTGATGGCGCGATATTTAGTCGATCATAAGATCCTCGCCCCTGGACTCTTTCCTATCGATACCCGCGCGGGAAAGAAGTTCCTTGCCGTGCCAGAGTCGGGAGAGATCTCGGTGAATATGGGGAAGGTCGAAGAGATCCCCGATGAGGTCACCATCATTCAGAACGGGCATGAGTGGGAGGCCCTTCACATAGAGGTGGGCAATCCACATGCTGTTGCATTTGTTCAATCCCTTGATCAGGTGGGATCACTTACTCATGCACCGCGCATTTCACCGGAGGATGCATTTCCTGAGGGGACAAATGTCGAGTTCGTCGAAGTTCTCAATGAGGATGAGGTAAGGATGCGCGTGCACGAGCGCGGCTCAGGGGAGACTCGATCCTGCGGCACCGGAGTCTGCGCGGTGGCCCTTGCTTCGACCCTGCACCGCAATAAGAGATTGCCATCGCGATGGACGGTGCATGTTCCAGGGGGCACCCTTACAGTGGAAATCGACGGCCATTCGAATGCTGTGCTTACCGGGCCTGCGGTTCTACTCAGGGAGCATGAGGTTAGCCTTTGAGTTCAGAGGAGCTCTATCAACGTTTGTTGCAAGAGAATGAGCAGGCGCGAATTGATTTCGATGCAGGAGAGTTAAGCGAGGAACTTTCGGAACGAAAAGCGCTTAGACGTGTAGCGGGAATCTCCACTGAACTTGAGGATATCTCTGAAGCCGAATATCGCTCACTTCGATTGGAGCGAGTGGTACTTGTGGGAGTGTGGACCGAAGGTACCGCTGAGCATGCTGAGAATTCTCTAAAAGAATTAGCAGCGCTAGCAGAGACCGCTGGTTCGCAAGTTCTTGAAGGAATCATTCAGAGGAGAGATAAACCCGATCCGGCAACGTTTGTTGGCTCGGGCAAGGTGAGTGAATTAAAAGGGATAGTTTCAGCGACTAAAGCGGATACGGTGATCTGCGATGGTGAACTTTCACCTGGCCAACTTCGACAATTAGAAGATCGTGTGAAAGTAAAAGTAGTCGATAGAACAGCGCTCATTCTCGATATCTTCGCTCAGCATGCAAAAAGCCGTGAAGGTAAAGCACAAGTGGAACTTGCACAGATCTCATATCTCTTACCGCGCCTTCGTGGTTGGGGTGAATCTCTTTCGCGCCAGGTGGGTGGTCGCGCCGGTGCCGGCGGTGCCGGAGGCGTAGGTATCGGTGGTCGAGGCCCTGGTGAGACAAAGATAGAAATTGATCGCCGCCGCATTCGAGATCGAATGGCAAAGTTACGGCGGGAGATAGCTGAGATGAAAGTTGCTCGCGATACCAAACGTCAGGAGCGAATTCGCCATCGGATTCCATCCGTTGCAATTGCCGGGTACACCAACGCAGGTAAATCATCTCTTCTTAATCGTTTAACGGGCGCGGGAGTTCTCGTTGAGAATGCACTCTTCGCCACCCTAGACCCCACGACCCGTCGTGTGGAGGGAGGTGATGGTCGCGTCTACACCCTTACCGACACCGTTGGTTTTGTCAGTCACTTACCGCACCAACTCGTTGATGCCTTCAAGTCCACGCTTGAGGAGGTATCCAATGCAGATGTGATTCTCCACCTTGTTGATGGCTCCCATCCAGAACCACTAGAGCAAGTTCGAGCAGTGCATCAAGTCATAGATGAGATTGGCGCCTCGAAGATTCCTGAAATCATCGTGATCAATAAAGTAGATATCTCAGATCCACATCGAATCGTGAAATTAGTTCAACAATTCCCAGGGAGCATCCCGATCTCTGCCCATACTGGTTTTGGGATTCCTGAATTGTTATCGGCTATCGAGAGCGCGCTTCCACATCCGGATGTAGAAGTGCGTGCTGTTATCCCCTACACACGTGGAGATCTACTTCATGAGATCCATGAACGTGGCGAGATTTTTACTGAAGAGCACATGGAGGATGGCACTCACGTACGCGCCCTAGTGGATGCGCGCCTTGCCTCTGCGTTAGAGCGTTTTAGCGCTTAAAGGAATCTAGCGAACTGAGCGAAGTACGGCAGTTACTTTCCCCAAAATCTCGGCGTTATCGCCTGGAATGGGGGAGAAGTTGGGATTGGCGGGAAGCAACCAGATCTTTCCGTCGCGCCGCGAGAACGTCTTGACTGTTGCCTCGCCATCAATCATGGCAGCGACGATTTCGCCTTTTTCACAAGTTTTCTGTGCGCGAATTACTACAAAATCTCCATCGCAAATTGCAGCATCAATCATCGAATCACCAACGACTTTGAGCATGAAGAGTTCGCCTTGTCCAACAAGGGATGCAGGAAGTGGGAATGTCTCTTCGATTGACTGCTCCGCGAGTATTGGACCACCTGCAGCGATACGCCCCACAAGAGGCACCGCCCGCATCTGATCCATCGCAATCGCTTCTACTGCATCTGGGTCTGTGCCTTCACTATTGGGAAGGAGAATTTCCAACGCGCGACCGCGAGTTGGATCTCGACGAATCCACCCCTTCTCCTCAAGAACCTCGAGTTGATACTTAACACTTGAGGGAGAGGAGAGGCCTGCGGCAATTCCAATCTCACGCATGGAGGGCGGGTAGCCCTGGGAGTCGAGGGCGCTCTGGATTACCTCAAGAATTTTCATCTGACGAGGGGTGAGCCCCTCCTCATTGGCTGGGCCGTCGGGAAGCTCGGTGATGGGGGCTGTTTTCTTGGTCATGTCCTCTAGGGTAAGGGGAAAGGGTGAAATATTCAAACACCTGTTCGAAATTTTCTTGACAAAGGGGGGTTGATTGAGGTTTACTTCGAACATCCGTTCTAAATGAGGAGTTTACGATGGCAACTTCCCCTGCCAGAGGCGGTACGACCCGCTTAACAGCCCGTGGGCGCTTTCTCCTGGGCGCTTCAGGGTTGGTGGTGGCCCTCTCTCTTATCTCTGCCAGTACCGCTCTAGGTAGTAATGAAGGCTCAGATTCAGTGAGTGTTGTGAGGGATTATGAGCAGATTACTGTTCTGCCAGGGGAGAGCCTCTGGTCAATTGCCCGACAGATCGCGCCAGGCTTTAGCGCTCGCACCGGCGATATCGTGGCCCTGATCCTGGAACTCAATAACCTCTCCTCCTCTGAATTGCGCAGCGGCCAAGAGCTTCTCATCCCCACCGCTTGAGGGAAGAAAAATTTTCTTCGCGACACACCGATTCTCCTCTTGCGAACCCTCGACCATTGCTCTACTGTTCCCACTAGATGTAGTAGTAACAACGGTGTAGTTAATCCACAGGTTGTGCCTACTACTCCCCAGGTCCTCCACAGCCTTGTCCCCAAGGCAGCGCGATTCTGGCTCATTTCGAGGACACCTGAGTAGCTATATAAGTTTCGATAACCACCGTTTCACGTTGTAAGGGGGTGCCAGTGAACTGTCCCTATTGCCGCCAGGCCGATAGCAGGGTCGTTGACTCGCGCCCAATCGATGAGGGCAGCTCCATTCGCCGTCGCCGTGAATGCACCATCTGTGGCAAGCGCTTTACCACCCAGGAGATGGCAATCCTCTCGGTGATCAAGCGAAGCGGAGCGACTGAGCCCTTTAGCCGCGAGAAGGTCATTGCGGGTGTGCGAAAAGCATGTCAAGGACGCCCCGTCAATAATGATGATCTCGCGCTCCTAGCCCAACGCGTTGAAGAAAATCTTCGTGCAACTGGGCAGGCTGAAATTGAGGCGCAAGAGGTGGGCATGGCAATTCTTGCACCGTTGCGGGAGCTCGACGAAGTTGCGTACCTCCGGTATGCATCGGTCTATCGCAACTTCAACTCACTAGATGATTTCGAGGGAGAGATTGCTCTTCTTCGCGCATTACCGTTTGAAAAGAATGAGATAGAAAATGAAAATGAAAATGATAGAGAAAGCGATAGTAAAAGCGGGAATAAAGTAGAAGATTCTCGTGAATTAAGTAAGAGTTAAAGAGAGAGTTAAACCAGAGGAGAAAGAGGAAAAGGAAATGTCAGACACAGTCGTAAACCGGGCCGGGAGCAAGCGTGGCGCTGGACTCAAAGTGGAACGTATCTACACCACTGCAGGAGTTCATCCATACGATGAGGTGACCTGGGAGCGACGCGATGTCGTGCAGAACAATTGGAAGACCGGTGAGGTTGTCTTCGAACAGCGTGGAGTTGAATTCGCTGACTTCTGGTCGGTGAATGCGTCAACTATCGTCACCACCAAGTACTTCCGTGGCGCAGTGGGTTATGAGAACCGCGAGTGGTCGCTCAAGCAGGTCATTGATCGCGTAGTGCTCACCTACACAAAAGCTGGAAAAGAATTTGGTTATTTCGCTACCGAAGTGGATGCGGAAATCTTCGAACATGAACTTACCTGGATGCTCTTGCATCAGGTCTTCTCCTTTAACTCTCCCGTCTGGTTCAACGTAGGAACAGCTGCTCCACAACAGGTAAGCGCCTGTTTCATCCTCTCGGTCGATGACACCATGGATTCGATCCTCAACTGGTATCGCGAAGAAGGCATGATCTTCAAGGGTGGTTCAGGTGCAGGTCTTAACCTCTCCCGTATTCGCTCCTCCAAAGAGCTTCTCAAATCAGGCGGTACCGCATCTGGTCCAGTCTCGTTTATGCGAGGGGCTGATGCATCGGCAGGAACCATCAAGTCCGGTGGCGCCACTCGTCGC
>SYAM01000027.1 GCA_005787645.1 Actinomycetota bacterium | reverse complement strand
CGAGTGGCTCAACTTGTTGGACAAGCTAGAGAACCTTTGACTTCTCGAGAATCTAGAAAGTCAGTAGCGCGCAGTAGTAGGGTTGAAGCATGCGGCCTATCGTTCAGGTTTCTCTGGATCTGACAGATATCAATGAGGCGATGGAGATGGCCCACACGGCGATGCGCGCGGGTGTTGATTGGCTAGAAGCGGGGACTCCATTCATCCTTGCTGAAGGTCTTCACGGCGTGAAGGCGCTACGAAAAGAGTTTCCTGATACGCCGATTGTTGCCGATCTCAAAACTATGGATGGTGGCTATCTCGAAGCAGAGATGATGGCAAAGGCGGGTGCAACGCATGTGGTGGTAATGGCGCGCGCCCATCCTGAGACTATTAAATGTGTAGTCCAAGCAGGGAAAGATTTTGGCGCAGTTGTAATGGGAGACAACCTAGGGTGTCCAGACATGATTCTCGGTGCACGAGAATTAGAGGAACTCGGATGCGACATGGTAATCCATCACATTGGATACGACGAGCGTCGCGGAATTGCCGCACGAGGTGAGCGCGCTCCCAATCCGCTCGATCAATTACGTGAAGTTGTGGATGCAGTATCCGTACCAGTGCAGGCAGTTGGTGGATTGAGCTTGGAGCAAGCAATCAAAAGCCCCGAATATGGTGCGCCGCTAGTTGTCATTGGTGCACCACTTGCTATCGATGCAGATTCGTTCAGTAGAGGCGCGGGAAATGTAGAGGATGTATTGCGAAAGATATGCGATCGCGTTCACGCCTATGGCGATGTCCCAGTGAAAGGGGAGAAAAAGAATGGGTGACTTAGGGGTAGTGAATTTTGGCCTCGAACCCTATAGCGTGGAACTTCGAGAGGTTGCCAAACCAACTATCGGATCTGATGATGTTCTGGTCGAAGTTGCCGCGGTAAGCGTCTGTGGGAGCGATCTTCATCAATGGACCGCTTCCCATAGTTGGCCTGTTAATTACCCAGTGGTCTTGGGCCACGAATTTGGCGGAAGAATCGTCGAAGTTGGTGCAAGCGTTCTGAGTTGGAAGATTGGCGATCGAGTAGTGAGCGAGACTGCAGCAATAATCGATCACAACTCCCCGATGACGAGAATTGGCCGCTACAACTTGGATCCCTCTCGAAAAGGCTTTGGTTACGGTGTCAACGGTGCGATGACCAAGTATGTGAAGGTGCCGGCAAGGTGCTTACATAAAATTCCTGAGAATGTCCCGTTTGAACATGCTGCGCTCACTGAACCCTGTTCGGTTGCGTACAGCGCTGTGATTTCCCCCGGATATATAAAGCCTGGCGATCGAGTAGTTGTGCTTGGTCCGGGTCCAATTGGCGTCCTTTGTGGAGCAATGGCCAAGCTATCTGGCGCCGAGGTTGCTGTTGTTGGACTCGAGCGCGATCGTGAGCGACTCAAAGCAGCAGAAGAATATGGATGTGAAGTAATCATTGGTGATGCAAAGAATTGGGCAACTGCTGTTGATGGGTTAGGTGCTGATGGCGTCGTCGATTCTGCTGGCATCTCTGCAACCTTAAAGATTGCCCTCGACCTTGTTCGGCCAGCCGGTTGGATTGCAAAGGTGGGCTGGGGACCACAGCCATTGGATTTCTCGCTCGATCAGTTGGTGCAAAAAAATCTCACCTTGCAAGGAAGTTTTAGTCATAACTGGCCGATGTGGGAGCGCGTACTTCGAATGATGAGTACGGGCCAATTGGATATCACTCCAGTACTCGGGGGGATTTATCCGTTAGAAAAATGGGAAGAGGCATTTGAAGCGATGCACTCGGGCAAGATTTTGAAGGCGGTGCTTACCCCATGAGTAAGCGACTTGAAGGTAAATCCATCATCGTCACCGGAGGTACCTCAGGTATTGGTGCAGCAATCGCGCGTGCCATAGTCAAAGAGGGTGGTCAAGTCCTCGTCCATGGAATAAATGAGAGCGAGGGGCACGCGCTAGTTGCTTCTTTGGGCCCCTATGCCTCGCTATGTATCGCAGATTTAGAGCACGAGGGTTCTCCGGAGGTTATCGTCGCTGCTGCGCTCGCCGCATTTGGCAAGATTGATGGATTGGTCAATAACGCGGCAACCATCGAACGTTCCAATCTCAAGGCCATCACCCCGGCAGGGTTTGATAATACGATTGCAGTAAATACCAAAGCGCCACTCTTTTTGATCCAGGCTGCCCATCCCCATTTGGTGAAAACCAAGGGAAGTGTCCTAAATATTGGTTCTATCAACGCATATGCCGGTGAATCAACGCTTCTTGCCTACAGCATGAGCAAAGGTTCCTTGCAAACAATGACTCGAAATCTTGCAAATGCGCTTGGTGTGACAGGAGTACGAATTAATCTGATTAATCCAGGCTGGATTCTCACTGAACGTGAAGACCGCGATCAAGTTGCCCGTGGTCTAGAGGTGGGTTGGCATAAGAACTTGGATCGAAATGCCATTCCCTTAGGTGCGATGTCAACCCCGGAAAACTTAGCGTATGCAGCCATTTATTGGTTGAGTGATGAGTCATATCCCTTTACAGGTTCTGTCGTGGAATTAGAGCAGTTCTCGATTATCGGACGAAATCCGGAGAAATTGTAGATGCCAAAGATTGCTGCCTTTCCAAAAGGATTTATCAAACAACTTGTCTCAGGCGAGATGAGTATCTATACATGGATTGACTTGGCAACCGAACTTGAGATTGATGGACTGGAGTTCTATAACGATTTCGCCGATGTGAAGGATCCTAATAATTGGCCAAAGATTCGTAAAGCGGTTGAAGCAACTGGAATGGTGATTCCGATGATGTGTGCATCTCCAGATTTCACCATCCCAGATCCTGCAGGGCGAGCGCGCGAGGTTGAAAAAGAAATTGCCTCAATTCGGATGAGTGCTGAGCTAGGTGCTCAATACTGTCGAGTGCTTTCAGGGCAACGTCGTAAAACCATCACACGCGAAGAAGGGTTGGGGTATGTCGTCGATTCAATCGAGGCCTGCCTACCTGAAGCGCAGCGCCTAGGGGTAACGTTGATTTTGGAGAATCATTACAAAGATGATTTCTGGACCGAACCAGAGTTCGCGCAGATGATGGATGTTTTCGTTGAATTAGTAAATCGAATCGATTCGCCGTGGTTTGGGGTGAACTTCGATCCGAGCAACGCAATTGCTGCTGGGGAGGAGCCACTGGAATTGCTCGAAAAAGTCAAACAACGAGTTGTGACAATGCATGCAAGTGATCGTTACTTAGCCAACGGCACTATCGAAGATCTCAGACGAGAAGAAGGTGGCAGTGCCGGATATGTATCTTTTTTCAAACACGGAGTGATAGGTAAAGGTCTTAATGATTACGATGCTATTTTTTCAACGTT
>SYAM01000026.1 GCA_005787645.1 Actinomycetota bacterium | reverse complement strand
GCGCAATCGGTGTGATCATCGGAACTATCGCCACTTTTGTTGCAAAAGAATCTGGTGAAGCACTTGCCGAACGGGTCGGCTTACCTCAACGACACTCTGATTTAGGAACCTACCTCTTTATTGCTGCGCTCATACTCACAGCTTTGACAATTGTGCTCTACCGAGCAAACCGAAAAAATCCGCAGAGCAGTGGAAGAAACTTAGGACTACTTGGCATCCTTACTATTATCGTTGGCATCACAGTGATTGGACTTTCGATTCTCACTGGCCACACTGGAGCAGAAGCAGTGTGGAAGTCTCGAATCGCAGGGGGATTAGAAGTTTCTGCAGGTTCGAGTACGGGAACGGTCACCATGAATGAGGTTGCTACTCATAATACGCCCCAAGATTGTTGGAGCGTGGTCGATGGCAAGGTCTACGATCTCACGCAGTGGATAGATAAACATCCTGGCGGTTCCGTGATCATCAAAGCGCTCTGCGGCAATGACGGAACTACGGGATTCAATACCCAGCATCAAGGTCAACGTCGCCCTGCCGATGAACTCTCTCGGTTCCTCGTAGGTACACTAAAAAGTAATTAGCGCGAGTACATCACTGCTTCAGGAGTAAATTGCACTCCCTCATCCAACGGGAAGACCGGGCGATGACAGATGGTATGCCCTAAGGATTTCAAATTAGCACTCGTCGCACCAGGCGCATCAACATTGATGTAAGTGGTAGCCCAGGAGGAATACATATGGTCTTGACAGTGCGGAGATTTCACAACGACCAGATCGAATTTCTTCGGATCTTGTCCATGTGAGTAATACAGCGAACGGTTATGAAGGCTCACCGGCTTGCTCATGAGTACTAGCGTGAAATTCTTAACTTTGAGCACTGCACAATTTCCGGCATGCCAAGGGTCACCCTCAACTTCGCTATTGAACTCGCCATCGCTAAGCATGTGAACCAGCCCAGTGACCTCAAGTGGGGTGTAGCGAGGATCCATGGCGCCACCCACTGAGGTTGTAATTGTGGCTCCGACACCAGCCTTGAATGCCGCTGCAACTACTGGGGCATCGGTAATTGCCACTAGCGCCCTGCCAGAAAATCCCTGTGCCATCAATTCGGCTAAGAGCACGTTGCTATCTCCACATGCACCAGAACTTGTCGCATCTGCCGCATCAACCAGAATGGTCGTTCCACCCTTGGTGGCAAAGGCCGTACATGCTTGGCGCACAGCCTCCTTCACGGGTGTCAGAAATGCCTGCATCTTCTCGCGATCACGCCAAAACTCTGCCGCGATTTTTTCGGCGTTCTCTTTAGCTAACTTGGCATCACCATTGGTGCAGACAATCACGTTTGATGCTAAATCAGGAACGTCAGTGAATGGATTGCCGATGAAGATTCCACCCGAGAGCCCCTGTGCTGAATTTTCAATCGCAACTGTCTCGCTCACTCGCTTACCAAAGCATCCTGACTTTGTTTTGAGCTCATCACCACGTACAAGAGCAGGAATGCGCACTCGCGCCGTTACTGGCTTGGCTTCTCCATCAAGAATCTTCAAGAGCAATCGTGCAGATCTCTGTCCAGTCTCATACAAATCAATGTGCGGGTAAGTGTGATAGACCGTGATGGCATTGCAATTTCTTAATACTGGATCCGTGATCACGCCGTGCAGGTCAAACGAGGCCACAATCGGAATCTCATCTCCGACAATTTTTCGAGTCTCGACGAGCAGATAGCCCTCTGGATCGAGTTCGCCAATGGCACCCATGGCGCCGTGAAGTGAGAAATAAATTCCATCCACTTTCCCAGCAGCGCGAATCGAATCTAAAAAGCTCTTTGAGATAAATTCCCAGGCACTTTTTGAGGTTAATCCGCCAGAGGTAATAGACCGGGCACCAAAAGCAGGAACCAGCTCGACATCGCTTCGGGTATCAAAATGGGCCAACGCTCCTGCAATTTCGGTCCGCAACGGACGGTGTTCTGGAAAGAGTTGTGCGGGAGTCGAAAGCCGAAAAGCATCCAATTCACTCTGATTGGGGTTAAACGACGCAATCTCTTGAACGCATTCAGCAATCAGAATTCTCTTCATTGTTTCGACACCGCCTCAATCATCGCTTGGATAAAACCATTGGCAAAGGCTCGGCCACGGTGGCCCCATTCGGTATCGCCATGAGTATGTGGCACATGGTCATCCATGAAGAAGCCATCGAATTTATGTTTGTGGTAGAGCTTCATTGCCTTGTACATATCGACATAGCCCGTGTTGATGAACTCCTCTTTGAAGTCGGGGACAGGATTGGAAACATTGCGGAAGTGCACGTAAAGGATCTTTCGACGGGATGCGAAATATTCGATCATCTCGTAGATGTCATCTTGCATCTCAGAGAAACTCCCCTGACAGAACTCAATCGCATTGCTATCACTCGGATAGATCTCGATTAGGCGCTTGTAGGCAGCGAAGGATCGGAAGAGTCGCGGTACACCCCCTAGGGAGGGCACAGGAGGGTCACTGGGATGGATTCCTAGACGAATCCCCTCTTCCTCGGCGATGGGGGTGATGATCTTGATCCAGTATTCAAGGTTGGCCCACATCTCCTCTTCGGTGTACTCCCGATGATGGGTGAGCGGATAACTCTTGCCCATCTTTTCGTTAAAGGCCGTTGCTGGCGAACCGCCACGAATCAACTCGTACGGGGTGCGCCAGACCAAGGATGGTTCCCAGTTGTATCCGAAAATGGGAATTCCCGCGCGAGCGATATTTCTGATCGTGTAGATCATATTTTCGATCTGCTCGTCACGACGTGGCCCGTTGAGCATGATGTGGTCATAAAAACTACTTGGTACGTTCTCGAGCGCAGTTAACTTCATCCCATGGTTTTCCACCTTGAGACGCAGCTTCACTAGGTCGTACTTCTCCCACTTACCACCATTATTGGGGATTCCCGAGGTGTCGTAGGACTGAAGTGCTACATCGGTGCAGCCAAATTGCTGAGCGAATTGCAGAACAGCATCTTCATGAAACCCGGTGCTGATCCAGACACCTTGCCCTGAACGCATGATTAGCCCTTCTTGACTGCCTCGATCATCGCTTGGATATATCCATTAGCAAATGCGCGGCCACGATGGCCCCATGGCGTATCACCGTGAGTATGTGGCACATGGTCGTCAATGAAGAAACCATCGAAGTTGTGCTTGTGGTAGATCTTCATCGCCTT
>SYAM01000121.1 GCA_005787645.1 Actinomycetota bacterium | reverse complement strand
TCAGGAGTTGATCCACTCGAACATGGTTTATTGATGGAGCGATTCTGTTCCACGCTCCGCACTGATTTGCCTGATATCGATATCGATGTCGAATCTGCGCGGAGATTAGAGATTTACGATCAAGTCTTCGCTCGATACAACCCTGCAGGTTCCTGGCCACATGGCTCTGCGCAAACGACGACAGTTGCCATGGTCGAGACCTATCGAGCGCGCCATGCGATTCGTGATGTGGGTGCGGCGCTTGCGCTACCTCATGAAGAGATCGATACCTTGGCAAAATCCTTGCCACATATCCGTGCAAAGAACATCACCAACGCGCTCCGCGATCTACCAGAGCTACGCCATCTCACCATTAATGAACCTATGGGTAAGGCAATCACCCTTGCCCAACAACTCGATAAGTTGCCACGCCATCTTTCGATGCACCCTTGTGCAGTGATACTCGCCGATAGCGCACTCCTTGATCGCATGCCCAGTCAAATGGGCGCCTCGGGGTATCTAATGTCGCAATGGGATAAAGATGATGTCGAGAGCGTTGGACTTCTTAAGCTCGACATTCTTGGTGTGCGAATGCAATCAGCTATGGCGCATGCATTAAGTGAGATTCGTCGTGTCGATAAAAAGGATATTCCGCTCGATGAGATCGCCCTCGATGATGCCAAGACCTTCACTCTTATCCGTTCCACCAAGACGCTCGGCGTCTTTCAGATAGAAAGCCCTGGGCAACGGGAATTAATCGGAAAATTCGCTCCGGAAGCCTTCAACGATCTCATCATCGATATCTCACTCTTTCGCCCCGGCCCAGTAAAGAGCGACATGATCACTCCCTTTCTTCGAGCTAGACAAGGTTGGAGCGCACCTCGACTCATTCATCCATCGCTCTACGAGATCCTCGCTGAGACTGAGGGCGTTGTGGTATTTCATGAACAGGTCATTCGCATCATCGCCATTATCGCGGGGGTTTCACTTGCCGAAGCCGAGTCATATCGCCGCATTCTCAACGATCCCGAGCGAAGCGTCGAGTTCTATCCCTGGTTCATTAATCGCGGACAGGAACGTGGATATCCGATCAGCGTCGTCGAAGAGGTCAATGATGTCCTTCGTGCTTTTGCATCCTTTGGTTTCTGTAAAGCGCATGCTGCAGCTTTTGCGCTACCCACTTATCAATCAGCATGGCTTAAGACCCATTACCCCGCACATTTCATCGCCGGCTTACTGACTCATGATCCTGGCATGTATCCCAAACGATTACTTCTTGATGAGGCGCGACAGATGGGCGTTCGACCACTCCCACTCGATATCAATAGATCTGGGAGTGAGTATCTCGTCGAAGAGGTGAATGGTAGTTACGGAATCCGAGTAGCGCTCTCTGATATCTCGGGTATTGATGAGAGTCAGATGCGCGAAATTATCTCCGGTCGTCCATTTATCGATTGCGCCGATTTCACCTATCGCGCTCGAGTCTCTAGACCTATTGTCGAGAACCTCATTCTCCTTGGCGCATTCGATCAACTTCATCCCGGTATCAATCGACGTGAACTCTTACTTCATTACAAAGAGTTAGATCGATGGAGCGCTCCTTCATCCAATCAAATGGCTCTGCTCTTCGACGACCAAGAAAGCTCATTGATTGCAAGTGGATTACCCGCCCTGACAGAGAGCGAGAAGGTCCGTCATGAGGTTGCCCTCCTTGGTCTTGATGTGAGCCATCACCTGATCGCCTTCTATCACCATTTCTTAACTGCCCTTGGCGTAGTTCGCGCAGCCGATCTTCTTGCGCATCGCTCACGTACCCCACTTCTTGTCGCGGGGGTCAAAGTCGCGCTGCAGAGCCCACCAGTTCGCTCTGGTCGACGGGTCATCTTCATCACCCTCGATGATGGCACTGGATGTAGCGATGCGACCTTCTTTGAAAATACCCAACTCCACTCTGGGCGAACCCTCTACCACTCGAAACTCCTACTGGTACATGGCACCTTGCGTCGAACCGGCTCGCGCGGAGTCTCCATCCTTGCTCACTGTGCATGGGATCTCGGGGAGTTGTACTCGCTCTGGCGTGAGAGTGGCGATATCTCAGTTGTCCGGGCGCAGATGGATACTCTTATTAATATGGCAAAAGAATCGAGCGCCAGTGCCTGAGATAGCCCATGAGAGTAAGCAGAGCACCATCCTGCACGTTGATATGGATGCTTTCTTCGCCTCAGTAGAAGAGGCTGATGATCCAACGCTCAAGGGTAAGGCGGTGGTCGTTGGCGCTGGCCCACGTGCTGTAGTCACCTCAGCAAATTATCGTGCCCGCACCTTTGGCATCCGTGCGGCGATGCCAGTTGCGCAGGCGCGCAGGCTTGCTCCGGATGCGATCTTTTTACCTAACAGGCATCATCGATATGGTGAAGTCTCAGCCGAGGTTATGAAAATCTTCAATGATTTTTCGCCGCGAGTTGAACCACTCTCACTCGATGAAGCATTTCTTGATGTGTCAGGTGCGACTAGACTGATTGGAAATGCACGCGAAATTGGAAACCAAATCCGCGCACGTATCGAATCTGAATTGGCAATCACCTGCTCCGTGGGAATCTCAACGACTAAGTTGATCGCCAAACTTGCATCGGGGCGATGTAAGCCCAATGGACTTTTAGAGATTCCCGATAATCGCGTCTTAGATTTCCTCCACCCGCTTCCAGTTCGTGAGTTATGGGGAGTGGGTCCAAAGACTGCGGATGCACTCATCCAATTAGGGCTACAGACAATTGGTGATATCGCGCATACTCCTCGAAATACTCTGATTCGTGCGCTCGGTGCGAGCCAGGGGGAGAGCCTGTATGAATTGGCTTGGGGTAGAGATTATCGAGTGGTCGAAGATAGCGTGGTTGATAAAAGTATCGGTGCTGAAGAGACTTTTGCACGAGATAATGATGACAATGAAGAGCTGCTCGCCGAACTTCTTCGAGTGACCGAGCGAGCGGCGCGACGTTTACGAGATCAAGAATTGGTCACACGGACTATTTCGATCAAAATTCGATTTAGCGATTTCACCACCATCACCAGGTCAAAGACGATCGATCTACCAACCGATAGCACCCAAGAGATTTACGAACAGGTGCGTCGCCTTTTTAATGGATTGGCTTTGGTGCGGGCACGTGTCCGGCTGGTGGGAGTTCGATTAGAGAACCTTGAGAGCCAGGAGCATCTGGTCGAACAGTTGACTCTCGGTTCGCGGGAGAAGGGGTGGCGCCAGGTCGATAAAGCCCTCGATCGGGCCCGCCGTCGCTTTGGCGGCGGGGCGCTCAAGCCCGCCCGCCTAATCGAATCTGAGAGCCAATCGGGTTCAATGGAGGGTGAGCCGTAAGCCCGCACCTGGGCTAAGATTTTTCTGAAGCCGTTACTGAAGGGAGCGCGGGAAGACGATGCCACTATCTGAACACGAAGAGCGCTTACTTGCAGAGATGGAAGCTGCGCTCTCGCAGGAGGATCCCAAACTTGTCTCTGCGCTATCGCAGAAGAAGAGCAAGCGCTCTCCTCTCTTGAGCCTGACCCTGATTGCAGTGGGCTTCATTACTCTCTTTGTCGGTCTGGTCACCCAAGTGATCATCGCCGGCATTGCCGGATTTATCATCGCTCTTGCTGGCGTCTATCGACTTATTACTACCTCCCGCGCTGGCATTCAAGGAATGAAGGCGCCGCGAGAGAAGCGCAGATCTCGCTTCAACAGCATGTTGGAAGAGCGCTGGGAACGCCGTCAGTTTGGCGACGACCAACAATAAGTCTCGCGCATATCTTCATCTGACTGAACGGGTTTTACGCGCCTACCCAGATGTTGTTCTACTTCAGAGTCTTGCAGGTCTACATGTCGATGCCGCAGTAATTGGCCCGAGATCACCCGATCTATCGCTGCTACCACAATGTCACAGGATGCTTATCGCCTCGCATCCACCAGACTCATGGGAGCGTGGAGCAGAAATTGTTGTTCATGCAGTGGAGATTTTTTCTGCAGCAGCACAATCAGTTCTCAAGCGCTGCAATCCACTTGTTGCTACTGATTTAATAGAGGAGATACCTACGCTTTTGGCCCAGGAAGGAACTTCCCTCTAAAGAAGGTCAAGGGCTGTGATATGCCATCGGTAAATGAGAGCACCGCTCCCACAATAATCACATGATCTCCCGCTTCGTATTGTGCATGTGTTCGTGCAGTGAAGAATGTCTTCGCCGCCGCGAGCGCAAGGGATGGGTGCTCATCGGTTGGTTCGAGAACCTCTACCCCGGCAAATCGATCTGTGCCGTGCGCAGTAAAGCGATGAACTAAATCTTCTTGCCCAGCGTCGAGGAAATTCACTGACCAGGAAGTGGCCTTCTCCCAGAGCGGGAACGAGGCAATCTTCTTATCTACGCACCAGGAGACCAAGACTGGATCGAGCGAGACCGAAGTCAACGAGTTACAGACGATTCCCACCCGCTGGCCATCAACCTCAGCGGTGACGATTGCGATACCAGTAATCCACCCGCTCATCAGGGAGCGGAATGTGCGGGGGTCGAGTGCGGCCATCTGGCTAACGGTAGGGCTTTTCTTCGACATCTGCTGACAGCGGGAATCGGGGGAAGAGTGGGGGAAGAGTGGGGGGAGTCGAGGGGAGATAGGGGGGAGGGTGGTTGACTGTGGAGATAAGTGGAGTAAAGTGGGGATTACAACCTTGGGGAAGGGGGTAGTGCCGCATGTTTCTCGGTACCTACGAGCCCCGCCTCGATGAAAAAGGACGTCTAATCCTCCCCGCCCGATTCCGTGATGATCTCGCCTCCGGACTTGTCATCACCAAGGGACAAGAGCGTTGCCTGTATGTCTGGCCAGCGCAGGAATTTGCCACTCTCACCGAAGCAATGCGTCAAGCACCTGTCACTGCAAAATCCGCTCGCGATTACATGCGCGTGATGTTTGCCGGGGCACACGATGAAATTCCTGACAAACAAGGTCGCGTCACAATTCCTAGTTCGTTACGTAGTTATGCGGGATTAGAAAAAGAGTGCGTTGTCATAGGCGCAAATACTCGGGTGGAAATCTGGGATCTCCAAGCATGGGAGAGCTATCTAGCAGATCGTGAAAAGAGTTTTGCCGATGTTTCAGAGGAGGTCTTCCCTGGTCTCTTTTAGCCCCTGATTTTCGGTCACTGCCGCACCGAGTATCGACGCCCCTTCCCCGGCGCCGATCGATCCGTCCGGCGGCGGTGTCCAAAGGTCAGGACAGGTTGTAGAAGGCAAGTCAGGACAGTAAAGAGCAAGAGCAAGAGCAAGTGAGAGAGAGGGGGGAGGTGAAGATGAGTAACGAACATGTTCCAGTTGCACTTACCCGCACCGTTGAATTGCTCACCCCTGCTCTTACAGGCCAGTCGCCACTGCTCATCGATGCAACTCTTGGATTAGGTGGCCATACGGAATATCTTCTTGAGAAGTTTGCAACATTGCACGTATTAGGAATTGATCGAGACAAGAGCGCTCTTGAAAAAGCTGGGGCGCGACTTTCTCGCTTTGGTTCGCGCGTAACGCTTGTGCATGCTGTCTATGACCACATTGACGAAGTAGCACGAAATCAGGGAATAGAGAGGGTGCAAGGAGTTCTCTTCGACCTTGGCGTCTCATCCATGCAACTTGATTCCTCTGATAGAGGTTTCGCCTACTCACACGATGCACCTCTTGACATGCGGATGGATCAATCTGCTGGTATCAGCGCCAGAGAGGTTGTAAACACCTATTCACACCAAGAGCTCACTCGAATCTTGCGCGAGTATGGTGAAGAGAAATTTGCCAGTCGAATCGCAGCAAAAATAATCGATGCGCGTACGGTCGCACCACTCTCATCAACTGTCGTCCTTGCCAATATTGTGAAAGAGAGTATTCCTGCCGCCACTCGTCGCGTTGGAGGCAATCCTGCTAAACGAACTTTCCAAGCACTGCGAATCTACGTCAACAACGAATTAGAGGTACTCGAGCGAGCAATTCCGACAGCGTTAAACGTACTAGCGATACAAGGGCGGATGGTTGTGCTCTCTTACCACTCACTGGAAGATCGGATAGTTAAACGGGCATTTGCCGAAGTTAGTAGCAATGAAGTCCCTCATGGATTACCGGTAGAGCCCAAGCCCGCTTGCTTCCAGTTACTCACCCGCGCTAGCGAGAGCGCTAGCGAAGAGGAAATTTCCATGAATCCGCGTTCACAATCAGTTCGCATTCGTGCGATTGAAAGAAGGGCCGCCTAATGGCAGTGGCCGCTCGCAAACTCAACCTCACCAAATCGCTCCCTACTGCCCGCACTCCAGAGCCATTACTTCGCCTAGTACAAGAACTTCGTGTGCATGATGGAAGACCAGTAACGACAATGGCTTTCGTCTCACTTGTCTTCGGAGCCTTGATTACGAGCATTTTGATGGTGATGGCTCTCAATATGGCGCTCAATCAGGATTCCATCAAACTTCATCGCCTCAAAGCACAAGCACAGGCGATTGCCGCCCAAGAGGAGGCAATCACCGCACAAGTAGCTCGATATTCAGCGCCACATATGTTGGCAAAGCGGGCTCGAGTGCTGGGAATGGTGCCAAGTGGTTCTCCAGCGTTCTTGGATCTTCGACCGGTGGATAAACCATGAGCCCACTGCGAATGGCACAAGGTCGACTGCGCGTAGCGTTATTACTCGTTGGAATCTTATTTATGGCTTTCTTCGTTCGGTTAATAGATGTGCAAGCAGTCAATGCAAAGTCTTACGCAGAGCGCGCAACGCGAGAGTTAACCAAAACTGCTCTCTTACCAGCGCCTCGCGGCGAGATAACTGACCGGAATGGAAATGTCCTCGCCCGCAGCGTTGAATCAATCGACTTATTCGTAGACCAGACTCTTGTGAATAGACCTAAACGTGCCGCAGAAATCATCGCACCTATCATCGGCAATACTCCCTCTTACCTACAATCACGGTTAATTGGAACACGTAAATTTGTATACGTAGCTCGTGACATTACTCCAGCGCAGTGGGTTCAAATAAAGGCAGCAATCGCAGAAGAGAATCAGGGTGGAAAACTCTCTGAGCGGATCGGTGGATTCTTTAGCGAACGCGGTTTTAGACGGGATTACCCTGAGAAATACCTCGCTGCCTCGTTATTGGGGTTTGTGAACTCTGCTGGCATAGGTGGTGGTGGCATGGAGGCATCGCTCAATCACATACTGGCAGGCAAAGATGGAATTTTTACATATGAAAATGGCGGTGGGCCATCTATTCCTTCATCACGACAGACTTTGATACCTCCTAAGGCAGGAAAATCAGTACGTCTGACGATTGATCGCGATTTACAATGGGCTGCTGAAGATGCAATCAACGAATTAGCAAAGCAGACCAAAGCATCCTCGGTGAGTGCAGTAATAATTGACCCGAGAACAGGTGAGATACTCGCACTTGCCACAGCCCCTGGCTTCGATCCAAATAATTTCTCACGGACGAAAGCTTCACTTTTGCAAGTTCCATCAGTGCAAGAGATTTACGAACCAGGATCAACTGGAAAAGTGATGACTATGGCTGCAGCACTTGAGGAGAAAGTCATCACACCGACCACAATTTTCAAGACACCCGATAAATTAAGACGTGCTGGCAAGGCTTTCAAAGATCACGATAAGCATCCAGTTTGGAACTTAACATCTACCGGAATCATCGTAAAATCGAGCAATGTGGGAACTATCAAAATCGCTGAGCGAATGAGTGAACGGACTCTCCATTCTTACTTGAAGAAATTTGGAATTGGTGAAGGGATCGACCTTAAGCTTCCAGCAGAGACGGCAGGCATTCTCCATCCCGTGGATAAGTGGTCACGAACTACCTTCCCTACAGTCGCCTTTGGTCAGGGATATTCGGTAAATACCATTCAAGCAACGAACGTATTTGCCACAATTGCCAATTCTGGAGTCCGCATTGCACCCACACTAGTAGCGGGCACTAGCGACTCTTCCGGTCATTACACATCATTTCCACGACCAGAATCCAGACGAGTCATCTCTGAGGATGTAGCCGCACAATTGAGTACGATGTTAGAGAGCGTGACGCAAGAAGGTGGCACCGCAACCAAAGCAGCGATTCCAGGCTATCGAGTTGCGGGTAAGACAGGAACCGCACAACGTTATGACAGCACGTGTGGGTGTTATCGTGGTTATACCTCTTCATTTATCGGATACGCACCGGCAGATAATCCTCGTTTCGTCATGAGCGTGACTGTGCAAAACCCAGTCGGAATTGCCTGGGGAGGCTATCTCGGAGGACCTGTTTTCAAGTCAGTAGTTTCGTATGCACTCAAAAATTATCGTGTTCCACCTAGTGGAGATGAATTAGTTCCCTTTCCTCTTGATAAAGCGATGCTGAAAAAGCAGTTAAAAGAGGAGAAGCAGAGAGAAGAGCGCGAGGATAAGATCTCAGCCGCATCAGAAAAAAGGTGAGTATGCGAGAGCTTCTGCAGTATGAATATTCGCGAACCCTCAAGCAAATCGCTGATTTTCTCGAGGTGTCTGCTGCGAATGTAAATCCAAATATCACTGGCCTGGCACTCAATTCCCATCAGGTCACTCAAGGAGATTTGTTCGTAGCATTACAAGGAACCCACACTCATGGAATCACATTTCTTGAAGAGGCGATTAAGTCCGGTGCAATCGCCATACTTACAGATCACTCAGGTTATGAGTATTTGATCAAATCGCCTCACAGCGCTACCCCATGTCTTGGAACCCGCGATGTGCGAGGCGCTCTTGGTCCTTTGGCATCGTGGTTCTACGGAACGCCATCGCACAACCTGCGCTTGTACGGAATCACAGGGACAAATGGCAAGACAACGGTCTCATATCTGTTGGAGCATATCTGGAGGGAAAATCGTCGCGACACTGGATTGATGGGGACTGTAGAAGTAAAAGTTGGTGCCGATCGATATCCCAGTTCTCGTACAACTTTGGAGGCGCCTGAATTACAAGCCCTGCTGGCAACTTACAGCGAACGCCATATCCAAAATGTGGTGATGGAAGTCTCCAGTCACTCACTGGCTCTACATCGTGTCGATGGCTCGCGATTTGCCACAGTTGCCTTCACTAATCTCACTCAAGATCACCTTGACTTTCATGGCGACATGGATTCTTATTTCAAAGCTAAAAAGAGGTTATTTACTCTCTCATTCGCTGAGAATGCAATCATCAACATAGACAACGAGTGGGGACATCGCCTTTATCAAGAAGCGTCTATACCCGCACTCGATCTCTCGCTCACCAACCGAAAAGCAAGTTGGCATTTGGTTGAACAGTTTCCTTTCTCCTCATATGGCATGCAGTTGACTGTACGTGGTCCGAACGGCGTATTACTCGATGTAAGAACACCTCTCGTGGGTGAGTACAACATCGCGAATGCAATCATGGCAATAGCGCTGGCAGTTGATAGTGGTATTGATCCTCTTGCGGCTGCAGCTGCGCTCTCGAATGCTCAAGGGGCGCCGGGGCGTCTAGAACGAGTGGAACATCCCGATGGAGTGAGCGTTCTTGTTGACTACGCCCATTCACCTGATGCCGTCGAACGAGTGATTTCTGCAGTCAAATCAAATACCTCTGGTCGAATAATTGGAATTCTTGGGTGCGGCGGCGATCGTGATTCAAGTAAACGACCACTGATGGGCAAGGCACTTGCCGAGGGGTGCGATATCGCGATTTTCACCAGCGATAACCCAAGGAGTGAGTCAGCCGCGGAAATCATTGAGCAGATGCAACCAAGTAGATTTGGGAATGTTGAGGTTGAGATTGATCGCCGGAAAGCAATCGAACGCGGCTTGTCGATCGCGCTCAAAGGCGACGTTCTACTCATTCTCGGCAAAGGACACGAGTCCGGTCAAGAGATCAAAGGCGTCGTTCATCCCTTCAATGATCGTGATGTCGCGCAAGAGTTGATCGGTAAAAATAAATGATTCCGCTCACTTTGAGAGAAATCGCAGAGATAGTTGAAGGTGATGTCCACGGAGACGCCTCAATAGTGGTCTCTGGAGAGCCCTTCTTCGATTCTCGAAAAATCATCCCTGGTGGTCTCTTCTTGGCCCTTAAGGGAGCGAATCTCGATGGTCATGATTTTGCAGAGCAGGCGATCGCAGATGGCGCGGCATGCGCACTCACGACACGTCCGCTGGGCACTACCTGCATCGTGGTGCCTGATGTAATAGTCGCCATCAATAAATTAGCCGCCGAAGTTCGTACAAGGCTTGCTGACATGAAAGTAATAGGCATCACTGGATCTCAGGGAAAGACGACCGCGAAGGATATTGCACGCCATGTGCTCGCACTTGCTGGCGCGACCATTGCGTCAGAGCAATCGTTCAATAATGATCTGGGCGTACCGCTAACTCTTTTGCGAGCAGATGACCAGACTAAATTCTGCGTTTTAGAGATGGGAGCCAGACATGTGGGTGACATCGCCCGTTTAGTGAAGATGGCTCGACCAAATGTAGGTGTAGTGCTTGTGGTAGGAAGTGCTCATCTGGGTGAATTTGGTTCTCGTGAGCAGATTGCGGAGACTAAATCAGAAATCATCTCAAATCTTCCTCCCGATTCAATATCAATACTTGGAACCTATGATGAATTCACTCCGTTGATGGCAAAGAAGGCTCCCGCATCCGTAATATCTTTCGGCGAGACGCCATCATGTGATGTTCGCGCTGCAGATATCGAGATTCGCGAAGGATCTGCTCATTTCGATTTGGTCACAAGCGCGGGTCGCGAACCGGTCGCGCTTCGACTCATTGGACGGCATCAGATTCCCAACGCACTGGCAGCAGCGGCAATTGCGAGCGCTTTCGGAATACCAATCGAGAAGATCGCTAGCGCTTTATCTACCGCAGAAGTAGCAAGTAAGTGGCGGATGGAAATCTCTCACTTAGGTTCAGTCATACTTATAAATGATTCGTACAACGCAAATCCAGAGAGCATGAAGGCTGCGCTCGAGACCCTTCGTTATTTTGCGCAAGAGCGAGGTGGTAGAGCATGGGCTTTCCTCGGGCGAATGCATGAACTAGGGGAGAATTCGAAGGCTGACCACGAGAGCATCACCGATACTGCTGAACGCCTTGAAATTGATCATCTGATTGCGGTCAATACTCCTGAATATGGAGGCACTCAGGGCGAACTCGTTACACACGTACCATCATTCGAAGAGGCGTTGGCGATGTCCACAGAAATAACCTCGGGAGATGTGATACTAGTCAAAGGTTCGCGAGCTGAGGGATTAGAGAATCTCAGTGAGATGCTCAAGGTGTCGATAGAGCGATCTCGTCAGAGCGAAGAAGAGAACGGGTAGGTAAGGCAGCGATGCGAGGAATACTTTCCGCGGGAGCCTTGGCTTTCCTCTTTGCCTTCTTCGGCACACCTGCAGCCATCAAGTTGTTGGTCAAGCGCGGTTATGGACAATTTATCCGAGATGACGGCCCCACCTCGCACCACACAAAGCGAGGCACGCCAACTATGGGTGGAACAGTCATCATCGCCTCGGTCATTGCCAGTTATTTCCTCGCGCATGTCATTACCCAACGCTCGGTCACTGTCTCCGCATTACTGGTGATTGGTCTGATGACTGGTTTAGGCTTAGTGGGATTCCTTGATGATTGGTTAAAGGTTTCGCGCCAACGCTCCTTAGGTTTACGCGCGCGGACCAAGATGCTCGCCCAAAGTGTGGTGGCTATTGCTTTTGCCATTGCCGGAGTGAATTTTCCGGATGAACGTGGACTTACTCCGGTCTCGTTAAATCTTTCAACTGTTCGTGATACTTCAATCAAACTCGGAGTGGTACTCGTCATCATTTGGGTCTTTCTGATGATTACCGCTACCAGTAATGGTGTGAACCTCACCGATGGATTGGATGGCCTTGCAACTGGCGCTGCAGTGATGAGTTTCGGGGCGTTCATATTGATAGGAGTGTGGGAGTTCGGACAGAGCTGTGCGATTGCTGCTGGGCCAAAGTGCTACGAAGTGCGAGACCCACTCGATCTTGCTGTTCTCGCTGCTGCCTTAAGTGGGGCCTGCTTTGCCTTCCTTTGGTGGAATGCAAGCCCTGCGAAGATTTTTATGGGGGATACCGGTTCGTTGGCTTTAGGAGGCGCGCTTGCGGGATTGGCAATCACCTTGCGCACACAATTCTTACTTGTGCTCATCGGTGGCCTTTTTGCAGTTATTACTCTCTCGGTGATCCTCCAGGTGACGTACTTCAAGATCTCTGGTGGTAAACGTATCTTTCGGATGGCACCGTTGCAGCATCACTTTGAATTACTTGGGTGGGGCGAAGTCACAATTGTGATTCGCTTCTGGATTATCGCGGGAATCCTAGTTGCGGCTGGATTAGGGCTCTTTTACGGTTCATGGGTAACAGGTTAGGCGCGTAACTATAAATGTCTCAGATACTGGTTACTGGCTTAGGTGTAACTGGCGAAGCGACTGCACGCTCATTACAGAAGCTCGGGTATCAGGTGACCGTCTTTGAAGAGCGTGATGACGAACGCCATCGTGAAGTAGCCCATGAACTTTCACATTTAGGAATCACCACAGTCTTCGCTCTTCCCCAAGAATTCCCTCCATTGCTCATTACCTCCCCAGGATGGCGCCCTGACCATCCAGTTTTATTGGCAGCGCTAGCTCAAGGTGCTCAAATAATGGGAGAGATTGAATTCGCCTTCCTTCATGACCGTAAGGAGTTCCTCGCAAGTGCAGGCAGTCGGAACAGGCGGAAGTGGATTGGTATCACCGGCACCAACGGTAAGACCAGCACTGTTGGCATGGTCGAATCCATTTTCAAGGCCGCTGGATCCTCTGCAATTGCGTGTGGGAATGTTGGCACCCCTGTTATTGAGATCATCACTGGAGATCAATTTTATGAGTACTTGATAGTAGAGCTATCTTCATTCCAATTGCATTGGAGTACCGCTCTAGAGCTCGATGCTGCTGCATTATTGAATATTGACGACGATCATCTTGATTGGCACGGGAGTTTTTCGGAGTATCTTGATGCGAAGTTGAAAATCTTTGACGGTGCATCGTATGCATTAATCAATAGCGATGACCCAAAGCTGCATGAAGCGCTCGATGAGCTCCTCGCAGAACGAGATGTGACCACTTTCACTCTGCAAGTTCCACAATATGGTCAAATAGGTTTGGTGGAAGAGTTGCTGATTGATCGCGCTTTCACGGGTTCACAATCCACTGCCATGGAATTGGCCACTTTGGCCGATATCAACCCGCCAGCACCACATAATGTCGCAAATGCACTGGCAGCAGCGGGCTTAGCTCGAGTTTTCGATATCCCTGCGGAAGCAATACGTGAAGGGTTGCATAATTTCACTCCAGGACATCACCGTATCGAGACTATCTCACAAGCCCGAGGGATCACTTGGATAAATGATTCAAAAGCAACCAATCCACACGCGGCCAATGCCTCGCTAGCGGCATTCGATTCCGTGGTGTGGATTGCCGGCGGATTAGCCAAGGGGGCCGATATGAGCGCCCTGATCAAAAGAAGGAGTCCGCAGATTCGGGCAGCAATCTTGATTGGAGCAGATCGCGAACAAATATCCCACGGGCTAAAAAAATATGCACCGCAGATCGAAATAAGAATAATCGATGAGAATCCTTCCCTAGTGGACGAAGAGAAGGCAAAGCAACTGATGCGAGATGTCGTTTTTGCCGCCAGTGAAGTTGCACAGCCTGGCGATACAGTCTTGCTTGCACCCGCATGTGCTTCCATGGATCAGTTTCAGTCGTACGCCCAACGCGGAGAGTTCTTTGCGCAGGCTGTTCGGGAATTGGTCGGTGAGTAGATTGGCTCCGAATCGTAAGTCTTTACTCACCCATCCAACCGCTCCGTTCTACATCTTGCTCTCTGGGATGGGCGTTCTCATCTTCATGGGTTTATTAATGGTTCTTTCAGCCTCCGGTGTGAGCGCTTACTCAAATTCAGGATCATCTTTCGCGATTGTCCTTCGACAATTCTTCTGGTTTACCGGTGGAATACTCCTGGGATACGGAGCCTTTCGGTTACCCACGAAAGGGTGGCGAAAAATCGCTCCCGCTCTGTTACTTGGCTCAGTGATGATGTTAGGGCTGGTTTTCGTTGATGGGATTGGTCTTGAAATCAATGGAAATCGAAATTGGATTCGACTTGGTCCAATCACTATTCAACCCAGCGAGTTCTCAAAAATCGCACTCATTATCTGGGGAGCATTTGTTCTTGCTCGAGTCGAACGTGGTGAATTTCTTCGCAATCAGGGGACCCTTGCGCTATTGACCGGTTTTGGTTTTGTTTCGTTACTCGTTCTTGGTGGAAAAGATATTGGAACAGCGATGGTGCTGGCTTTGATTCTCCTGGGAATGCTTTTTGTCTCGGGAGAGCGGATCTCTCGACTGTTTCTCATCGGAGGATTCGCACTCGCGGTGATTTCAGCGCTTGCCTTGTTGCGACCTGCCTTACTTAATCGCTTGACTGCTTTTCTCGACCCATTTGCGGCAGCGAATTACCTTGGACTGGGGTGGCAACCGGCTCATTCACGCATGGCATTGGCTACTGGTGGAATCTTTGGAGTAGGACTTGGTGGGAGTAGGCAGAAATGGGGGAATCTCGGTCCGGCTGCCCATACTGATTTCATCTTCGCAGTGATTGGTGAGGAGATTGGATTATTGGGTACGACCATAGTCCTTCTAGCGTTCTTCATGATTGCTTGGGCAGGCATTAAAATCGCAATCACAACCCGTGATCCCTTTTCGCGGTATGCAGTGGCAGGTGTGACTATCTGGATCATTGCGCAGGCCTCAATCAATATTGGTTCGGTCACTGGAGTCTTTCCAGTAGTGGGATTGCCATTGCCGCTCGTCTCTTATGGGGGTTCTGCGCTCATCTCTTCCATGTTCGGCTTAGCCTTCATCCTCGGCGTCGCTCGTCGCGAACCCGAGGCAAAAGAATTTTTTGATGCTCGACCAAAGATTTTTAGCTGGCGGACACGATGAGGAGCTCACAGAGGGAATTCGCGATTCTGTTTGCTGGTGGAGGAACTGCAGGTCATCTACTTCCAGCATTAGCAACGGAGGCTGCGCTCGAACAGATTCTCGTTGCAAAACCGCACATGCGGTTGGTCGTGCGATTTCTTGCGACGAAAGAAGGGGCCGAGTTAAAAATCTTGAGTGAGAAGAAGGCAGAATTTTATCTAGTCCCAAAGACAGATTTTCCACGTGGTATCAATATGCGTGGGCTCTCATTTCTTCCCCGACTTTTGGTGGCGATCCTTCGTACTCTGCCCGTAGCAAGAAAGAGCGATGTCGTCGTCGGCTTTGGAGGTTACGTTGCACTCCCGGCCTATATTGCCGCCTTCATACTGAGAAAACCTTTGATAATCCACGAAGCAAATGCCGTGCCTGGTCTAGCCAATCGTTTAGGAAGAATGATGGCGACCCGGACATTAACCAACTTTCCAGTTCATAACTGGAGAAATTCAGCGGCCATTGGGCTACCCATTCGTACCTCGATTTGGGAGATTGGAAAGATGAGCGAGCAAGAGCGCGCATCAGAACAAATGAATGCCCGGAAGGAATTGAATCTTGACTCGAGTAAGAGAACGATTCTGGTGTTTGGCGGATCCCTCGGTGCAGCCAAAATCAACAATACCCTTGAATCAGCATTGGATGAGTTCATTCACCGTGGCTATCAAATACTGCATGCAACGGGGGCTGGAAAAGAATCTATTTCGCAACGACCCGGGTATCACCCTGTTGCATATATCGCCAATATGGATCGAGCATATTTGGCGGCGAACATCGTCATAGCGCGAAGTGGTGCAGGTACCTGTGCAGAGTTGCTTGCTACTGGAACTCCTGCACTCTTAATCCCATTGGATATTGGTAATGGAGAGCAACGGAGGAATGCTGAGGAGTTGCTAGCGCAGGGAAATGTGCAATTGATCGCAAACGAGCATCTCTCCCCAGCCAATATGCTCTCCGCTATAGAGGATCTATCGAAGCGCTCCATCGCCGGCAATTCTCGCCAGAGTTCTCCGGCGCAATCGCTAGCTGAGGTAATTCTCGAATGTGGGGGAGTACGGTGAATGAGTTGTTAGCGCCTATCCATTTCATCGGCATTGGTGGCGCTGGTATGAGCGGTATTGCACGAATATGTATCGATAGGGGGTTTGCGGTCTCCGGTTCTGATGCAAAAGATTCAACTGCCTTGCAAGCGCTGACCCTACAGGGGGCGGCTATCCATGTAGGACACGATGAGGCATATATTGCAGATGCACGAACTGTTGTCGTTTCTAGTGCTATTCGTGAGGACAATAGTGAGTTACGTGGCGCACGAGCGCGTGGAATCTCGGTGATCACCAGAGCGCAAGCGTTGGCGACCCTTCTTAAGGGTTACACCTCAGTTGCCATAGCGGGGACTCATGGCAAAACCACAACTACCTCGATGTTGACCATCACATTGCAGGGGTTAGGGATGGATCCTTCCTTTGCAATTGGAGGAACTCCGCATGATTCCCGAGCAAATTCACATCACGGCACTGGGAAAGTCTTCGTAGTTGAAGCTGATGAGTCAGATGGATCTTTTATTGAGTACCACCCTGATTATGCGATTGTCACCAATGTCGAAGTTGATCACGTAGATCATTTTGCTGATGAACATGCCATCAATAGCGCATTTGAAGCGCTCGTAGCTACCGTGAAGAAGGGCGTGATCCTCTGCGCAGATGATCCAGGTAGCGCCCGTCTTGCCGCGCACGCACGGAAACACGGGTTGGAGAGCTATTTATATGGTCAAGCGGTGGAGGCAGATCTGCGAATCTCGCATATGCATACCGGCCCCGACAAATCCATATACCGGGCAACATGGCACGGAAAGACTCTCGGCGAAGTAACCATCTCCATCCCTGGCGCCCATAACGTGCTCAATTCTGCAGCTGCGCTTGCGATGGCTTTGGTTCTCAATGCACCTGCTAGCGAGGCTATCGCCCATCTAGCCACTTTCTCTGGAGTGGGAAGACGTTTTGAACTACGAGGTAGCGCTCAAGGCGTTCGAATCTTCGATGATTACGCACATCATCCGACCGAGATTCGCGCCACCATCGCCACCGCACGATTGGTAGCCCCATCAGGGCGAGTGATCGTGATTTTCCAACCCCATCGCTACTCCCGAACAGCAGCCTTCAGTAATCAATTTGCTGAATCTTTGCGCCATGCGGACTTTGTTCTGCTCCTTGATATATATGGAGCAGGAGAGAAGCCGATGCCAGGGGCAAGTAGCGCTGCTATCTCATCGACCATTACCGCTCTAGGCGGAGAGAGCATCTTTGAGCCTAATTTGATGAAGGCTATTGAAGCCGCAGTGAACTTTGCGGGCGAAGGAGACCTCATCCTCACGATGGGAGCAGGGGATGTCACCTCCTTGCCACCTCAGATAATCGCGGCGATAAATGAACGCCAAAGTTAAACGTATCTTTTTACCCTTACTTGTCATGGCTGTACTGGGTTACGTATTGGGATGGTCAAGTTTCCTCGAGGTGCGCACCATCGGCGTGAGAGGAATCGAAGGAGCGCGAACACTTACCGAGAAGAAAGTGATCAAAGCAAGTGGCATCCAATTTGGTGACAAGTTGGCTCGAGTCAGCACCGGCTCAGTTGCTCGCACTTTGAGCAAGTACCCGGAGATTGCCCGAGTGGAGATAAACCGCAGACCTCTCCACACTGTTGAAATTCTTGTGACATTGCGTTCGATTGATGTAGCAATTGCGACAACGAAAGGGCGATTTCTCCTCGGTGATTCCACTGGTGTGACATTTGTCGAAGTCTCAAAGGTGCCTCGGGGAATCCCCGTCGTCACCGGCGATCGCCGATTCCTCGATGACGGGCTGGATATCTACTACTCCCTGCCAGAGAAAATCAAAACTCGAGTCGACACGATCGCGCTGCCCAGCAACGCCTCAATCGCCTTCTCACTTCGAGGTGGGCTGACAATACTGTGGGGAAGTGCGAACGATCTCGAGGCGAAATTAACCGTTCTCGCTGCGCTCTTGGAGGCTCCAGAGAACAAGAGGGCGCGTTTCATCGATATTGCCACTCCACTGACTCCCACAGTGCGATGAGTCAATGATTCTTGGTGCGCGACACAGCGAAAAAAAAGTGCGTTGGTATTTGTAGCGCAGCGATTTTGCCTCTACCTTCTCGCCACGTTTTGAGTTAGCGCTCACTCTCAAGTAGAGAATGAGAGTTATCTCCTGTCGAAAGGCGTCACAGTGGTCACCCCACAAAATTATCTTGCAGTGATAAAAGTCGTTGGAATTGGTGGCGGTGGAGTTAATGCTGTAAATCGAATGATTGATGTTGGTTTGAAAGGCGTCGAGTTCATCGCAATTAACACCGATGCGCAAGCGTTGCTCATGAGTGATGCAGATGTGAAATTAGATATTGGTCGAGCAGTTACTCGAGGATTAGGTGCAGGTGCATCTCCCGATGTTGGACGTCAGGCAGCAGGTGATCACGAGGAAGAGATTCGTGAAGTTCTTCGTGGTTCAGATATGGTCTTTGTGACAGCAGGTGAAGGTGGCGGAACGGGAACAGGTGGTGCTCCAATCGTTGCGCGAATAGCGCGGGAATTAGGAGCATTGACTGTTGGAGTAGTCACCCGACCTTTTACCTTTGAAGGCAAGCGCCGCGCAGCTCAAGCTGAAGAGGGGATCTCAGCGCTGCGCAAAGAGGTCGATACTCTGATCGTGATTCCCAACGATCGCTTGTTATCAATTTCCGATCGGACCATTACCGCTCTCGAAGCATTTAAGAGCGCTGACCAAGTATTACTTGCGGGCGTGCAGGGAATCACCGATTTGATCACAACTCCTGGCCTAATTAACCTGGATTTCGCCGATGTGCGCTCAGTGATGTACGGCGCTGGTTCTGCGTTGATGGGCATTGGCTCTGCACGTGGGGATAATCGCGCCACCAGGGCAGCAGAGACGGCAATAGCAAGCCCACTACTCGAAGCCTCTATCGATGGCGCCCATGGCGTCCTCCTGTCTATTGCCGGCGGCTCAGATCTCGGGCTCTTTGAGATTAGCGAAGCGGCAGAGTTGGTTGCGGCGTCAGCTCACCCCGATGCAAACATCATTTATGGCACCGTGATCGACGATGCGCTCGGTGATGAGGTTCGCGTGACAGTCATCGCTGCGGGATTCGAGAGTGGAGAGCCAACGAAGATCGATGTACCGGTCATTGAGACTCCCATCGCACCGACTCGGGAGAAGAGCGATCCCCTAGAAGTAGCCGTCTCAGTTCCTGCTGGAAGCGCTCTCGGTGGCGGAGCAACTCGAAAGCGAATCGTTTTTGAAGAAGATGGCTCCGTTGATGAACTTGATGTTCCTGATTTCCTCAAGTAATTCACGTTAGGAGCCCACTGCAGGTGGAGAGTCGAGAAATCTTCACTTCGCGCTCTGGCGGTAAGAGTGGCGCGCCCTATGGGTCGCGAAATCTCGCACTTCATGTTGGGGATGATCCTGAACTGGTTCGCCAGAATCGTGAAGATTTGGCTCGTGAACTCTCGATAGCCCCGGAGAGACTCTTCTTCATGGAACAGAGTCATGGAGTTGAATTTGAGATCGTCGATGAAGAGAGCGACTACCGGGAGATCCGCAGTTGCGATGCGATGATCACCTCCACCCCAGAGAGTGCACTAGCGGTGTTGGTTGCAGATTGTGCACCCTTACTGATTCGTGGAGAGCGTTCATCGGCCGCAGTTCATGTCGGATGGCGGGGACTCTTTGGGGGAATAGTCGAGAAGGTACTCGAGAGATTTGCAGGGGAGCGATTTTCGGCATCTATTGGAGCCACGATTTGTGGAGAGTGTTATCGGATTGGCGAGGATCTTCTCTCTCAAGCAGAGAAGCGCGGTTTCGTTACGGGAGCGCAGACTCTGGATATCCCGCGCTCAATCCTGAAGATTCTCCACGATCACAGTGGCACTCGCGTGATTGATGCTCAGTGGAATGGAATCTGTACTTTTGAAAGTAGCGAACATTTCTCATATCGGAGAGAGGGCATTACTGGTCGTCAAGCAGGAGTGGTGATACATGGTTCGTAGCCAAGAGATTGCTCTCAATCTCTCTCGCGTTGAAGAAGAGATTGTTCATGCGCTAGAACTTTCAGGGCGAGAGCGATCTGAGATCACGCTGATCGCGGTCACCAAGAATTTTCCGGTTAGCGATATCGAGATACTTTATGATTTAGGAATCAGGGAATTCGGCGAGAATCGTGACCAAGAGGCGCGGGAGAAAGTTCGATATTTCCAGGAGTCTTCTCACCATCAATTCGAGAGCGTAAGATGGCATTTTCAGGGACAATTGCAACGAAATAAGTTGGCAACGATAAGTTCCTGGGCTCACATGGTCCACTCTCTCGATGACAGGAAATACTTGAAAGGGCTCTCAGACGGGGCGATTAAAATTGGACGCCACATTCACTGCCTGATTCAGATCTCTCTGGATGAGCACCCCACCGCTGGTCGAGGCGGAACAGATGTAGCGGGAGCGCGCGAGATCCTCGCCACCTTCGAGCGTGAGAAGAGTGAGCTCCTCGGAATCACTCTGGCGGGAGTGATGGGTGTGGCCCCCCTCAATAAACCACCTGCTGAGGCCTTTTCTCGCCTATCCGAGATTTTTACTGAGATTGGATCTGGCATGAAGATTCTCTCGGCGGGGATGAGTGGGGACTTCCACGAGGCGATTCTCGCCGGTGCGACACATCTTCGCATTGGCTCGTCAATCCTCGGTTCTCGCTAGGGCAACCTGTAACTTTATACATTATGTCTAGCCCACTTCGTAAAGTCGCGCTCTATCTTGGTCTCGTCGATGACGGTGCAGATGAAGCAGCTCCAGCAACGACCGTAGCTACTGTTCCTCCTACCTCCAGGGGCGCTGCGAGCCGTTTCTTTTCACGGTCCCAAGAGGAGAGCGCACCAGCGGTTCGCCCAGTTTCGACACCAGTGTCAGAATCGGCGCAACGTTTCAAAACTGTCGAGAGCGTAACCCCGGTATATCGTGAAGAGCCGGTTTTAGATCGCATCATCACCCTTCATCCTCATAGCTACAACGACGCGCGAATCATTGGTGAACATTTTCGCGACCATACTCCGGTGATTATGAATCTCACCGATATGGATGGCGCTGATGCAAAACGACTAGTTGATTTTGCGGCGGGGTTGGTCTTTGGTCACCGCGGCTCCATTGAGAGAGTCACAGCCAAAGTCTTTTTACTCTCCCCACCCAATGTGAAGGTAAGTGCTGAGGATAAGTTCGCCGCAGCTGAGGCAAGCTTCTTCAATCAGAGTTAATATCGCTCCATGAGCGTCATAGGTTCCTTACTTGCAACTATCCTCCAACTTTTTATTTACATACTCATTGGTCGCTTGATCTTTGACTACGTGAGGATGTTTGCGCGTAACTGGCGACCCAAAGGATTGGTGCTTGCTCTAGTCGAGCTGATCTATGCGATAACAGATCCGCCGTTGAATTTTGCTCGTCGGTTTATTCCACCTATTCGAATGGGCGCGGTCAGTTTCGACTTGGCCTACATCGCCGTCTTTCTCCTAGCTTCGCTTCTCATTCCCTTTGTACGCTTGCTTTAAATCAAGCCTTATGCAACTCCACAACAAACGAGAGCTCATCATCAGATTCTCGTTCGGGCAGTTTGAGTTCTGAGTCGTGGGATATTTCTAGCGCGAGTACCTCTGCTGCGATTTCGGCACTACTGAGATGGAATGCCTTGGCAATTTCACTATCGCCATTCCACGATACGTAGATCCGATCTGAGACATGAAAACCACTTCGTTTCCGATCTTCCTGAATCACTCGGATAATCTCTCGCACATAGCCCTCGGTGATGAGTTCTGAGGTTAAGGTCAGATCAAGAGCCACCGAAGTGCCATCATGGGTGGCAACAGCCCAACCAGATTTTGGTGTCTCGGTAATCACAAGGTCATCAGCAGTGATCTCAAAGCCATTGCCAATCTCTGTCATTCCCTTACCTGCGCGCACGGCATGTACCAATTCACCGGCGTTGGCTGCTGCGATCAACTTCGCCACCTCCTGCACCGAAGCGCCGTACTTAGCGCCCAGACTTCGGAAGTTTGCTTTCACTGAATAGGTCACCAAATCTGCGCCCACCTGAGAGATATCTTCGATTCGATGGACGTTGAGCTCTTCCGAGATCTGCTCTTGTAGCTCCTTGTCAAGGAGCGCATACCCTGCAACGAGCGCTCGACCGAGTGGTTGGCGAATCTTTACCTGCGAAGTTGAGCGAGCTGCTCGACCTAATTCAACAATCTGACGTGTGGTTTCGACCTTCTTCAGAAGTTCTCTATCGATTAGTGAGGCATCAACGCGTGGGAAGTCGGCAAGATGAACTGATTCCGGTAGCGCACCATCTACTGGACGAAGCACCTTTTGCCAGACTTGTTCCGTGATGAAGGGGACCATTGGCGCCATAAGAAGCGTTAACTTCTCGATGCAGTGATGAAGAGTTTCTAGCGCAGCCGATTCGCCATCCCAGAATCGTCGACGCGAGCGGCGCACGTACCAATTAGAGAGGTCATCGATAAAAGTGGAGAGCGCACGTCCGGCTTCCTGTGAATCGAAGTTGCTCAAAGCCGAATCCACAACACCAATAGTTTCGTTGAGATGGGCGATGATCCAACGATCGAGAGAGTGTTCAAGGGTCAACTTTCCAGTTGGAATGAAGTGCGCCACGCTCCCATAGAGCGTGAGGAAGGAGACGGTGTTCCAATATGTCAGGAGGGATTTTCTAATAACTTCGGTAATTGCATCGTGTCCAACCCGACGCGCTGCCCAGGGAGAACCGGCAGCAAGCATGAACCACCGAACAGCATCAGCGCCATGTCGATCCATGAGCGGGATCGGCTCCAACACATTTCCTAAATGTTTGCTCATCTTGCGCCCATCCTTATCCAGGATGTGTCCGAGACAAAGCACGGTTTTGTAGGACGATTTATCAAAGACCAAAGTCCCAATCGTCATCAGCGTGTAGAACCAACCGCGAGTTTGATCAATCGCCTCGCATATGAAATCTGCAGGATAAGTCTCTGCGAACTCTTCTTCGGACCCCGGTCGATGCGGATATCCAAGTTGGGCAAATGGCATTGCGCCGGAGTCATACCAGCAATCGATTACTTCGGGTACGCGCCGCATCGTTCCTGAGCAGCGCGAGCAGATGATCGTGATGTCATCGACGAAGGGGCGGTGGGGATCTAGTTGCGAGTAATCCTCTCCGGCCAAGATGGAGAGTTCGGCGAGGGATTCCACGCAGACCATATCCTCCGGATGGTCATTTTCGCATCGCCAAATAGGAAGCGGAGTCCCCCAATATCGATTTCGCGATAAGGCCCAATCGATATTATTTTCTAACCAATCCCCATAGCGACCACTCTTGATTGTTGATGGATGCCAATCGGTTTTTGCATTCTCTCGAAGGAGCGCCTCTTTTATCGCGGTAGTTCTTATGTACCACGAGGGTTGGGCGTAATACATCAATGGTGTGTGGCAGCGCCAACAGTGTGGATAGGAGTGGTCATAGCTCTGTTGTTTGAAGAGTAGCCCGAGTGATTTCAACTCTCGCACGAGAGTTTTATCGGCATCCTTGAAGAAGAGCCCATTAATTAAGGGAAGCGTCGTGTCGAAGGTGCCATCACCAAGAATTGGATTGACCACGGGAAGGTTGTACTTACGACAGACCTGCAAATCGTCGGCGCCAAAAGCGGGGGATTGATGGACCAATCCAGTTCCATCGGTGGTGGTGACGTACTCGGCAAGAACTACAAAATGTGCATTAGGAATCTCTAGCCATTCGAATGGTCTCTGATATTTCGTATGTTCCAACTCGCTACCGATGAATTTCTTGCTCACGGTAAAATCTTCTCCAAGAGTTGAGAGCAAATCTTCCGCAACAACCAATCGTTCGCCTTCACTGTTCCCGGCAAGAACATAGGTGACATCTGGGTGCACTGCGATTGCGGTATTGGAGACTAAGGTCCAGGGGGTTGTAGTCCAGACTAAGAATGATGCGCCTACCTCTTGGAGTGGACCTGAAGTAATAGGGAACTTCACAAAGATCGAAGGGTCTGTGATGTTCTCGTAGCCTTGTGCAAGTTCGTGATCGGATAATCCTGTGCCACAACGAGGGCAATACGGTGCCACGCGATGATCTTGGACAAGTAAGCCTTTCTTCCAAATCTGTGCCAGTGACCACCAGACGCTCTCTACATACTCGCTCGACATCGTCCAATAAGCCTGATCGAAGTCGACCCAGAAACCCATACGCTCGGTCATCTCGGTAAAAGCATCGACATGACGCAAGACCGACTCTCGACATTTTTTATTGAAAGCGGCAACGCCAAACTTTTCGATATCTTGCTTTCCTGTAAAACCTAATTCTTTTTCAACTGCAAGCTCCACGGGAAGGCCATGACAATCCCATCCAGCTCGTCGTGGTACATATCTACCCTTCATCGTGTGATATCGAGGAAAGACATCTTTGAAAACCCGCGCTTCGATGTGGTGGGTTCCAGGTAATCCATTTGCCGTCGGCGGTCCCTCATAGAAGGTCCAAGGCTGCGCGCCACTACGTGCGGCTATGCTCTTATCGAAAATCTGGGAGTGGTTCCAAAAGGCCAGAATCTCTCGCTCCATGGCTGGTAGGTCTACCTGCGCAGGCAGGGCGCGATAGGTGCCCGACATATCACTCACCTCACTCACCTCCCTCACGTGCCTCACGTACCTCACTTACTTCACTGACCGTGCATCTCCATGGATTTGGTCTGCTCCTGGCTTGATTAGCGCGCACAGATTGCCCGTTGAGGGGCGAAGTTTACCTCGCACTCCCAGGTAGTCGGGCGCAAAATGTGCGAAAAAACCGAGAAAAGGGGCTACCCTTCTCCGCCATGGCACCTGCGAAGAAACTGGCGAAGAAAAAGGCATCAAAACCAGCCAAGAAACTAGCGACGAAACCAGGGAAGAAGCCGTCCAAGAAAGCACCAGCCAAGAAGGCACCTGCGAAGAAACCAGGGAAAAAGGCTCCGGCTAAGAAATTAGCGAAGAGGCCTGTCAAAAAAGTTCCCGCCAAGAAAGCACCAGTCAAGAAGGCACCTGTAAAGAAACCAGAGCAGAGCAGACAGGTGGGCGCAAAGGGGCGGCCATTTCCCAAGAAAGCGGCGCCAGCAAGCAAGAGCGCTGCTCCGGCTGCGAACGCCTCTTCCTCTTCGTCCAGTGCTGCCAATTCAAGTAGCGCTCACAGCGCCAAGGATGACGGCTTCCAACGTCGATTATTGCTTCCACCGCCACCCAAAGTGGAGCGAAAGAGCAAGCATGCCCTCAAACCCCTCCGCGACATCCCCACCCCACTTGTAGTTGCTGGTGCGGAGAATCCGTGGAGCAAGGACGAATTGAAGGAGATGAAGACCCGACTGACCAAGGATCTCGCAACCTACAAACATGAGCTTGCTGCTGCAGAGGCTCAAGCTGCCGAACTCCTTCAGGACTCCAGTGATGGCGCTGGCGACGATCAAGCAGATGCTGGTACGAAAACCTTTGAACGTGAGCATGAACTCTCATTGGTCTACAACGCACAAGATTTGGTTTTGCAGACTGAATTGGCTTTGGCAAGGATTTCTGCGGGCTCATACACCAAATGTGAAATCTGTGGAAATCCAATCGGCAAAGCGCGTCTTCAAGTCTTTCCACGTGCGACCCTCTGCATGCTCTGCAAACAGAAAGAGGAGCGTCGCTAATTCGCACCTCACTTTGGCGAATTATTCTCAGCGTTGCGCTCGCCGTCTATCTACTCGATCTCTCCACCAAGATCTGGGCAGTAGATACTCTCGAGGGTAAGCCAACAGAGTACGTCATTGGAAAATTCCTTCGTTGGGAGTTCGCTCGAAATTCTGGGGCTGCATTCAGCTCTTTTACTGGGGCCACCTTCGTGCTCACCCTGATCAGCATCGCAGTACTTCTTTATCTCTCACTGAGAACCTTGCAAGTTTCGGTTAAAGCATGGAGTTTTCCATGGGGCGGGCTCATGGGTGGTGTTCTTGGCAATCTCACCGATCGTATCTTCCGAGATCCTGCTCCATTTCAAGGCCATGTAGTCGATTGGATTGGTTTACCGAATTGGGCGCTATTTAATATTGCAGATAGCGCCATCGTCCTCTCAGTTATCACGATGGCAATTCTCTCGCTACGCGGGAGTACTTTTCGGGGGCTGACACCGTGAGTGAAACACGCGCAATTCGCACTCTTGAGATACCCGAGGGATTAGATGGAGAACGAGTAGATGTCGCCCTGGCACGAGCACTGGGATTTTCGCGCACCATGATTGCAACTGCTGCAGAGCGGGGGAATATCCTGGTTAATGGAAAACCAGTAGATAAGTCGGCTCGACTTGCTGCGGGTGATCTTATTGAAATCGAAATTGTTCAAGAAGCGGCTCGAGGACCGAAGATTGAGGTTGCTGATCTCGATGAATTACAAGTCATCCACTCGGATGATGATCTACTTGTCATCGACAAACCTCTAGGAGTCGCAGCACATCCGAGCGTTGGGTGGAATGGACCGACAGTTGTAGGCATATTGATGGCACGAGGGATGACTTTGTCGCATTTAGCCCCAACGGAACGTGCCGGAATCGTCCACCGCTTAGATGTGGGAACCTCTGGCTTGATGGTGGTAGCAAAGTCTGATCGCGCTTATCTCTCGCTCAAGGAGCAATTCCGTTCGCGAACGGTTAAGAAGACTTATCACGCAATAGTGCAAGGACATCCTGATCCCACGCGAGGAACGATTGATGCTCCAATTGATCGCCATCCACGTGATGAATTTAAATTTGCGGTCGTGGCTGATGGGAAACCCAGCATCACTCATTACCAAACGGTAGACAGCTTTGCTGGTGCAACGCTTGTTGAAATCGAATTAGAGACCGGTCGCACTCACCAGATCAGAGTGCACTTCGCGGCCCTGCGCCACCCATTGATTGGCGATCTCATGTACGGAGCCGATCCAGTCTTCGCCAACTCTCTTGGCCTGGCCCGCCAGTGGCTCCACGCCCATCGCCTGACATTCCTCCATCCCGCCGATAGCCAGGAGCGCAGCTACATCAGCGCCTATCCAGCCGATTTAGAGGCTGCTCTAGCCAGCCTACGTAGCCAGTCCTGAGCAAGACGCTAAATTTCCCACCCGTGAGCACCAACGATTTCGTCCACCTCCACGTCCATACCGAGTACTCGATGCTCGATGGGGCAGCGCGGGTCAAAGAGCTCGTCGGCGAAGTCGCAAAAGTTGAGAATCCTGAAGCCCGAGCGATTGCCATCACTGATCATGGGAATCTCTTTGGCGCTTTTGAGTTCTACAAGAGCGCAAAGGCAGTAGGAGTAAAACCTATTATCGGAATCGAGGCATACATCGCCCCAGGTTCACGACATGAACGTAAGCGGGTCAAGTGGGCTGAAGGTGGCGAGGATGATGTCTCAGGCGGTGGCGCCTATACCCATATGACAATTCTTGCCAGCAACAACAATGGCATGAGCAATCTTTTCAAGCTCTCATCTCTAGCATCGCTCGAAGGGTATTACTACAAACCTCGAATGGATCGTGATCTTCTCTCGCAATTTTCAGATGGATTGATAGCAACCACAGGGTGTGCTAGTGGTGAGATTCAAACGCGATTGCGAATGGGAGATTACGCAGGAGCAAAGAAAGCGGCTGCTGACTATCAGGATATCTTCGGTAAAGAGAATTACTTCCTGGAACTCATGGAACATGGAATCGACATAGAACGTCGAACAAAACAGGATCTACTCAAACTTGCGAAAGATTTACACTTACCATTATTGGCTACCAACGATTTGCACTATACGAAGAAAGAAGATGAGCAGGCGCATGCTGCGCTCTTATGTATTCAGTCAGGTTCACTTATTTCAGATCCAAAGAGATTCAAATTCGAAGGATCTGAGTATTACCTAAAGTCAGCAAGTCAGATGCGTGAACTTTTTAGTGAACTGCCCGAAGCGTGCGATAACACACTAGAGATTGCAGCACGATGCGAGGTAACATTCCGCGAAGGCGAAAATCTTCTTCCGCAATTTCCTGTTCCTGCCGGCGAGAGCGAGGAATCCTGGCTCGAGAAAGAGGTAGCGCGGGGATTGGCACACCGTTTTCCTAATGGTGTGTCAACCGAGCATCTCAAGCGAGCAGCGTATGAAGTGCAAGTCATCTGCCAGATGGGCTTTCCGGGATACTTCCTCGTTGTCGCTGATCTAGTTAATTACGCACGGATGAAGGGGATTCGAGTAGGACCTGGCCGTGGTTCAGCTGCTGGAGCAGTTGTCTCCTATGCATTGGGAATAACAGGTTTAGATCCGATCAAGCATGGGTTGCTCTTCGAGCGCTTCTTGAATCCAGAACGTATCTCGATGCCTGATATCGATTTGGATTTTGACGAGCGATATCGCGGAGAGATGATTCAATACGCAACATCTCGCTATGGTGAAGAACGAGTCGCACAAATAATCACATATGGAACTATCAAAGCAAAGCAAGCAGTTAAAGATGCCACTCGAGTATTAGGACTTCCATACATAGTAGGAGAGAAAATCAACAAGTCACTTCCACCGGCAGTGATGGGCAAGGACATTTCTCTTGCTGGGATATTTAATCCAGATGATGAGCGGTATGTAGAAGCAGGTGAAGTGCGTTCACTGTATGACAGTGATGCTGATGCGAAAAGAGCCATCGATACCGCGCGTGGCCTTGAAGGTTTGAAGCGACAATGGGGTGTACACGCAGCCGGCGTGATTCTGAGCAAGGAACCACTATTGGATGTGATTCCGATTCAGCGTCGCGAGGCAGATGGCTCGATTATCACCCAATTCGATATGGGCGCTTGCGAGGCTTTGGGTCTACTCAAAATGGACTTTCTTGGACTTCGAAACCTCACAGTGCTCGATGATTGCCTTGCAAATATAAAGATCAATCAAGGGAGAACATTTACTGTTGAAGAGCTCACATTGGATGATAAGAAAACATATGAATTACTCGCCCGAGGTGAGACTTTAGGAGTCTTCCAACTGGATGGCGGCCCGATGCGTTCGCTTTTGCGCTCCCTAGCGCCAGATTCTTTCGAGGATATCTCCGCGGTAATCGCGCTCTATCGACCAGGACCTATGGGAGCAAATGCGCATAACGATTATGCAGATCGTAAGAATGGCCGAAAACCAGTGATCCCGATTCATCGCGAGCTGGCAGAACCGCTCTCTGAGATCCTCGGCGATACGTATGGGCTGATCGTTTATCAGGAACAAGTCATGGCGATCGCCCAGAAATTAGCGGGATTCTCCCTTGGTGGTGCAGATCTGTTACGGCGAGCGATGGGTAAGAAGAAGAAGGAGATCCT
Source organism: Actinomycetota bacterium (assembly GCA_005787645.1). GTDB lineage: Bacteria > Actinomycetota > Actinomycetes > Nanopelagicales > Nanopelagicaceae > IMCC26077. Next base: position 951 of record SYAM01000121.1, on the reverse strand, counting down.
TGATAAGGAGTACATACCATTCCAAGCAGGAATGCGTGAGCGTGGCTACTCCGACAATGCCATCTCTATGTTGTGGGAGATTCTGGTTCCGTTCTCAGATTATGCATTCAATCGGGCGCACAGTGCTGGATACGGAATGGTCTCGTATTGGACCGCCTATCTAAAGGCAAATTACCCGACCGAATACATGGCAGCACTTTTGACAAGCGTTCGTGATGATAAAGATAAAAGCGCTCTCTATCTGAGTGAAAGTCGTCGAATGGGGATCAAAGTTCAGCCTCCAGATGTCAATGAATCTGAATCTGATTACACCCCGCGAGGAAAAGACATTAGGTTCGGGCTCGCTGCCATTCGCAATGTGGGTGCAGGCGCTGTCGAATTGATCAAAAAGGCCCGAGAGAGTAAGGGCGCTTTCACATCTTTTGGCGATTTCCTCGCCAAGGTCGATGGTCAGGTGTGTAACAAGAAGACGCTCGAATCGTTGATCAAGGGCGGGGCTTTTGACTCACTAGGGCACTCTCGACGCGGTCTGATGGCTATTTATTTGGAGGCTCTCGACAGTATTTCCGAGACCAAGCGGGCTGAGGCTATCGGGCAATTCGATCTATTTGGCGCAGCAAATGAGAGTAACGTCGCTCAAATTGATCTGGATTATCCAATCGGTGAATGGGACAAGCGAACTTTGCTCGCGCATGAACGAGAGATGCTCGGGCTATATGTGTCTGACCACCCTTTGCTAGGAGTTGAGTCCTTCCTCTCTTCTATTTCTGATAAACCGATAAGCACGATTTCAGGTGATGAGGTAAGCGGGTCGCATAATGAGGAAATTGTCACGATTGCTGGTCTGATTACGGGCATCCAAAGAAAAGTCACACGCCAAGGTGCCGCATGGGCGATATTCACTCTGGAAGATCTCTCAGGAGCAGTTGATGTGATGGCATTTTCCAATAC
>SYAM01000120.1 GCA_005787645.1 Actinomycetota bacterium | reverse complement strand
ATAACCTCTGTGCACAAGACTCCTCTAGAAAAGACCCTTTTACTGTTCGTCAAGGCCCGCCCATGGTTGCGCAGGGGCTCGATCGGCATCGGTACATATCCGAGCGTAATCGCAATATGCGCAAAGCGCTCCCGGAGTAGCGGGGAAGCTCATTTCTGCGGTCGCTTCGAGCGCCTCGACAGCGATACGTTCGGCGCGATTTATATGGCGGGCTAGCGACGCATCGTCATGACGAAAAGCAACTGTGGTATCAGATGGCAGATGATGAAGTTCTACGGTGCGACATGGTTTTCGTAATGTTCGCTCGGCGGCGAGCGCATAAATCGCTAGCGCTAATGAGCCACCAGTCTCTGCCTCATCAGGGGGACGCTTTCCCGTCTTGTAATCGACGATGACTAATTCACCATCACGTTCATCGATTCGATCGACACGTCCAGAGAGCGATAGTCGCCCAGTTGTCGTACTCACAGTCCGTTCTATTCCCCTGGGCTCTAGATGTGGATCAACTTTGATCAGATATTGTCGTACCCAATTTTGAGCGCGAAATCGATACCGATCTGATTGCTCTACATCGCGAAATCCTTCGTTACGCCAATACTTAACTACTAGCTCTGCTCCTTTTTCAATGATGCGGGATTCGAGCGCAAGTGTGAACCATTCGCGAAGTGCGTTATGAACAGCGCTTCCCATGCTGGTGTGGCCCCACGGTCCACCTCGTGGAGGCTTTGGTGTATCTATATAGGTGTAGCGATACTTCTTTGGACAATCCAGCCACGTCTCTAGACGATAAGGCGTGCAGGCAAAAAGCTTCTCTGGCATTCCATCAAACGTTTGTTGATCGCTCATGCGTTGATAAAGGCGCGCACAGAATCAGCAATCATTTGGACCGCGATAGCCGCTAGCAAGAGACCTGCGATTCGAGCGATCAATGTCACTCCAGATTTCTTGATGATCTTGATAATTCCAGTGGAATAAGCGAGCACCAAACCAAGAAATAGGTGGAGGATCACAATCGCGACCAGAAGTGCGGCCATCATCGCAACTGAGCTAGTCGATGAAGATGTTGCCTGTTTGACGAAGATTATCGTTGCAACAATTGCTCCAGGCCCTGCAAGCAATGGGGTTCCCAAAGGAACAAGGGCAACATTGACATCGCTCTCGTCCGCTGGTTTCCGTTCATTTCCAATGAGCAGATCTAGCGCCACTAGCAAGAGGAGTAAGCCGCCTGCTCCCTGTAGCGCTGGAAGTGAAATCTTCAGATAGTCGAGGATTAACTGCCCAAAGAGTGCAAAAACAATAATGACTAATAATGAGACGCTCGCTGTTTTCCATGCCAATCTCCGTTGCTCTTCTACGGAGTATTTAGAGACTAGGGAGAGAAAAATTGGCATCACACCTGGCGGGTCGATAATCACAATCAAAGTGACAAAAACCTGAATGCCAAAGGTGAGTGCGCTGATCGTGCTCATACTCGCGCTCATATTGTAAACACCTCACATCCTTTACCTTGTTCGAGGATACTCTCCCAGACTTCTGGCGCGGTCACCTCCATCGCAAGTCGGTGGCCAACGCTGATACCGTGATAATCACTGGAGCCGGTTGCGAAGAGTCCATGAGCATCTGCCAATTCACGCAAACTCGCACGTGCTCTCTCATCATGATCGCGATGATCCACCTCGACACCATCTAACCCGTGTCTTGCAAGCGATTCAATTTCATCGAGTGAATAGGTAGCCCCGCGCGAGCCAGCCAAGCCATGGGCAAGAACGCTGACACCGCCGGCCGTTTTTATCGCAGAGATTGCCTCTTCTGGGCTCGGAGCAAAATGTCCGACATAAAATGGAGAATCATTATGTAAATAGTGAGCGAAGGCTTCGTTACGAGTTCCGACTACACCTCGTGCCACTAAAGCATCTGCCAGATGCGGCCTCCCTACGGTGGCTGCGCTACCTGAATGTGCAACGACATCATCGAAAGAGATATCGATACCTGCACCATTGAGCAACCCAATGATTTTCTGCATGCGAGGTATTCGATCATCGCGAGTTAGAGACATCATCTCCGCAAGAGCGCTGCTCCCTGGATCAAAGAGATATCCGAGCATATGCACGCTCATCCCTGATGGGGTGCGACAAGAAATCTCCGCACCCGGCACAATTGTCACTCCAGTTGAGCTATCACGATCTCGTTGATTGTGGAGACGTTGCCAACCAAGCACCGTGTCGTGGTCGGTAATAGCAATCACGGATAACCCTGCACCTCGGGCTTGTAGAATTAACTCCTCGGGTGAATCTTGGCCATCACTGAGATTGGTATGTGTATGTAGGTCAATCAACATGTGGACGCTCGCCCTCTGATTCGCCCTGTAATTGTGAGGTTCGCGTTGCGACTAAACCACTACCAAAAATCAATAAAGCAATCCCAGGAATGATTCCCGGCGGAGGAACTTGGTTCAACCACCATGCGGCTAATAGCGCGCCGACTGGGACCTCGAAGAAAACAATGAGAGAGACCACTGCCGGATTTACTCGAACCAGTACTTGATTGAACATCGTATGGCCGAGAAGTTGAGCGCCCACAATTAAGCCGAGAATCAATAGCCACTCTGACTGCGGATAATCTGTCAGCGATGCTCCAGAAGGAATCACGAATATCAAACAAGTTAGTGCGCAGACCAAGTAACAAATTGCAGTGTATGTAGTTGTCGAAACTACCTTTTGCACATGAGAACCCGCAGTTATATACGCTGCAGCGAGAGCGCCACCGAGCAGTGCAATCAAGTCACCGAGAAGTGAGCGAGTTGATAAAGACCAATCCACGCCGGTGATAATCAGAACGCCAATCATCGAGATTCCCATACCGACCCAGACTCGATAATCGACTCTTCT
>SYAM01000025.1 GCA_005787645.1 Actinomycetota bacterium | reverse complement strand
GAACTATTGGCCCCAGGTGAGTGCTCCGATCATGATTCACCACGGTGATAAAGATAAAAGCTGTCCGATTCGCTGGGCGCGGGCCGCTTCCAAGGGGCTCAAAGCGGCCGGTAAAGATGTGACGCTTCATATATACAAGGGTGAGGGCCATAATTTGGCGGCGGGCTGGGCTGAGGCGATGGAGCGGAGCATCGAATTTATGCGACGAAACTGGCCTACTCAGGGCTAATTGCCTCCTCAAGGCTACGACCAGCCATTTCCAACACGCCCGAGCGCTCTCTGCAGGAAAGCTCCGCTATTTAGGCGGGTTCTGGGGCTAGGGTTCCAGTCAAGGCTTTTTGGCGACCGAGCTATCAAGCCAAAGGCCATCTTCTAGCAAGGAGAGAGATATGAACAAAGGTGAACTCGTCGCGGCAGCAGCTGAGCGGACCAAGATGCCAGCCAGCCAGGTCGATAACGTCCTCAAGGCGATCATTGATTCAATTCAAGCCGCACTCGTAAAGGGCGACAAAGTAGCGATCCCGGGCTTCGCCTCATTTGAGGTGGTTTCCCGCCCAGCACGTCAGGGACGGAATCCTCGTACCGGTGAGACGATGACGATTGCCGCTGGCAAGAAGATCAAAGTTTCTCCATCAAAGGCTTTCAAGGATGCAGTTAACTAATCAGAAGTAATTAAGAAATCCCCGCATCGAAACTTTACGGTGTGGGGATTTTCTTTCTCAGCATATTCACACACTCATGTAGAGAGCTGGGATTACTTTTTTGAGAGGATGTCTACGTGCGACCTACTGCTGCAGTTTTGAAAGCTCTTGAAGAAGAATCAATCGAGATTCTTCGAGAAACCGCAGCTTCTTTCTCGAATCCAGTAATGCTCTATTCGATAGGCAAGGATTCCTCGGTCTTACTCCATTTAGCAAAAAAAGCCTTCTACCCTGCAGATATTCCTTTTACCTTGATGCACATCGACACCACGTGGAAATTCAAGGAGATGATTACCTTCAGAGATGAAATTGTTGAAAAGTATGGTGTGAAATTGATTATTCACACAAATCTCCAGGGCGCTCGAGAAGGCGTGACCCCCTTTTCAACGAGTATTTCTGAATACACACGAATTATGAAAACCGTCGCGCTCCGTGAAGCATTAGATAAATATCAATTTGATGCCGCGATAGGTGGATCTCGTCGAGACGAAGAGAAGAGTCGGGCCAAAGAGAGAATTTTCAGCGTCCGTGAGAGTGGTCACCGATGGGAGCCGCGGGCACAACGACCTGAGTTATGGCGAACATATAACACTCGCTTAGCTCCTGGTCAGACTATGCGAGTCTTTCCCATCTCGGACTGGACCGAAATTGATGTATGGGAGTACATCTATCAGAACAACATTGCGATCAATCCCCTGTATTTTGCAAAAGAGCGCCCCATCGTGATGCGTGGAAGCCAAATTATTATGGTTGATGATGAGCGTTATCCGTTGCAACCTAATGAGGTACCCGTTAATCGTAAGATTCGATTTCGCACGCTGGGCTGTTATCCGTTGACGGCAGGAGTCACGTCAGATGCAGATACTCTTGAATCGATATTAGAAGAGATCTCTGAAGTAAAACTTAGTGAGCGTGCGACGCGCCTCATTGATGGAGATAAAGAAGATTCGATGGAAAAGAAGAAGACAGAGGGGTATTTCTGATGTCCTCTGCTCTTACTCGACTTGTAACTTGTGGCAGCGTTGATGATGGGAAAAGCACGCTAATTGGCCGATTACTCGTTGAAACAGATAGCGTCCCCCACGACACAGTTGATTCAGCAAGGAAGGTAAGACGCACTGGCTCCACCATCCCTGCCGGCGAAATCGATTTCAGCTTGTTGACTGATGGGTTGGAAGCCGAACGTGAACAGGGAATAACGATTGATGTTGCCTATCGTTCGATGAATCTGCGAAATGGCAATCGATTGATTATTGCTGATGCACCTGGCCATGAGCAATATACCCGAAACATGGTTGTCGCAGCATCGCGCGCAAATATCGCTCTAGTGCTAGTTGACGCTACACGAGGGATCCGAACTCAAACGTTGCGCCACACAGCAATTTGCTCACTAGCAGGAGTAGATCGAGTAGTGATTGTGATTAACAAACTTGATGCGGTTGATTACAGAGAAGATGTTTATCAAGATTTAGTAAAAACCTTACAAGAAAAAGTCGCACACTTGACACTTAAGGAATTAATAGCAACTCCAGTTAGCGCTTTGGCGGGCGATAACGTCTCTTTCGGCAGCAAGAACCTCCCTTGGTATAAAGGCCCAACACTTTTAGAGGCAATCGAAAACTGGGAACCTGTTGCCAATAATAATTCGGAACAACACTTTAGAGTTCAATCAATAGCCCGGGCTGAAAATTTTCGTGGAGTCAGCGGCACGCTGGAGAGTGGAACACTTCGCGTAGGTGAGGAACTCAAGGTATTACCAAGCAAGTTGTCGGTCAAAGTATCAGAAATCATCAAGTATCAAGAGCGCAAAAATGAGATTCACGCAGGTGAAACAGCAATCTTGATATTTGAAAGAGAGGTTGATGTTTCACGTGGAGATGTTTTAGTCTCTAGTGAAACACAAGACGATTGCACCGATAGATTTATATCAAATCTTGTGTGGCTAGACGAGGAACCTTTAGTGCTAAGCCGCTCATATCTACTTCAAACAGGTTCAACGATGGTGCCAGCAATTGTGACAGCAATCAAGGGTAAGCAGAAAATCGTCGAAGGCGGGACAGAGGTGGCGAAATCGCTTCACATGAATGAAATTGGTGAAGTTGAGATTGCTACCGATAGACCAGTCGCGCTTCGAAATTATCTCTTATCAAGAAATACCGGAAACTTCATTTTGATTGACCGCAAGTCCATGCAGAGTAGCGGTGCAGGAATGTTTCTACATACGCTCCGACGAAGCAGCAACATCACTCGACATAATTATGAAATAACTTCTGCTGAGCGAGCTTTGCTAAAGAATCAAAAGGCAAAAGTAATTTGGTTTACTGGCCTAAGTGGTTCGGGAAAGTCAACCATCGCAAATCAAGTAGAGAAGGAACTATTCGCTCAAGGAAAACATTGCTACATCTTGGATGGCGACAATGTTCGGTTGGGAATCAACAAAGACCTTGGGTTTACCCCCGAGGATAGAGCGGAGAATGTCCGTCGAGTCGCTGAAATTGCCCGCCTTTTCGTGGATGCCGGATTGATAGTGATTGTTGCTTTGGTCAGTCCTTTTGAGGTGGATCGACAAGCGGCACGCGCTCTCTTTGAGCCCGACCAATTCAGACAAGTGTGGGTCAACACTTCAGAGGAGGTCTGCGCAGAACGAGATCCCAAAGGTTTATATAGAAAGGCAAAAAGTGGAGAGTTACCCAACCTCACAGGTGTGGGACAGGAGTATGAGCCACCCATAAATCCCGAATTAGTTATAGATGGAGATCGGGATTTAGCATTGAATGTCGCTGAAGTAATGCGGTTGCTCTCATGACAATTCTAATATTTGTTCTAGCGGGTTCGATTGCGCAGTTAGTTGATGGTGCTCTGGGAATGGGCTTTGGGCTTACCAGCTCCACTCTCCTCATCACTTTAGGCGCCTCTGCAGTTGTCACATCGGCTGCGGTACATGTTGCTGAGATAGGTACCACTCTTGCCTCTGGTATTGCCCATTGGAGACGAGATAACGTTGATAAGAAAATCTTACTTTGGTTAGCAGTCCCGGGTGGCATAGGGGCTTTTTTAGGAGCGACATTTCTTGCCTCATTGAGTTTAGAGCGTGGAAAAGTTTTTATCTCCACGATCTTGCTAGTTCTTGGTTTTCTCTTGCTTTTTCGCAATATTTTTTTTGGACAAGGAACGCTTTTTCCTAACGCACCAATCAACTCTCGCTATATTAAGTTTTTAGGATTCTCTGGAGGCTTTGTCGATGCAGCAGGTGGTGGAGGTTGGGGACCAGTTGTTACCCCAACGCTGTTAGTCAGCACTCAGACTGAGCCACGCAAGGTAATTGGAACGGTGAGCGCCGCTGAGTTTGTCGTAGCTCTCTCGGCAACCGCTGGTTTTGCATTACAGCTCAGTCGCCTAGAAGTGGATTGGGAAGTGATTGCGGGGCTGGCTATCGGTGGTGTATTGATGGCACCAGTTGCTGCATTGCTGGTCAGTAAGGTGCCAAGAAAACCTTTGGGAATCGCGATCTCGGTAGCTATCATCGTAATCAATGGATACAGGTTGGTGACAGGGTAGTGGTTAAAAAAATTTTTATACACGCAGGATTTCATAAGACTGGAACCACTGGAATTCAAACAATTTTTAAGGAATCAAGAAGTGTTTTTCGCGAGAAAGGAATTACCTATCCCTATGCGCGCGGTGAAGGACATCACCGCCCAGCGTGGGCGCTCCATGAGCGGGTATGGGGTTGGAAAGATAAGGGCGGAAAGAAGACACCGATTTCGGAGTGGAATCATTTGGTGACGCAGGTTAAGAGAGCGAAAGAATCCGCTCTCATTAGTTCCGAATTCTTCTCTGAGTTAACTATCGAAGAGATCCGCACGATGAAAGGTGCATTTGGCAAGGCTGAGCAGAGAGTGATTTTCACGTGGCGCCCCCTACATAAACTTCTCTCCTCCTCATACCAGCAATATTTAAAGTATGGGATCAAGGCTGACTATGAAAAATGGTTACTTGGAGTTTTCAAGGAAAGTGAATACAAAAATCACACGCCGACATTTTGGGAGCGACACCGACATGGGGAAGTCCTATCAAAGTGGGTCGAGGTATTTGGTGCAGATAACATCAAAGTGATTGTGGCAGATGAGAAGAATCCTAACTTTCTCTACGATTCATTTGCCGATGTGTTAGGGATTGAGCGCACTTTAATTCGGGCGGATGAGAACACTCGAAAGAATCGCTCGTTGACATTGGAAGAGACCGCACTATTGCTTGAGGTGAACAATAGATTTCCAAAAGAGCGCGCGTGGGCCGATTATGAGATGTTTGTTCGTGAAGGTGCATTCACTCGACTTGCGAATAATGATTACTCTGGAGATACAGTGACAAAATTGTTAACTCCAGCGTGGGCGGTAGAGGCGGCGCTTGCGGAGAATCAGAAGTCCATCACCCAGATTCGAGGGTTAGGAATCCAGGTCCTTGGTGACTTGGAGCGGGCAAGTGGTGAAACGACCCCCGTTGGAGAGAATCAGCCCGTGACAAGTATTCCTCTTGTGGTCGCGGCAGAGGCGATCCTTGGTTCAAGTAGTCGCTCTGTGAAAAGGATGGCAGGTTCAGTTTTGCTTAAGGAGTTGTTACGACGAGCGAAGTACAAGGCACTACGCATCAAGCGAAAAATAATCTAGATTGAGGCCATGAAAATTCTTCTTACGGGCGCGACTGGCCTTATTGGAACTGAAGTTATGAAGACTCTTGCTGCGGCAGGACACCAGGTAACTGCTACTGACCGTAAGAGTGGCGATATTCCTGCGGGAGTCAACTTCATACTTGGTGAATTAACGGATGACGCCTTCGTCAATTCACTCGATTTTCAAGTGGATGCAATCGTGCATCTTGGATCGATCCCGCGTCCATTTGATGATCAAGATTTCGAAGTTTTCGATAATAATGTTTCTTGTACGTATAAAGTATTTTCAAAAGCTGCTTCCAATAATGTGAAAGTCGTTATCTATGCTTCATCTCTCTCTATTTATGGCACGGCATGGTCTGGCCCCTGGACCTCTCCAGAATTTGCACCTTTTGATGAATCGCTGCCGCTTCACCATTATGAGAGTTATGCGCTCTGCAAAGAGGTCAATGAGCGAACCGCAGATATGTGGGCAAATCGTTCAAAAACTGCATACGTAGGTCTTCGCTTTCCATTCTGCAACACGATGAAAGCCATTGAAGATCACGCTATTGCTCAGCGAGATGGTGATGAAGAAACCGTTACGGTGGCGGCGAAGATCCTTTGGGGTTATCTCGATGTACGCGATGCTGCACACGGAATCCTTGCGATTCTTGCAGGCAATTCCACTGGATCACATACTTATAACTTCACCGCACCTGACACCACCGCTCCACATCCAACGAGTGAGATGTTGGCCAAATTCCATCCAAAAACTAAGGTGCTTCGAGAGATT
>SYAM01000119.1 GCA_005787645.1 Actinomycetota bacterium | reverse complement strand
TAACTTCTTTTCCTTATATACTCATACACATGGTCCGCATACTTCTTCTGATTTCGATCGCAATCACGGTGTATGCCTTCGTCGATTGCGCACGTACTCCACAGGAAGAAGTTCAGAAACTTCCTAAGTGGGCCTGGTTGCTACTCATCGTGCTCTTCAGTCCCTCACCAATCGTGAGCATCGCTTGGTTAGTTTTAGGCAAAGAACGCGGACGTGGCAATGGCGGATGGCGTAAGCCACCTAAAAAAATCATCCCACCCGATGACAATCCTGATTTCTTGCGAAAACTCTAAATACATTTACGTTATAACCCTGAATAGGTGTGCTTTCCTGTACCCCAAATATTGACGTAGATGTAATTAAATAAGAATGTAGAACCGGCGATAAGACAGAGCCAGGCAGCTCGCTTTCCTCTCCACCCAGCAGTCACGCGTGCGTGCAAGTAGGCGGCATAACCAACCCAGGTGATAAACGACCAGGTTTCCTTTGGATCCCAACCCCAATACCTGCCCCATGCAGCTTCGGCCCAAATCGCACCGGCAATAATCGCGAAGGTCCAGAGTGGAAAGACCAGCGCCACCAATCGATAAGAGAGTTGATCAAGCGTCTCAAGTTTAGGAAGCCTTACCGCCCACTCTGGTCGAGCACCTGCTCGTTTTTTCTCTACCTGTTCCAAAATCAGATAGGCAGCAGCAATGCAGTTTGCCAGCAAGAAGACGCCACCAGAGATGATTGCTGCCGCGACATGAATCACTAACCACGGCGACTTGAGCGCAGGCACCAATGGAGCGCTTGGTACATAGAGCAATGTGACAGCAGTGCCCAGAGTCAAGAGCGAAGCGAAGGTGATCAAGATGCCAAGCCACTGCACCTCAAACTTCAATGAGGCTACAAGATATGCGAGAGTAAATGCGAGAGCGCCAGTGATGGAGAACTCGTACATATTTCCCCATGGCACCCGACCCGCCGAAAGTCCACGGGTCACTACCCCTGCAAAAAGTAATAAGAAATAGAGAATGGTCAAAGCCTGCGCTATTCGAATGACTTTCTGTCGACGGGTAAGTGTGGTCTTCTCTTCACCAAGCCGAATCGACCATGCAAGTTCGTAAGCAAAGACTAAAAAAGCAAGTGCACAGATTGCCATGCTGGCATAGATCAAGTCATTAGAGAGGAAAGCTAAATCACTCTTTGACATTATCTTCCTTACCTATCTCTGATTTCTCCTGAAGAACTGCGACCAACGTTCTGATTTCTTCATCTAATCCTGGTGAACGAGTTAAACCTGCGACCTGCACGATGGTATCCCCATCCTTCTGGCTGACGCGAACCCAAATGCGATGGCGTCGCCCAAATAGTGATACAAGTAACCCACAGAGAATCAGTACGGCACCCACCAGCGAGTACGCCTTCCCTGGATCGCGAACTACTTGAAGATTTACCCATGGAGTGAATCCATCGAATGTGATGGAGCCGACTCCATTGGGCAGTTCCCATTTCTGCCCAGGTGACAGCGCATCTAAACCAATTTGCGTCAACTTCTCAGTATTTATTCGATAGACCGATTGGGGAATTCCTGAATCCAATCCCAGATCTCCACTCCATGCCGCAAGATCAAGTACTGGCTTTAAGGCTTCTGGGTATGTAGAGAATCCGCCGCGTTCAACAGTTCGTTCGAATGTCGGTAGGAATTTGGCGACGAAGCCTACCTGCGGCTGCATATCAGGCACTTTGATCGAACCAATCGAGGTGAGATTTCCATCTTGAGGTAAGAACGGAATTGGTCCTCGCAACACGATGGCGCCTACGCTGTTTCGCACCGTAACTATTGGGGAATAGCCATTAGCCTGCAAATAAACCCGAGCATCACCAAAAGTGAGTGGTTTATTTACTTTTACAACAACATCGCGAGGTGCCTTGTTGGGTTCATCCACTACTTGCGCATCTAATCGATAGTCGATTGGAGCATTCGTTACTAAATCATATTTTGCAGTGAACTTCTTTACTGTAATTGTAAAAGGTGGAATGTCGTCGATTGAGAAAAGTCCTCCGGTGCTTAACGAGTCATAACTTGTCGCGACATTGGTAAATGTCTCACCTTCGCTCACGATGACGTCAGCGCGCATACCACCAAGAGATCCATAAGCCACCCCAATTAATAAGAGGATCAATGACAAATGAAAGAGGAGATTTCCAGTTTCACGAATAAATCCCTTTTCGGCTCCAATTGAATCAGGAAGCGTTCGAAGGCGATAACGACGTCGATTCAATTCGGAAGAGGCATGTTTGAGCAGTTCACTCTCATTCCAATTAGTGCTGAATTGGTGAAATTCTTCTAATCTCTCTAGATTCTTTGGAGTTATTGGTGGTAGCGCACGTGCGCTCTTGAAGTGCTCCCAGGTTCTTGGCACCACGCACCCGATAAGCGAAATGAATAACAAGATGTAAATGGCGCTAAACCATGGTGAGGAAAAGACATTGAAAAGTGAGGCTCGATCGATCCAGCGCGCAATCTCTGGATTGGTTTGGTAATACTCATTTACCTGTAACGGATTTTGCGAACGCTGCGGGAAGATGGAGCCAGGGATTGAGGCGATTGCCAAAAGCAATAAGAGCACTAGAGCCGTCCGCATGCTGGTGAGCTGTCGCCAAATCCAGCGCGCAAAGCCAATCCCACTTAATTGTGGCGGCTGTGAATCGTAGGAGACCTGGGAGCTACTCATAGCGCCACCACAAATGAGGAAGCCCAGCGCTGGAGCCATCCTTCAATGCCAGTCCACGCGCCGGTAAGTTGCGCAACTCCCAGAAGAATTAGGCTGATGCCGCCGATGTAAGAGAGCGCACGCATTGGCAGCCGTTTGAAAACTCGGAGCGCACGCGCAATGCCAAACGCTGCCAAAAGAAAAGGTAGACCCAAGCCAATGCAGTAACCCAGTGAGAGAAATGCACCGCGGAGTGCACTCTCTTGGTTTAGGGCAAGTGCTTGGACTGCTGCGAGCGTCGGTCCAATACATGGTGTCCAGCCAATCGCAAAAAGCACCCCTAAGAATGGAGCGAAAAATAATCCACCGTCAGTTTTGATTCGTGGTCGGAACTCTCTATTCCCCCGGAAGACCCCGAGAAAGAGTAAGCCCATCGCAATCGTGAAAATTCCTAGCACTTGGCTGATGCCTCGTTCACGAACGAGCAATGTGTTTCCCACTCCACCAAAAAGTGCACCATATGAGATGAAAACCGAGCTGAAGCCAAGGACGAATAATGAGGTTCCAACAACTAGTCGTGTGCGCTTAATTGGATTCTCGAGCTCTGCACCAGATAAACCTGAAACATAGGCGAGATATGCAGGTACTAGTGGTAGCACACAGGGCGAAACGAAAGCGACTAAGCCAGCAAAAATTGCTATCGGAAATGCCAGAAGCACCGAACCTTGCAATACCTGTTCAGTCAATCCGTAGAGTGTCATTCGTTCGCCAAATCATCTAATAACTTACTGACCGATGAGAAAGTGATTTCACCAGAGATACGAGCAGCGACATTACCTTGCTTATCAATTAAGAACGTTGTAGGGATAGCAGCCACTGGCAAACTCTCTCTAAATCCTAGAAGGATTTGATCATCAGAGATTGTCGGATAGGTAATAGCAAATCGATTGATAAACGCATTTGCCGCATCGACACTGTCTCGAGTCAATAGCCCTAGAAATTCCACATTTGGATATTTCTTTGAGAGCTCCTCCAAGATGGGCGCTTCAGCGCGACATGGCGAACACCACGATGCCCAAACATTAACCAGCGCTACTTTCCCAAGAGTGAGCGAGAATGGAATGCCGGTAGTGCTTCGCCCGGAGATCTTTGGCGCCATCTTTCGCTCTCCGAGTTTTACAGTAGTAACTACGCCATCACCGGCAACATATGAGCTCTCATCAATTGAACTACCACCACCGCTACAACTGGTAAGCAAAACTGCAGCAATTAAAGTAAAGGTGATTCTCTTGAGCGCTACCACTCTCATTTTTTGGCCCGAAGCAAGTGCGCAGCAGGTTCGGCGTACTCAACTCCCGTTATTTCTCCCTGATCTGAGAAGATTACGGTAGTAACTGAAGCTAGTGAACAGATTCGCTTTCGTGGATCATGAAATAGCGGTCGACCTTCGATGGCAGAACGTAATATCCAGATGGGAAGTTGATGTGAAACGCATACAGCTTCTCTGCCTGCGGCGAGCGCATAGGCATTTTTCACTGCCGCCATCATTCGCTCAATCTGTTCGCTATACGGCTCGCCCCACGAAGGGCGCCACGGATTCCAAAGATGTCGCCATGCAGATGGTTTCACTAACGCTCCGGTGCTTGCGCCGACTCCGAATTTCTTACCTTCAAAGACATTCGCGGCTTCGATTAATCGAGAGTCGGTATTAATACTTAATTTATGGAGCGCTGCGATCGGTTCTGCAGTCTCCTGCGCTCGTTCGAGCGGCGATGCGATCACTGCAGCGATATCTCGGCCGTGCGTCCATTTCGCAACTACCTCTGCCATCTCCCGACCGCGAACAGATAGATGCCAATCGGCTTGGCGGCCATAGAGAATGCCATCGGGATTCTCAACCTCGCCATGGCGGACTACATGGACGAGCGTTTTCATAAGATGAGCATAACCTGCGCACCTTCAGGTAGCGTAGGCAGGTTATGTCTCCAACCCTTCGCCCCAGTCGTTCATTAGCCGATGAGTTGCGCGCGCGTAGTGATGAAAATCTCCAAGAGCTCTTTGGCGCACGCCCCGATTTACTTTCGCCCCTGCCTACGGACATCACCGCACTTGCAGCGCGCGCAAGTTCTTCCCCGAGCATCGCGCGCGTCCTTGATGGATTGAATTCTTGGGAGATCCAAGTCTTAGAAATCCTCGCAGTACTACCTGAGCCTCTCACCATGGATGCCTTACTTGCAGTTGCCGGCACGAATGCAGCCGTGCCCTACGAGAAGTTTCTCTCCCTTGCTCTTATATATATGGACGAAGATCAGATCAGGGTGCTCAACAGCGTGCGCGATGCGCTCGGTCCAGAACCTGCAGGACTAGGACCGGTGGGGTTAGGCGATCGGAAGCGATGGATGAAGAAAATCGATGAGGCGCCCGCATCAGCCAAAGCGATGCTTGAGAAACTTACCTGGGGTCCTCCGCGCGGCACTGTGAGCGACGTCAAGCGTCCGACATCCACCGTCTCGTGGCTCCTTGAGAATCAACTCCTCACCCCCGTAGATAACCAGACCGTCGCCCTTCCTCGCGAAGTGGGCATCCACCTTCGCGGCAATCGCGTCCATAAGGAGCGTTTGGATAGTCCTCCGAGCTATGCGGGGAAAGTTCTCACCCGTGAAGATGTCGATAGCGCAGCGATAGGTGCGGTGCTAGAGATACTCCATCACATCGAGGAGTTACTCCACTTCTGGGCTGGTGAACCCGCTGCAGCGTTACGTTCGGGTGGCGTTGGAGTGCGTGAAATCAAACGGGCAAGTGATGAACTTGGTTTAGAGGAAAAGTACCTCATCTTCATCGCTGAACTTGCATACATATCTGGTTTTGTCGGTGTTCATAACGAAGAAGAGTTCCTACCCACGCCAGCATTTGATATCTGGCGTAATCGCACGCTAGAAGAGCGTTGGATAGAGATTGCAAATAACTGGCTAAGTACCTCACGTGTAGCAGGCTTAGTGGGTAAGAGTGAACGAGGATATATCGCACCACTAGGACCAGAGATTGATCGAAGCGCCATCTCACACATCAAGAAGGTCACGCTCGACTTAAATGCGCAGATCACTCCTACCGCAGTCGATATTGGCGCTCTCGCTGAGCGAATCAAATGGGAACGTCCACGTAAAGCATTTGGTAGCCATCACGACTTCGTTCATTGGATAGCACGAGAAGCGCAGTGGCTTGGTTTAACTGGTCGAAATGCGCTTACCTCCTTTGGAACTGCATTACTAAATTCTGCTGAACACATCGGAATGGAGCAATTACTACCGAAAGAAATCGACTACATCTTGATTCAAGCCGATAACACCGCTATTGCTCCAGGGCCGCTGCAGGTCGATCTAGCGCGCGAGATGTCCCTGATTGCCAATATCGAAAGCAAAGGAGGTGCAACCGTATATCGATTATCAGAACATTCGATTCGGCGTGCACTCGATAGCGGCAGAAGCAGTGAAGATATTAAGAAATTCCTCGCCAAGATATCAAAGACCCCGCTGCCCCAACCACTCGAGTACATGATCACTGATATTGGAAAACGGTATGGAAAGTTACGGGTTGGAATTAGCTTTAGCTCCTATATTCGATGTGAAGATGAAGCATTAGTCGTAGCGATTCTCGCTGATAAGAAATTGGCGCACCT
>SYAM01000118.1 GCA_005787645.1 Actinomycetota bacterium | reverse complement strand
TTTTCAGGGCACGTCATGGCACTGGTAGAGATTCGCACAAGCGCAGACTAGGGAGATATCAGAATGAAACGATCAGCTACGGTACTTGGAATTTTCTCGCTCGCTTCTATTTTCTTACTCTCTCCCGTTGCGCAAGGTGCAGCAGCCACTCCAGGCAAAACGTGTAAATCTTCAGAGCTTGGCGTGCAAGCTGCTTTTAAAGATTCCAAAGAAGGGCAGCAAACTCTCACATGTGGGCGTCTTGGAAAGAAGTATCTCTGGGTCATCACGAAAGTATCAATCCCAGCAAACCTTGACACTAAGTTCATTAAAGTTACCGGCGATACAAGCGCTGGCGCTGTGTTAGGAAAGCCAAAGGGCCAACCACCAACATCGCTCTTCTCAGCCGACATAGTTAAAGGTGGTGGCGCGACCGTTGCTGCTGGCGCATCGGTCACTGTGCATTACACGTTGATGGCCTGGTCAACAGGAAAGATCGTTGAATCGTCCTGGACTACTGGACAGACTGCGAGTTTCCCATTGAGTGGCGTCATTAAGGGTTGGCAGGATGGAATTCCAGGAATGCGCGAAGGTGGACGACGTTTACTCATAGTTCCGCCGGCACTTGGTTATGGTGCAACAGCACAGGGACCAATAGGCGCCAATGAGACACTCATCTTTGTTGTTGACTTGATCAAAGTTGGCTAGGAAAGAGTCCCTCCATAGGCTAAGGTCCGGAGATGAGAAGCGATAGCGCGCAGCGAAGGCTCTCGCTCTCTCTCCTCCTTTCGCTTCTATTGAGTTTTGTTGTAGCAACGTCGCACGTTGTGGCTACGGCAACTGACGCAAAAAGTGCAGGCACAATTGATGAGCAATTCCAAATCACCGCTCCAGATGGACCCGGATACACCGGTTATTTAGTCAATAACACCCGCTCACTCGTTCGGTTTTATTCATTCCTTGCAACATTTCGAGTCGACAACGGACGAATTGCAGGGATGAAGCCCTGCAAAAGTCTGGCCGAGTGCCCATCTAATTTTTCTAGCCAAGTGGCAGATTTAAATCTCACGGTCTGCAAGAGCGCTGCACAAAGTAATTGTGTTGTGGGCGTATCTACGGAAAATACTTTGACTAAAGAAACCTCAACACTCGCGATTGATAAGTCTGAGCTAACCTCTGGATTTAATGCAAAAGTAAAAGGCGATGCCTCGAAAGGATTGCCCGACGGTGGCAATCCGTTAGTGGTATCAATTCCTAGCGCACCCCATGCTGGCGGCGATCTCTATCTTGTGAAAAGTGACTATTACGCCGCACGCAAATCAAGTACCGAAAGATTTTCGCTCGCTCTCCTGACTAATGGAATCTATCCGGTGACAATTGAGCGTGGTGAGTTCAAGCCAGGAGGACCGAGTCTGGAGCCGAGAAAATATGTCGGGCAACCAGCGGGTAATCCAAATGCAGCGCCGACGCCACCTTTCTTAAATGGTTTTACCACTGATCCGCGATGCCTTATGGCGACGCGAGAGATTTGTTTGGTACCGCAGGCTTTTCCAGAGAACATCACCTTTGGATTGAAGTTGCGATTGAACCAAGGGTTTAATGGCTGGCTCTATGGGCGTCTTGCCGAACCACTAGTAGCAGTAATACCGAGTAGTAACAACTCATCCGTTGAGTTAACACTCAAAGCAAAACCTGTGCAGGTTCCGGTTCCGTATGGATGGGTGATGAATTCTCAGTTACCACCAGCGATGCTCGCGCAATATGAGAAGGATAGAGGTGGCGGTATTTATGTTGGCAAGGATCCGGGTAGCCCGTTGGAGAGCATTTCGATACTCAAAGGGCACAGTAATAAATATGATGACTCTGGAATTCAAGAGATGCTTAACTGGATGCCACTTCTTGGTGATAAAGCTGCGGCGCTTCCGACTCAATGGAGTTTTCAAACCCTCAATCTGAAAAGCGATACTGCGCAAGCGCTGGCGCGCTGTACTTCTCAAACTAAAACACTCGCAGGTCTAATTTTCACTAATGCAACCACGTATTCTTCGGGTGCACCAACCTTCGATGCAGATTCTGGTTCATTAGATTACAAAGTTGCCGCACCACATTTCGCGCCAGATGGAGAGACTCTGATTACCGGAACATATGATTTGGTATTGAATTCACAAGTAGCGCGTTGTATCTACGGTTTTACAAGTGCGCCGGTGAGTGCGAGCATTTCGATTGTTAATGAGAGTGGTGAGGATCGAGTAGCTACGACGACAATCTCTGAATCTGACGGCTTCTTGCGTATGGCCGCCTATGGCTTTACCTTCTCATCACCAAAAATCAGGATTAAGTTAACCCAAGCGGGCATCTCACCAGCCCCAACGGCGAAGAAGAGCGTAACTATTACCTGCGCGAAAGGCGCGACGACGAAAAAGGTCAGCGGGTTAAGTCCCAAGTGTCCAAGCGGTTTTAAACGACGCTAATGCGCGACTAGCGAGATACTTTGCCGGCCTTTAGGCAGGCAGCACAGACATTTTGACGCTTAGGAGTCACACCATTAACAAGGGTGCGGATCCGCTGAATATTTGGATTCCAGCGTCGGCGGGTGCGACGGTGTGAGTGCGAGATGCTATTGCCGAACTGTGGGCCTTTGCCACAGATGTCGCACTTGGCTGCCATGGTCGCCTCCGATGGGTGTACTGGAATTCGAGCACCGAAGGGTAGCGCGGACCCGCCTTTTCGGTCTAATCAGCCGGTAACCTCCTCAACCATGGGCCACCGAGAGCTAGATGTCGCCTCCTTTCGCGCCTGGCTCGCACGGGCGCGAGATGAAATTGCGCGCTCTCGCCAACGTCTCAATGATGAGAACCTCTATCCCGTTGCCGATGCTGATACCGGATCGAATATGGAGGCAACCATCCGAGCAGCAGCGGATGCGGTCGAGCGAGAGAGTTCTGATGAACTTGGCGTTGTCGCCGATGCTGCGGCGGAAGGTGCGCTCCATGGCGCCCAAGGAAATTCTGGAGTCCTACTCAGCCAAATCTTGCGCGGCTTTGCCGATGGTCTGCGCGAGAACTTACCAAAGGCATTCTCACTTGCCCACGAACGGGCATTGAAAGCAGTAGCAGATCCAAAAGAGGGAACGATCCTCTCGGTTGCACGCGCAGCAAAAGATGCGGCAAGTAATGTCACTACGTGGGGGAGTGAGATAAAGCGAGATGGCGAAGTCGCTCTCGCCGCATGGAAAGCAGCACGCGCTTCAACTCTTGATAGCGCGGAGAATCCACCGAGTGAATCTTCGCGCGGCACCATTGATGCTGGTGCCCATGGAATCGAATTGATATATCGCTCACTAGTTGCAGTACTCGATGAAGGCTCCCAATCACTTACAGATTTACCGGAACAGAAAGGTGCAAATAGCGTCAAGTCGCAACATTCGCATAGAAGCGATGGTGCATTTGAGGTGATGTATGACCTTGTGAATATCCCTTCGGAAAAGATTGAAGCGCTCCGCAGTAACCTCGCCCGAATCGGTGAGAGTTTGCTAATCGTTGGGGAGTCCACATTTTGGAAGGTCCATGTTCATACCGATCACGTGGAGCAATCCGTTATCTACGCCAAAGAGATTGGCAACCCAGAGAACATTCGCATAACTGCACTGGAAGTCACTGGTTGTAAGGGTGAGCGCAAACTCATCACCGTCGCAAATGGTCCAGGGTTCGTGGAGTTGATGGAGGAATCTGGAGTTAGCGTGATTAGCGCCTTTGATTCCCGCCGAGTGAGCCCAGATGAGTGGGTGCGAGCAGCCGCTATGAGCGATGAGGTCATCCTCATCCCACACGATTTCCACGGATACGAGAGCGCTCTGGGCGCGGCCACTAAATTAGAGAGTAAGGGGGTAAATGTCGCGGTCATCCGCTCACACTCACCACTTCAAGCGCTGGCGGCTATCTCCACCCATTCCGATAGCAATCTATCTGAACTAGCAGATGAAGTGGAGGCGATGGAGGCGGCATCGACGCGGACAATCTCCATCACGATGGCTAAAGCACCCCGTGAGATGCGTTCGGGGGAATTACTCGTCACAGCGGGCTCTGTCATCGCGCTTAGAGATCGCGTTGTGATTGCCTCTGGTACAAACGAAGTAGATGTTGCGATGGAAGCTATCTCACGCGCGGTAAATGGGTCATCTGAACTCCTTACCTTAGTCCGTGGTGCAGAGGCTCACGAGGAGTTAGTTACTCAATTGATCGAGCGAATCAATGACGAGTTCCCATCTATCGAGGTGACGACTTATTTAGGTGGGCAAGCGTGGTATCCACTCTTGATCGGAATCGAATAGGTCGACGATATGGTCGCGCTCAACGCAAGACTCTCCAGCGCTCTTGGCGACCGCACTGCAAAGGCGCTCAACACTGCATTTGGTTACACAACAGTTGAAGATCTACTTCGCCATTATCCACGTCGCTATGTCGCTCGTGGTGAACTTACCGATATCGATCAGTTGAAAGATGGCGATGTGGTCACAGTGCTAGCAGAGATTGTCGATACCAATAATCGCCCAATGCGCGGACGGAAGGGTTCGATCCTTGAAGTGAAAGTCAGCGATGGAAAGAAGAAGCTCTCCCTGACCTTCTTCAATCAAGCGTGGCGAGAACGTGAGATGCGTGTGGGTCGTACCGGTTTATTTGCCGGCAAGATCGGCACCTACAAAGGGCTACGACAATTGGCTCATCCTGAATACTTACTCATCCCCGATGGCACCGATAGCGATGAAGCTGCCGGAGAGTTCGCTGGAAAGTTGATTCCGGTCTATCCAGCCACAGCCAAACTTCCCTCCTGGAAGATTGGTCAATGCATTCGCACGATTCTCGATGTTATCGATGAGATCCCAGAGACTTTGTCCGATAAATATCGAGGAAATCTACCGAGCGTTCATCAAGCACTTAAAGATATCCATTTACCTGACTCTCAAATTGACGCATCGCGTGCATTCGAGAGATTGACCTTTGATGAAGCGCTTTCGCTCCAACTACTCCTCGCACGACGACGACATCAGTTCGAGACCTTGCATGCCACACCTCGACTCTTTAGAAGCGGAGGCTTGCTTGAGATTTTTGATGCCAACCTTCCCTTCGAATTGACCCCAGGGCAGATCTCTGTGGGAAATGAGATTGAAAGCGATATGAAATCTCAGCGTCCCATGCATCGACTTTTACAAGGTGAAGTTGGTTCAGGTAAGACAATCGTGGCGTTGCGGGCACTCCTTGCAGTCGTTGACACTGGAGGTCAAGGCGCACTCTTGGCACCAACAGAGGTGCTTGCTGCGCAACATCTCCGTTCTATCTCTTCGACCCTCGGCGAATTAGCCACGGCAGGAATGCTCGGTGGAAGCGACCGAGCTACTCGGGTTGTACTTCTGACTGGTTCAACACCCATTGGTGTGCGCCGTGAGATTCTTGCTCAAATAAAAGATGGCTCGGCGGGAATAGTGATTGGTACTCATGCGCTACTCAGTGAAGGTGTCGAATTCTCTGACCTAGGATTAATTGTCGTTGACGAGCAACATCGATTTGGCGTCGAGCAGCGAGATGCGCTGAAGTTGAAAGCGCAATTGCCGCCACATTTACTCGTGATGACAGCAACTCCAATTCCACGCACTGTGGCTATGACAGTCTTTGGTGATCTGGATATTTCCACTCTCCGAGAGCTACCAAAAGGTCGTTCACCAATCACTACTCATGTAATTCATGAGGGAGAGAAACCTCATTATGTAGAGCGCGCGTGGGAGCGAATTCGCGAAGAAGTCAAAGGTGGGGCACAGGCGTATGTGGTAGCACCGAGAATCGAAGCCGGAGAGAGTAAAGAGAGTGGAGAACTTGCCGATGCGCACTCGGTGGAATCGCTCTATGCCCTCCTCACTCAGGGCCCACTCTCATCCATTCGAGTCGCTTTACTACACGGAAAATTGCCTAGTGAAGAGAAAGATCGCACTATGCAGAAGTTTGCTGCAGGCGAAGTTGATGCACTCGTTGCGACTACAGTGATCGAAGTAGGTGTCGATGTGCCGAATGCGACGGTCATGGTGATTGCTGATGCGGATCGATTCGGTATCTCTCAGCTACATCAATTGCGAGGTCGAGTCGGACGGGGAAGTAAACCCGGGCTATGTTTATTGCTCACCAAAGGTGACCAGGAGAGCAGCGCTATGGAGCGATTACACGCAGTGGCGGCATCCAACGATGGCTTCGAGTTGGCGAGGGTTGATCTTGACCAACGACGTGAAGGTGACGTTCTTGGGACCGCACAGTCAGGAACCAGGTCACAACTTCGCTTACTTCGCGTTCTCCGTGATGAAAAAATCATCGAACGCTCTCGAGAGATTGCAATAGAGATTATTGCCGACGATCCTGACCTGAAAGAGTTTCCGGCATTGCGCGAAGAACTTGCGAAATTAGAACGCGATGAACGTGCTGATTTCATTGAGAAAGCTTGACGGTCATTTTATGCGGATCATCGCTGGCAGCGCCAAAGGGAGAACTCTCGTCACCCCGGCTGGGGTCACAAGGCCGACATCCGATAGAACGCGTGAGGGAATCTTCTCTGCACTCGAATCCGAAATAGGTACATGTGAAGGTATTAGCTTGCTTGATTTGTATGGTGGCACTGGAGCAGTTGGACTAGAGGCGCTCTCTCGAGGAGCCGCAGAAGTGATAGCGGTTGAGAAAGATGTGAAAGCCGCCAATGTGTGTCGAGAAAATTACGACTTAATAAGGAATGTCGTTACTGGCTCATTCTCAGTTCTGCGAATGAGCGTCGATTCGTTCCTTGATTTAGCGACCAACAAGGAATCTCACTTCGACGTGATTTACCTTGACCCTCCGTATGAAGTTCCTAATTCCACTATCGAGAAAGTCTTATCAAAAATCATTGAGAAGCAGATCTTTAAATCTGATGGTGTTGTCATCGCAGAGCGTGCAAGCCGTTTGAACGCATTTTCGTGGCCCGTGGGTTATACCCCCATTAAAGAGCGGAAGTATGGTGAAGGAACCGTGTATTTTGCTCAATTCTGAGTTTCGGTAGTAGGCCTTTGCTTGCTAACGTGTCCCCATGATGCGCGTGGTCTGTCCAGGCTCCTTCGACCCCATCACGTATGGCCATTTGGATGTCATCGAGCGAGCGAGTGAACAATTTGATGAGGTCGTGGTCGCAGTTCTCGTGAACCGGACTAAAGGTTCGCTCTTCACCGTAGAAGAACGGATGGAGATGATTCGCGAAACTGTCAAGGGCTTTGTAAATGTGAAAGTGGATTCTTGGAGTGGATTACTCATCGATTATTGCAAGGAGCGAAAGATTCGTGCGATCGTTAAGGGTTTACGTGCAGTGAGCGATTTCGACTACGAGCTACAAATGGCGCAGATGAATCGCCAACTCTC
>SYAM01000024.1 GCA_005787645.1 Actinomycetota bacterium | reverse complement strand
GCCCCTGCAACATCATGGAGCTCTAATGCCATCGTGATGACTTCGTCGCGGCGAGCGCGCGACTGAGGTTCACGGAGTAAAAATCGAGCTCTTCCAATATGGCCTTGGCTAGCGCGTGCTGCAAAATGAGCGTCACTAGCACTTACCTTCTCTTCGCGAACTAACAATTGTGCGATCGCTTCAGCGGTAGGAGTGACAAGAGAAATCTGGCGACAACGCGAGCGAATCGTAGGTAATACATCTTCTACGGTTGGTGCGCAGAGTAACCAGATTGTGCGTACCCCGGGTTCTTCAATTGCTTTGAGAAGCGCATTAGCAGCGCTCTCCGTCAAACGTTCGGCATCTTCAATGACCACGACTCGAAAGCGACTTGAACTGGGCTCCCAGGATGCACGGCCAATAATCTCGCGCACCTCATCGATTTTGAGTGAGAGTCCTTCAGTTTTGATTACCTCTAAATCAGGATGGGAGCTGCTTTTCACTAAATGACAGCTCTGACATGCACCACATCCACCTTGATTACATAAAAGTGCGCCAGCAAATGCGATTGCTACATGTGAACGGCCCGATCCGGGCGGTCCGGTAAATAACCATGATTGGACCAACGCGTGTGATCCATCACGTTGTACTCCAGATGTGACTGCGCGAGCGAGAATCTCAAGGGCGCGCTCTTGTCCGATGATCTCATCGAAAAGGGCGACCGCCATTAATTCCTCCGGCTAGCTAAAAGGCTCTGCACTCTCGCTAGGACCTGTTCGGCAATTGTCTCAATGGAATCGGTTGCGTCAATGACGAGATATCGCTCTGGGGAGAAGGCTGCCAACTCGAGGAAAGTGGCACGGACCCGCTCGTGGAAGACCAGAGGCTCGCTCTCCAGGCGATCCCGGTCAGCGAAGCGCTTAAAGGCGGTCTCAGCCGGGACATCCAAGAGCACAGTGAGCGAAGGGGTGAGGTTATCGGTGGCCCACCGCGAGATTCGTGCAATCTCCTGCGGCGCCAGTACTCGCCCACCACCCTGATAAGCAATTGATGAATCCATGTAGCGATCGCTGATCACGATTGTGCCGGCAAGGAGCGCTGGTTTCACCACGCTTTCTATATGGTGTGCGCGATCTGCAGCATATAAAAGTGCTTCACTTCGTGGCGCAATAATTCCCGTCTCATTACTTAACAGAATCTCGCGCAACTTCTTACCTAACGCAGTACCGCCTGGCTCGCGAGTGACCAGTACTTTTTCACCCGCAACTTCTAACGCGTGTTGTAATTTAGCGACTTGGGTAGATTTACCCACACCTTCACCACCTTCGAAGACGATGAATAATCCCGTGGCAAAGAAGGTGCTACGCACACCGAGTTCTCCGCGCATAGCCGCAGCGATATCGCTAAATATCGAGATTCCCTTTCGGTCATCCATATGGCGGAAAGAGATCACACCCACAAATGTAGCGATGATGCCAGATATCAAAAGCGTCACTGAAGCACCGTTATATTCCAAGACATTCTCTCGGAAACGATAAGAGTGCTCACCGATTGCAGCCGCTATCACCGGAGCGATTGCCAGAACGAGCACAAGCGTTACCCGAATCAATGATTGGACGAAGGCAAAGGTTCGACCTCGCTTAGCATCTTCCACTTCTAGACCAAGCATTGTGAATCCAGATACCCAACCGACACCAGCGAAGAATCCCAAGATGGTCACAATAAAAATCGCGAGAACAAGGTTGGAAATGAGCGCAAGAATCGAAAGCATGATGCCTGACATCGCTAGTGAGGCGCCAAATAATCTCTTCCGCGAGAATTGTGCAAATATCTTCGGCCCAAATGCGATTCCTAACGCCAAACCTGTGAAGACTGCACCAAAGAGGATTCCGTACGCTGCTTCACCGCCACCTAGATCACCTACGAATGTGCGCGCCAATCCGATGACAGCACCAGCGGCGACGAATGCACCCAGCATGCCAAGAACAAGTCCGCGAATGCTCGGGGATTTCCCAACGAACTTCCATCCATCCCAGAGCGAACGGAAGATTCCTACTTGCTGTCCCGACTTCTCAGAAGAGCCTCGTGGTAGGTCAATGCCAAATATCACCACAGCGCTATAAATAAAACTGAGCGCATTTATATAGAGCGCTAAATCAACAGGATTACTCTTGAAAAAGGAGATGGTGGAAGCAAGGGCAGAGTTGAAAACTGCAAGAAAGGTAAAAAGAAGCGCTGCGATGGGTGCAGTTCCGTACCCCGCAAGAAGGCTTACCTGATTCGCACTCTCTAATTGATGCCGTGGCACCAAGTTTGGCACCGAGGCTTCCTTCGCCGGCGACCAGAAGAGCGTGAGCGATTCGATCAAGATAGTTGCTATGTATAGCCAGAGCAAACTGCCTACGATTGGAATAGTTGCAAAGATAACACCGCGCAAA
Organism: Actinomycetota bacterium; assembly: GCA_005787645.1. Taxonomy (GTDB): domain Bacteria; phylum Actinomycetota; class Actinomycetes; order Nanopelagicales; family Nanopelagicaceae; genus IMCC26077. The sequence goes on along the minus strand of SYAM01000024.1, from coordinate 5,329 downwards.
ATATCGCAGACAATCATCGTCCGTTTCCGATCGAATCGATCAGCTATCACACCTGCAAGTGGACCTAGAACTACCGATGGGAGCAGGCGGAAGATAAAGACTCCGGCAATTGCAAAGTTCGCCTTTGCATAATCACCGCCAGCAAGTTGTTGCGCTAACGCAGTTGTCGCAAGAAGTCCGAGCCAATCACCCAAGCTTGAAAATGCCATCGATTGCCAGAGTTTGCGAAATGGTTTATTCGCAAGCACACCTCGGATATCGCCTTGAAGTGTTGGCTCCATGGGAAAAGCCTAGTCTTGAGCCGCGCGGGCGCGCTTTTCGGCAAGTAACTCCATGCCGCGCTCTAATGTCAACAGATCAACGATATCGCCCCGGCGTAAGGTCGCATTAGTTTCACCATCGGTGACATACATGCCGAACTTGCCATCTTTGACCACAATCGCTTTTCCGGTAACAGGATCAGGACCAAGATCTTTTACTGGGCCCTTTGCCACACCACGACCGCGTCGCTTGGGTTGCGCATAGAGTTCCAACGCCTCTTCTAACGTGCAGGTAAAAATCTGATCTTCACTTACCAATTGGCGTGAATCTTTTCCTCGACGAAGATATGGACCATAGGGGCCATTCTGTGCGGTGATCTCTTCACTAGTATTGGGATCGACTCCAACAACGCGAGGAAGTGAGAAGAGTTTTAAGGCATCTTCATAAGTAACAGTGTCGAGCGACATTGTTGAGAAGAGCGATGCAGTTCTCGGTTTTGGCGCTTTACCTTTTACCTTCGGAGTATCTTCTGGGAGTACTTCAACGATATAGGGGCCAAATCGTCCAGTCTTTGCCACGAGCGGAAGACTACTTTCAGGATGTGCTCCTAATTGACGCTCACCAGATGGACGAGCAAAGAGTTCATAGGCTTTGGCAAGAGTTAACTCATCGGGAGCAAGATCCTCAGGGATATTCGCAATGACGCGATCATCTCCTTCACCTCGTTGCAGATAAGCACCATATCTTCCTACTCGAATTTCGATGCCGTCACCAAGATTCATGGTATTCACTTCACGAGCGTCAATAGCGCCTAAGTCAGCGGTCATCTCTGCCAGACCTGGAACGCCATCGTGGCCAAAGAAGAAGCGCTTGAGCCAAGCCACACGATTCTCTTCACCAAGGGCGATCTTGTCGAGATCTTCTTCCATACTTGCCGTGAAGTCATAATCAATCAGTCTTGGGAAATGTTGTTCGAGTAAGCCCGTTACTGAGAATGCTAAGAAGGTGGGCACCAGCGCACGACCGCGTTTGGCAACATAACCACGATCTTGAATGGTTTGGATAGTGCTAGCAAATGTCGATGGTCGACCAACGCCAAGTTCCTCTAACTTCTTCACTAATGAAGGTTCGGTATACCGAGCTGGCGGTTTGGTTTGATGTCCTTCACCAACAAAGCGCGTTACTGCCATGACATCGCCCTGTTTCATAGGAGGTAAGCGCATCTCTACCTCTTCATCAAGGTCAACGCTCTTCTCATCAACAACCTCTTCATACGCTGCCAAATAACCGGGGAATGTGACTACCGATCCATTAGCGCGAAAACCTGCGATTTTTCCCGCTTTCGTCCCTGTTTCCAGATCCACACGCATTTGCATCTTCTTCGCATCAGCCATTTGCGATGCAATAGTGCGCTTCCAGATCAAGTCATAGAGAGCAAATTCTTCACGAGTGAGTTCTTTCGCTAACTCGCCAGGAGTTTTAAAGAGATCGCCCGCTGGACGAATTGCTTCGTGTGCCTCTTGAGCATTCTTCGTCTTCCCGGTGTACACGCGCGGTGTATCAGGAAGATATTCAGCGCCATAGAGGGATCTCACTGCGGTCCGTGCTGATTCGATTGCTGATGGCGCAAGAGTGACCGAATCGGTTCGCATATAGGTGATGTAGCCATTCTCATAAAGGCGCTGTGCAACGCGCATAGTGAGTTGCGCGCCCCAACCTAAGCGACTACCGGCATCTTGCTGCATTGTTGAAGTTGTAAATGGCGCTTTAGGTTTCTCGCTACGTGGGGATTCCTCTGTTGACTTAACAATGAGTTCGCATCCTTCAAGTGAGTCAACGAGCGCAAGCGCTTCACTCTCTTTGAGCCATAGCGAGGACGATTTATCTTTGACTTTGCCATTCGCATCAAAATCACTCGAGGCAGCAAGTTTTGCGCCATCAAGGGTAAGAAGTCGCGCATTAAATCCGAGCGCGCAGTGTGCGGTGATATCCCACCAATCGGATGGCACGAACGCTTGACGCTCGCGCTCGCGCTCAACTACTAGACGCATCGCAATCGATTGCACGCGACCAGCAGAGATGCGCGGCATCACCTTCTTCCATAAAACAGGTGAGAGGCGATATCCATAGAGGCGGTCGAGGATGCGACGGGTCTCTTGCGCATCAACAAGACGCTGGTCTAGTTCCCGGGTGTCATTTGCCGCAGCGAGAATCGCATCTTTGGTGATCTCGTGGAAGACCATCCGGCGAACTGGAACCTTTGGTTTGAGAATTTCTAGCAAGTGCCAAGCAATTGCTTCGCCTTCGCGATCTTCATCAGTTGCTAGATATAACTCATCTGCATCCTTCAAGAGCGCTTTAAGCTCTGAGACCTTCTTCTTCTTATCTGGGTTGATGACGTATAACGGTTCGAAATCCTTATCTACGTTTACACCCTCTTTAGCCCACTTCTCTTTCTTCACATCAGCAGGAATGTCTGCTGCGCGCTGTGGTAAATCGCGAATGTGGCCGAGGCTAGCCTCAACCACATAGTCGCTACCTAAAAACGAGCCAATTTTCTTGGCTTTTGCCGGGGATTCAACAATGACAAGTGTCTTCTTCTTAGCCACGTTTACCTCCCTGACTCGAACTCGTAACTCTTACCTGCGTGAGAGTTATTTATGCGAGCGCAGTTGCCTGTCGACGGCTACGCACTAGTGAGAAGATGATGATGGCAAGCGAGCCGAGCGCGATTGCGATGCGCGTTCCATCTTGTTCATCGAGCGTGAGGGCGACAATTGCAGGAGTGACTAGAAGAGCAACCAAGTTCATAACCTTGATGAGTGGGTTGATTGCCGGTCCTGCGGTGTCCTTAAATGGATCACCAACGGTGTCACCGATGACTGTTGCAGCGTGTGCTGGTGAACCCTTGCCACCATAGACGCCATCTTCAACCATCTTCTTTGCGTTATCCCATGCGCCACCAGAGTTAGCGAGAAATACTGCCATCAACGTTCCCGTTCCGATCGCACCAGCAAGGTATGCACCGAGTGCGCCGACACCAAGACCGAAACCAACTGAGATTGGTGCGAGCACTGCCAAGAGACCTGGCGTTGCAAGTTCGCGTAGTGAGTCGCGAGTACAGATATCAACGACGCGACCATATTCAGGCTTCTCTGTGCCATTCATGATTCCTGGGTGAAGTTTAAACTGGTTACGAACTTCCATCACCACTGCGCCCGCAGCACGTGAAACCGCATTGACTGCAAGGCCAGAGAAGAGGAAGACCACAGCAGCACCGATGATCAGACCAACGAGGTTACGTGGATCTGCAACGTTGAAGATTCCAGAGAATTCCACGCCGAGGTTCGCAAGTGATTTCCCACTATCTTCAACAGCATGCTTGATTGCATCAGTGAAGGAGCCAAAGAGTGCTGTTGCTGCCAAGACGGCGGTTGCAATCGCAATTCCCTTGGTGATTGCCTTTGTAGTGTTACCAACTGCATCAAGTGAGGTAAGAATCTTTGCGCCTTCACCATGGACATCGCCTGACATCTCAGCGATGCCTTGTGCGTTATCTGAAATTGGTCCGAAGGTGTCCATCGCAACAATCACACCAACCGTGGTGAGCAAGCCGCAACCGGCGAGCGCAACAGCAAGGAGTGAGAGTACGACGATTCCGCCCCCGAGAAGGTAAGCGCCGAATACACCGGCAGCGATAAGAAGCGCTGAATACACAGCAGATTCAAAGCCAACTGAGATACCAGCAAGGATCACTGTTGCCGCACCGGTCTGCGAAGAAGCGGCGACGTCGTTGACTGGACGACGACCAACTTCAGTGAAGAAGCCTGTGAGCAATTGGATTGCTGCTGCGAGGACGATTCCAATCAGTACTGCACCAAGTGCGAGAACGCGTGGGCTACCGCTAGCGCCAGCAATCTCTTGTGAGACGTTCGCAAACTGTGAGTAGCTACTTGGAAGATAGATAAAGGTAGCAAATGCAACGAGAATCGCACTCACAATCGCAGACATGAAGAATGAACGATTAATCGCATTCATTGCATTCTTATCAGTTGGACGTAGGCGAGTGAGGAAAATTCCCAACACTGCAGTGAGTACTCCGATTGCAGGAACTATGAGCGGGAAGATTAATCCACTATCACCGAAGCCAGCGCGACCTAGAATTAGTGCAGCAACGAGAGTTACCGCATAAGACTCGAAGAGATCTGCTGCCATTCCAGCGCAGTCACCGACGTTGTCGCCGACGTTATCCGCGATGGTTGCTGCGTTACGTGGATCATCCTCAGGAATTCCCTGTTCGACTTTACCGACAAGATCAGCGCCAACATCGGCTGCCTTGGTGAAGATACCGCCGCCAACGCGCATAAACATCGCAAGCATTGCGGCGCCAAAACCAAATCCTTCGAGAACTGCAGGTGCATCGGCTTTATAAAGAACAACAACAAGTGCTGCGCCAGCAAGACCGAGTCCGACAGTCAACATACCTACGACGCCACCAGTGCGGAATGCAATCTGCACAGAACGTTCTGCGCTGCCATCACGCGCTGCTTCAGCTACGCGAACATTTGCGCGAACTGCCAACCACATTCCTTGATACCCGACGAATGCAGAGAAGGCAGCACCGACGAGGAAGAAGATGGAACGGCCGATACGGACATCGCCATCGCCTGGAAGGGCGAAGAGCACGAAGAAAACAATCGCGACGAAGACTGCTAGCGTGCGAAATTGGCGTGCAAGATATGCGGCAGCGCCCTCTTGGACTGCTGCAGCGATCTCTTTCATCTTCGCAGTTCCCTCGCTCGCTGCAAGGACCCGAGCGCGAAGGCCAAAAGCGACCGCTAACGCAGCGATGGCAATCGCGAGGACGATGTAGGCAAGGGTCAGGTTTGAGCCGGCCACTTGAACAGTGGAAATCATTGATTCTCCTTATTTACTCCATGGCGGCGCCCAAGGGGACGCCTCCCCTTCATGGTTGGGGTGCGGACAGAAACGTTTCTAGAAAAGAGTGTAAGGCGAGAAGTGGGCCAAATTAGAATCGGTGCTGGCATAGGGCGTGCCTGACCCCCTC
>SYAM01000117.1 GCA_005787645.1 Actinomycetota bacterium | reverse complement strand
GTTGAAATTGGCGAACATCGATTTACCGTTGCCGATGTTCCCGGGTTGATCCCAGGTGCGAGCGAAGGCAGAGGTCTTGGCCTTGAATTCTTACGCCACGTTGAACGGTGCTCAGCGCTAGTCCATGTCCTTGATTGCGGCACGCTCGAAAGCGATCGAGATCCCATTCATGATTTCGAGGTAATCGAACGGGAACTTGAAGCCTATGGAGGTTTAAACGATCGTCCACGCATTGTTGCGTTGAATAAGATTGATTTACCTGACGGCCGCGCTATGGCGGAGATGGTGAGCGAAAACCTACGAGCACGAGGTCTCGAGGTCTATCCAATCTCCGCGGCTACCCGGGAAGGAATCACAGAATTGCTTTTTGCGATGGCTGCGCTCATTAAACGCAAGCCTGAGGAGAGCGTCGAAGCGCCCCGAATTGTCTTGCGTCCAAAAGCTGTCGACGACCTCGGTTTTGCCGTGCGCAAAGAGAAGAACGGTCGATTTGTTGTAACCGGTGAGAAGCCAGAACGATGGGTTCGCCAGACCAACTTCAGTAATGAGGAAGCAGTTGGATATCTAGCAGATCGCCTAGCGCGACTTGGCGTCGAGAAGGAGCTCTTCAAACTTGGCGCTGAGCCTGGATGCGAAGTGATGATTGGCGATGGGGAGGATGCCACCCGCTTTGAGTGGGAGCCCACAATTGAAGCGGGAGTTGAGCATTTCCATACTCGTCGAGGACACGATGTCCGAGTGGAGACCGTTCAGTTAGGTTTACATAAAAATAGCACGTCAGAGGATGATTGGAGTGAGGACGATGCGCAGTGAAGTTACCCGCGCGAAGCGAATCGTTGTCAAAGTTGGCTCTTCCTCGTTAACAGGCGCTGCAGGCTCTGGTCTTGATAGCGCAGCAGTTGATCGATTAGTCGATGCGGTTGCGAGCGCGAAAGCTCGTGGACTTGATGTATTAGTGGTCACCTCGGGTGCGATTGCGGCGGGGTTAGCACCTTTAGGTTTGAAATCGCGACCAAAAGAACTTGAACTGCAACAAGCAGCAGCGTCGGTAGGTCAAGGGTTATTGATGCACCGCTATACCGAATCATTTGCGCGTTATTCGATAACTGCATCTCAGGTCTTGCTTACCAGCGAAGATATCGTTCGTCGTAGCCATTACCGAAATGCGCAACGAACACTCGACCGCCTACTGGCGCTCGGAGTTGTTCCCGTAATTAACGAGAATGACACAGTTGGAACCTCGGAGATTCGCTTCGGCGATAACGATCGTTTGGCAGCATTGGTCTCCCACTTGGTGCAGGCAGATCTTCTGGTGTTGCTCTCTGATATCGATGCGCTCTATGACACCCTGCCATCATCTCCAGATGCCAAGCAAATTCTTGAAGTTGCCGATTTCGCTGCGCTCAACAGCGCTGATTTTGGTGGCGCTGGAAATTCTGGAGTTGGCAGCGGAGGTATGGCAACGAAGGTCGAGGCTGCTCGAATTGCTACGAGCGCTGGGATTGCGGTTGTACTCACCTCGTTGGCAAATGTCCAAGGGGCGGTGGATGGTGATGAGGTCGGAACGATTTTTCATGCCGGTTCACATCGCGCACCTTCACGCGCGCTTTGGATTGCTCATGCATCGATGCCCAAGGGTTCGCTCACACTCGATTCAGGCGCAGTAAAGGCGATTTTAGAACGAGGTACATCGCTGTTGCCGGCAGGCGTTACTTCGGTAACTGGAGATTTTGCGGCTGGAGATGTCGTGGACTTAGTAGATAATTCGCAAAAAGTCATTGCGCGCGGTTTGGTGGCATTTGATAGCGATGAAATTCCGCAATTACTCGGCAAAAGCACGAAGGAGCTAGCAGCGACCTTTGGCGCCGAATATGAGCGCGAACTTGTCCATCGCGATGATCTGACCCTGATTTAGCTCGTAATTATCTCCGTAACGCGAGGTCATGTAGGACTTTGGTGACTGGACCTTCATTTTCGCTATCTAAATCATCGCTCAATTTAACGACAACAGTCTTACTTTCTGGGACTACCAGAACATGTTGGCCATGCAAGCCCAGCAACATCAGTGTGTTTGGATAGGGATGCCAAATTTGGGCACCATAGCCCCAGTTTCGATCGAGGGTCACAACTGGAGTGGCTAATCTGCTATTCCAAAGCGATGGAATGATTTGATTTCCCGATACAGCTCCATTATCAAGAATCAACTGACCTACCAACGCATAATCTCTTGCGGCGGCATTGAAACAACAGAAAGCCTTCTCTTGCCCATCGAGTCGATCGACATTCCAAGTAGCGCCATATTGAGCGCCAATAGGTTGCCAGATCTTGCGAGCGAAGTAATCTGCTACTCGCTCTCCAGTTACCTTCTTGATGATCATTCCCAGCAACATAGTGTCTACGCTTCGATATTCAGCATCCGAACCAGGTTCGAATGCCATCTTGCGGTTGTTGCCAAGGAACCAATGCAAATCAGTGGATGCATACATCTGCGCGATCGCGACGCCCCAACCACTAGGACCAGATGGGTAATTATCGGAAACTCCAATGCCAGAGCGCATGTCGAGAAGTTGATTGATTGTCACCTCATCAAAAGAACTTCCATTCTCAAACTCTGGGAAAAAATCCACGAACCTATCGCTCTCTTTGATTTTTCCATCCTCAATAAGTTGCCCAATCATGACTGAGGTTAGAGTTTTGGAGACCGAATAGGAAGGAAAGAGGAATTTCTCATCAAATCCTGTTTTGTACCACTCGTAAGTAATGACGCCGTTGCGCAGGACGATAAATGCATTGGTAGCGGTCTGATCTAAGAAGTCCTGAAAGGCAATCTCACTTCCCTTGAAGGAAACCTTTTCCGGGAGCGACTCTTCTCCGTTGTTCCACACGCGCGGGTTATCAGATGGTGGGATGTAGTGGGCTGGCATTAATTGAGGAGTGGCATGGGCAGGTGCGAAACCCAACCGGGCTGCGGCTATTGGGTCTGGATAGTGAATCAGCCTCGTGAAGCTAAAAAGAAGTAAGTAGAGCGCAAGAGTAAAGATGAGCACGCGGCGCAACCAACGGATCAAGAACATATTAGTAAGCCTATCCGAGCGTTGATTGGTTAGGCTGTTACCCATGATTGAGTCGCTTTCGAAAGCTGCGCGCGCTGCCGGGCTCGTGTTAGCGCATGCTTCGCGTGCTCAGAAAGATGATGCAATCGAAGCAATTGCAATTGCGCTCTTGGATCGACAAGATGAGATTCTTGCCGCTAACGTGGAAGACATTCTTCGGTCACGTGCTGAAGGAATTTCGGAATCACTCATAGATCGCCTAACGCTCAATCCCTCTCGAATTGCCGGAATCGCAGGTGGTGCGCGGAAGATCAAAGCGCTGCCCGACCCGGTGGGAGTAATCAAAAGAGAGCGAACATTGGAGAATGGCCTGCATTTTAAACAGGTGACTGTTCCTTTTGGTGTGGTGGGAATGGTCTATGAAGCCCGACCCAATGTCACGGTTGACGCCGCTGTGATTCTTTTAAAATCTGGTAACTGTGCGCTACTTCGCGGATCATCCAGTGCAGCACAATCAAATGAGATTTTAGTTTCTATCATGCGCGGTGCGGTATCAAGCGTTGGATTACCAGCAGATGTGATTCAACTCGTCTCCTCTGCAAATCGCTCGAGCGTCACGGAGCTGTTACATGCCCGTGGCTTAGTGGATCTTGTCATTCCGCGAGGAAGTGCCGCTTTGATTCGCACTGTCGTCGATGAAGCGAAAGTTCCGACAATCGAGACTGGTGCTGGTGTCTGCCATGTGTATGTTGATAAAGATGGAGATTTAGCTAAAGCGCTCCCGATATTGATCAATGCTAAATGTCAACGTCCAAGCGTTTGCAATGCTGCCGAAACCTTGCTTGTTCACGAAGATATATCCGAGAAATTCCTGCCAGTAGCACTTGAGGCGCTCGATAGCGAGAAAGTCCTGATTCATGCAGACTCACAATCTCTAGCAATCGCCCAAAAACTCGGGATTGATGCCACTCTTGCTCAAGAGGATAACTGGTCAACCGAATATGGTGTTCTCGAAATCAACGTTCGAGTAGTTGATGATGTGGATCAGGCTGCAGCACATATTCGTAAATATGGAACCAATCACACCGAAGCGATCATCTCTGAAAATCCTGAGACAATTGAGCGGTTTATCAATCAGATGGATGCGGCTGCCATCATGATCAATGCATCGACGAGGTTTACCGATGGTGAGGAGATGGGATTTGGCGCAGAAATCGGAATCTCCAATCAAAAGACGCATGCGCGCGGTCCGATGGGGCTCGAGGAGATGACTACCACCACCTGGATCGTGACCGGAACTGGCCAGATTCGCGGGTAGGCTTTGCAGTATGCCCAGAATCTCACGCGATGAAGTAGCGCGTATCGCTGCCTTAGCTCGAATTACCCTTCGCGATGAAGAACTTTCAGGCCTAGCAGGACAAATTGATGGCATCCTCGATGCTGTTGCAGTCGTGCAAGAGGCGGCCGGCGCTGATGTGCCGGCGATGTCGCATCCATTGGAAATCACCAACGTGACGCGCCCTGATGTGATTGTGCCAAGCCTTACTCCCGAAGCGTCATTGAGTGGAGCACCCGCGAGTGAGGAGTCACGCTTTCGAGTACCACAGATCTTGGGTGAAGAGGCATGAGCGATCTCATCAAAAAGAGCGCGTCAGAACTCGCGGCACTCATCGCAAAAAAGGAAGTTTCTTCCCGTGAAGTGACCCAAGCGCATCTTGATCAAATCTCTAAAACTGATTCCTTGATCCATGCCTTCTTGTATGTTGATACTGATGGAGCTCTTGCGCAAGCAGAGCTAGCTGATAAGAATCACGACGCTAGAAAATCTCCGCTACATGGTGTCCCACTGGCGCTAAAAGATGTCCTTGCACAAAAAGGAATTCCCACTACCTGCGGCTCGAAGATTCTCGAGGGGTGGCGACCACCTTATGACGCAACAGTTGTCACAAAATTGAAAGATGCCGCTGTGGTCATTCTCGGGAAGACGAATATGGACGAGTTTGCGATGGGCTCCTCAACGGAGAACTCTGCTTATGGTCCAACTCGCAACCCGTGGGATACCGATCGGATACCTGGAGGGTCTGGCGGGGGATCTGCAGCTGCGCTTGCCGCATTCCAAGCACCACTTTCAATCGGCACGGATACTGGCGGTTCCATTCGGCAACCGGCAGCGGTCACGGGAACGGTAGGTGTAAAACCCACATATGGTGGCGTTTCTCGTTATGGCTTAGTGGCTTTCTCATCCAGTTTGGACCAGGCCGGACCATGCGCCAGAACGGTCCTTGATACTGCACTTTTGCACCAAGTGATTGCAGGTCACGACCCGAAAGATGCAACAAGCATTAATGCTCCAGTTCCCGATGTTGTTGCAGCCGCAGAGCGCGCTGATGTAAAGGGAATGAAAATCGGCGTCGTTAAAGAGCTCACTGGAGCGGGATATGAAAAGGGTGTTGCCGACAGATTCGCAGAGTCGTTAGCGATATTGGAATCTCAAGGTGCGGAGATTATCGAAGTCTCCTGCCCTAACTTCAGATTCGCTTTAGGTGCTTATTATCTGATTGCTCCAAGCGAAGCTTCATCGAACTTAGCTCGATTTGATGCGATGCGCTATGGCCTTCGTATTGGAGACGATGGCACAAAGAGTGCAGAAGAGGTGATGAGCCTTACACGAGATGCTGGATTTGGCGATGAAGTCAAGCGGCGAATCATCCTCGGAACATATGCCTTATCGGCTGGTTATTACGATGCGTTCTACGGAAGCGCGCAAAAAGTCCGTACGCTCATCACGCGTGACTTCGCAGCCGCATATTCGAAAGTAGATGTTCTCGTTTCGCCAACTACGCCAACGGTCGCATTCAAGATTGGTGAGAAAAGTAATGATCCCGTGGCGATGTATTTGAGCGATGTTGCGACCATTCCAGTCAACCTCGCCGGAGTTGCCTCGATGAGCCTGCCTGCGGGACTCTCAGAGGGTCTACCCGTTGGTTTCCAAATCATCGCGCCGGCGATGAAAGATGATCGCCTTTACTTAGTTGGCGGCGCTTTGGAGCGCGAGTTGAACTCGAAGTGGAATGGACCACTTACCCATCAAGTTCCAGATTTAGTGGTGCGCTAATGGCTCTTACTTACGAAGAAGTCGTTGCCAAGTACGAACCATCTTTGGGGCTTGAGGTGCACGTTGAACTCAACACTCAGACCAAGATGTTCTGTGGATGTGCCACGGAGTTTGGCGCAGCGCCGAATACTCAAACCTGTCCAGTCTGTTTGGGAATGCCAGGCGCACTTCCAGTTGTAAATGAAAAGGCGATTGAGAGCACGATACGAATTGGTTTAGCTCTTAACTGTGCAATCACACCAAAAAGCAGATTCGCACGGAAAAATTACTTCTACCCAGACATGCCAAAGAATTTTCAAATTTCTCAATACGACGAACCGATTTGCACCAATGGATACCTCGATGTCGAGGTTGAAACTGATGAGGGGATAAAGACTTTCCGGATTGAGATTGAACGGGTGCATATGGAGGAGGACACTGGGAAATCCCTCCACGTAGGTGGTGCAACTGGTCGTATCCATGGCGCTGAGTATTCGCTCTTGGATTACAATCGTGCAGGTATTCCTCTTGTAGAGATTGTCACAAAAGTTGTATCAGGAACTGGAAAGTACGCCCCTGAGGTTGCCAAGGCTTACGTAAAAGAGTTGCGCGATATCTTGCGCTCTCTTGGCGTCAGTGATGTGAAGATGGAACAGGGTTCACTTCGGTGCGATGCAAACGTATCACTGGCCCCAACTGGTTCGGGAAAACTAGGAACGCGCAGTGAGACTAAGAATGTGAACTCGCTCCGTTCAGTAGAACGTGCTGTGCGCGGCGAGATGATTCGCCATGCCGGACTCTTGGATAAGGGCGAGCGTGTCATTCAGGAGACGCGCCACTTCCAGGAAGATACTGGCGCTACTCGTTCCGGTCGCTCCAAAGAACAGGCAGAGGATTACCGTTATTTCCCTGAACCTGATCTCACTCCCGTGGCACCTGATGCGGAATGGATTGAGCGGTTGCGAAGCGATTTACCTGAGAAACCTTCGGTGCGCAGAGCGCGTTTACAAGACCAGTGGCAAGTTCCCGACAAAGAGATGGCTGCGATGGTCAATGCTGGCGCTGTTGACCTTGTCGAAGAGACGGTCGCCTTGGGCGCTGACCCGACAAAAGCGCGCGGTTGGTGGTTGGGTGAGATTTCGCGATTAGCCAATGAGGCGGAAATTGAATTGAACGCGGTAGGTATCTCTCCTAAGCAAGTTGCACGGATAGTGGAATTGATTTCAGTTGGGGAGTTGACGGACAAACTTGCCAGACAAGTTGTCGCTTCCGTGATTGCCGGTGAAGGTGATCCGGATTCGGTGATTGCTACGAAGGGAATCAAAGTTGTCTCCGATGAAAGTTCGCTTATTGCTGCCATCGAAAAAGCAATTGCGGCGCAACCTGATATCGCAGAGAAAGTTCGTAGTGGCCATCTGCCTGCTGCAGGTGCGCTGATCGGCGCTGTAATGAAAGAGACTAAAGGCCAGGCAGATGCTGCGCGAGTGCGCGAACTTCTCCTTGGCCTTTTAAGTTAGTTCAGGTCAGGCGTAATTTCTCTTTAGTGGACTGCTGTGCCACTTTCATTTTCGATAACGGCTTCCTTGCCGATGTTGATGAAGAGAGCAAGCACAATTGCGCCAACGACAAGCAATGCCGCACTCACTGTAAATGCGACGGTGAATCCATGAGTCAGACCAAAGAGTGGTGATTTGGTTGCATTTGCAGTCATGTAAGAGGTCGTTGCAGTTGCTGCAACGGTATTGAGCAACGCAGTACCAAGAGATCCACCCACTTGTTGGCTGGTATTAATCAGTGCACTTGCAACGCCGGCATCGCGATTTCCGACGCCATGTAGCGCGGTAGATGACAATGGAATGAAAACCAGCGCCATGCCGCTACTCATAACCAATAGCGCAGGTAGCACGTGCGTTACATACGAGGTTTCAGGAGTGATTTGCGTGAGCAATAAGAGACCAACGGCTGCAGCGAGCAACCCTGGAACCATCAGTGGACGGGGACCAACCTTGGGAAGCAATTGCGATGCCACCCCTGCAAAAACTATGATTCCTGCAGTAAATGGCATGAAAGCAAAGCCAGCTTTGAGTGGGGTGTAACCCAATACCGATTGAAGATAGATGCCCAGGAATAGGAACATTGAAAAGAGTCCGGCGCCAACAACTAGGGATCCAAGGTAAGAACCACCACGATTGCGCTCACTCAAAACGCGAAGGGGCATTAGTGGATTCTTGACTTTCTTTTCGATGATAAAGAAGGCGACAAGAAGAATTGCTGAAGCGACCAAGAATGTAATCGTGATATTTGCCGACCACCCTTTTGTTGCTGCTTCATTAAAACCATAAACAAGTGCGAAAAGACCCGCGCATGCGGTAAGCGTTCCCGGCAAGTCGTAACTGTGATCGCCACCTGCTTTTGATTCATGGACATACTTGAACGCTAATAGCCCTGCGACCAAGGCGATTGGAGTATTTACGCCAAGACACCAGCGCCATGAGAAATACTCAGTGAGCGCTCCGCCAAGTATTAAACCAATAGCTGCGCCACCACCGGAGATTGCTCCATAGACACCAAATGCGCGCGCACGTTCTTTGGGATCAGTGAAGGTCACACTCACAATCGAGAGTGCAGCGGGTGCTAAGAGCGCACCAAAGACACCTTGTAAGGCGCGTGCGGCAAATAGCAACTCTTGAGTTGATGCGACTCCGCCGAGTGCGGATGCAGCAGCAAACCCGAGCAAGCCGATGATGAAGATTCGTTTGCGCCCCACAAAGTCAGCGATTCGCCCGCCAAGCAATAAGAGAGATCCGAAGGCAAGGGTGTAGGCCGTAATAACCCACTGTTGATTGGCATCGGTGATTCCAAGATCTGCTTTAGCGCTCGGGATAGCAATGTTGACGATGGATGCATCAAGAACCACCATCAGCTGGGCGATTGCAATGACGAACAGGGTCCGCCATCTATCGGGGGCAAGGGCCGAAACAGGATTATTGGGTGTCATTAATTTCTCCGATTTTGTCTTATCACACGCGAATACGCAGAACGATAAGGTAACAGGCAGGGCATTCGCTTTCCCGTATCCCGTGCCTTTACTATCTGCTTATGACCAAGAACACAGGCGATAGCCCGCTAAATCCAATGAAGCCTCGCTCTGGCACAGTTACTGATGGCCTCGAGCGCGCACCAGCACGCGGCATGCTCCGCGCCGTGGGAATGGGTGATGACGATTGGATCAAACCTCAAATTGGCATTGCATCATCGTGGAATGAAATCACTCCCTGCAATCTCTCACTCGATCGCTTGGCCAAGGCATCGAAAGAGGGCGTCCATCAAGCAGGGGGATTCCCTCTTCAATTTGGAACCATCTCCGTCTCTGATGGAATCTCAATGGGACATGAAGGGATGCACTTTTCACTCGTCTCTCGAGAGGTAATTGCAGATTCCGTCGAGACTGTCATGCAGGCTGAGCGCCTAGATGGCATGGTGATGTTCGCAGGATGCGATAAATCCCTTCCAGGCATGATGATGGCAGCGGCTCGCCTCGATGTTGCCTCAGTATTCGTCTACGCAGGTTCGACATTGCCAGGAAATGTTGATGGTAAAGATGTCACCATCATCGATGCATTCGAAGCAGTGGGCGCATGCGCGCGTGGTTTGATTTCACAAGACCAAGTTGATCGTATTGAACGCGCAATCTGCCCAGGTGAGGGCGCGTGTGGCGGTATGTATACCGCAAACACTATGGCATCGATTGGTGAAGCAATTGGTCTGTCGCTACCCGGATCAGCAGCGCCACCTGCTGTAGATCGTCGTCGTGATGATTACGCGAAAAAATCTGGTGTTGCAGTGGTCGAATTAATTCGACAGGGAATTACCGCTCGGGACATCTTGACCAAGCAGGCATTCGAAAATGCAATCACAATTTTGATGGCGCTGGGTGGTTCAACCAACGCCGTGCTCCACTTGATGGCGCTTGCTCACGAAGCAGAGGTCGATCTAGAACTTGAAGATTTCCATCGCATTGGTTCAAAGGTGCCTTTGCTTGGGGACCTCAAACCATTCGGTCGTTATGTAATGAGCGATGTCGACAAGGTTGGCGGTGTTCCTGTTGTGTTGCGCTCGCTACTTGATGCCAAGTTACTTCACGGAGATGCGTTAACAGTTACTGGTAAGACGATGGCCGAGAATTTGGCATACATATCACCGCCAGATCCTGACGGAGAGATCTTGCGCGCGACGAAGAATCCGATGGATACCACTGGCGGAATCACGATTTTGGGTGGATCACTTGCACCGGAGGGAGCGGTGACAAAGACTGCCGGAATCGGAATTGAGACTTTCGAAGGACCAGCGAAGGTGTTCGAACGAGAACGCGAAGCGATGGATGCGCTCGAGAATGGTTCTATCCAAGATGGCGATGTGCTCGTCATTCGCTATGAAGGTCCCAAGGGGGGACCCGGAATGCGTGAGATGTTGATGATCACTGGTGCCATTAAAGGTGCCGGCCTTGGTAAGAGCACGATGTTGCTCACTGATGGTCGCTTCTCGGGTGGCTCAACAGGATTATGTGTTGGTCACATCGCGCCAGAGGCGGTGGATGGGGGCCCGATTGCATTTGTCCGCAACGGCGACATCATCCGCATCAACACCAAGACCCGTCAGTTGGATCTCTTGGTCTCAGATAGCGAACTCGCCGAACGGAAGAAGGGGTGGGCCCCGCTCTCCCATCGCTACTCCCGCGGAGTCCTGGCCAAGTACTCCAAGCTCGTGGGCTCAGCATCTAAGGGCGCAGTCTGCGACTAACCTCACGCCCCCTGGGGGAGTTGGGGGTCAAGTAGGGGTTGACGGTTATCGCCACTTACCGCGAGAATGAAGCCATGGCAACCGCTGTAATTATTGTGGTTATGGAGCGCGCGATCTAGCGTAAATAGAGATCGTGCGCCATCCCTCAGTGGAATCACTGAGGGATTTCGCATTAATAGGCATCAATAGAGGAGTGAATCGATATGGCCGAGGAGATGACCGGCGCACAGAGCTTGATCCGTTCATTGGAGCTTGCCGGCGTGGATGTCATGTTCGGAATTCCAGGTGGCGCGATTCTTCCTGCCTACGACCCGATCTATGACAGCAAGATTCGCCACATCTTGGTTCGACATGAGCAAGGTGCCGGTCATGCGGCAACGGGATATGCACAAGCCACTGGTCGCGTGGGAACCTGTATCGCAACCTCTGGTCCTGGTGCCACCAACCTCGTTACTCCGATTGCTGATGCGCAGATGGACTCAGTTCCGATGGTTGCAATCACCGGACAAGTTCCCTCGAGCGCTATTGGTACTGATGCATTCCAAGAGGCAGATATTCGTGGCATCACGATGCCAATTACTAAACACAATTACCTCGTCACCAAAGCGATAGATATCCCACGTGCGATTGCTCAGGCTTATCACATCGCCGCAAGTGGACGACCAGGAGCAGTTCTTGTCGACGTTGCAAAAGATGCGCTGCAAGAGCGAGTGAATTTCCAGTGGCCGAAGGATATCGACCTACCTGGTTATCGTGATCATTCGCAACCGGTTTCACAATCAATCAAGGATGCTGCCGCGCTCATCGCACAATCTGTTCGACCGGTGCTCTATGTCGGCGGTGGGGTTATCAAAGCTAACGGTCATAAGGAATTGCTCACGCTCGCCGAGTTGGTTGGTGCGCCAGTGGTCACCACTCTGATGGCGCGAGGGGCTTTTCCGGATAGCCATTATCTTCATGTTGGTATGCCCGGTATGCATGGCAGCGTTGCTGCGGTTACCTCATTACAGAAAGCGGACTTGCTCATCACGTTAGGCGCTCGTTTCGATGATCGCGTGACTGGAAAACTCTCGACCTTTGCCCCTAACGCAAAAGTCATCCACTCTGACATCGACCCTGCCGAAATCGGAAAGAACCGCCATGCAGACGTTCCGGTCGTTGGTGATGTCCGATTGACTATGGCGCAGTTAGTTCCAGCGCTTAAGGCTGAGTTCGCCAAGAGCCAACCTGATCTCACTGCCTGGTGGAAACAGGTTGATGGGTGGCGCACGACTTATCC
>SYAM01000003.1 GCA_005787645.1 Actinomycetota bacterium | reverse complement strand
CGCCTTCGCTGATTGCCCTCAAAGTCGAACCGCATTCTGGACACTTGGTAGGCATTACGAATGCGCGCTCACCTCCGGTCCGCTTTGACTTCACTGGCCCGAGCACCTCAGGAATCACATCGCCCGCCTTACGAATCACTATGTGATCGCCAATCAGGATTCCTTTTCGTTCAACCTCTTCCTGATTATGCAAGGTGGCATTGGTGACCGTCGATCCGGCAACTTTTACCGGCTCCATATGCGCAAAAGGTGTTACACGTCCGGTGCGACCAACGCTCACTTTGATATCAAGGAGTCGAGTTACTACCTCTTCAGGAGCAAATTTGTATGCAATCGCCCACCGTGGTGCGCGGGAGGTCGCGCCTAACTTCTCCTGCATCTGGAATCGATCGACTTTTACAACCACTCCATCAATCTCATGGTCAAGGCTATGACGAGCCCCATCAAACTGCGCGATGTATTTCGCAACATCCTTTAAGTCTCTGAAGGTCTCTACCCTGGTGCTCACCGGCAATCCCCACTCTGCTAGCGCGCCATACACTTGCGATTGCGAGTGGAAATTCCGACCAGAAATGGCACCCACGCCATGTACCAGTAGTCGTAAAGGTCTACTAGCGGTGACCTTCGGATCCTTCTGTCGTAACGAACCGGCAGCAGCATTTCGCGGATTGGCAAATGGAACCTTCCCGCTCTCGGCAATTCCGGCATTTAATTCATTGAACTCCGCAAGCGGGAAATAAATCTCGCCTCGAATCTCGATGGTCGAGGGAATGTCTTTACCTTTTAATTGCAAAGGTACACCTTTGATGGTTTTTACATTGAGCGTTACATCTTCGCCTGTCTTGCCATTACCCCGAGTAAGCGCCTTGGTGAGCTTTCCATCTTGATAGAGGAGATTGATTGCAAGTCCATCAATCTTCAATTCACAGAGCCATGTTGGTTCGGAGACTTCCTTGAGTACGCGCCCTGCCCAGGCTTGAAATTCCGCTCCATCGAACACATTATCTAAACTCATCATGGGTTTGAGATGGTCGCTCTGTTCGAATGTTGTCTCTAGACCGCCACCAACTTCGAGAGTGGGTGAGTGTGGATCGCGAAATTCTGGATGAGCCTCTTCGAGCTCTACCAACTCTCGCCATAACCTATCAAATTCGGAATCTGAGATAACTGGTTTATCTAAAACGTAATAGTAAAACTGATGTTCCCTAATCTGCTCTGCAAGAGCAGCCATCCTTAACCGCTCTGCGCTCACTAATGCGTCCTATCGATAGTGGCAGAGCCCACTGCGCGATTGCCCTCGTAAATCACTAGCGCCTGCCCAGGCGCTAATCCGAAGAGTGGGAGATCCAGTGATGCAGTTAGACGTTGACCATCCCATCGGTAGGCGCATGGCGCGGGCGTCCCGTGTGCACGAACTTGAGCAAATCCGCGATGATCGCCATGAGGTGCAACTGGACCACACCACTTCACATCGATGCCTGAGATCTCTGTAATAGCAAGATCTTCACGGGAGCCGACGACGACGCGATTGTTTACGGGCTCGACTCGCAATACATATCGCGCACGACCATCCTCTGCTGGCACCGTCAAACCAAGGCCTCGACGCTGTCCGACTGTGTAGGTGTAAGCACCTTTATGACTGCCTAGAACTGCACCTTCTTCATCGACTATTTCCCCGGTTTCGCTACCTAAACGATCACGTAACCAACCAGCATTATCTCCCGAAGGGACAAAACAAATATCGTGGCTATCTGGTTTTTGTGCGAGAGAGAATCCGCGCTCGTGCGCCTCTTTTCGCACATCACTCTTGACCGTATCGCCCAATGGGAAAAGAGCCCCAGATAGCTGCTCTTGTGTGAGCACAGCAAGCACGTATGACTGATCCTTGTTTGGATCATCGGCTCGATAGAGCAACGGGCCGTTCTCACTATCAACGCGCTTTGCATAGTGCCCAGTAGCTACAGCGTCATATCCCATTGCTCGCGCACGTTTGAGAACTGCTTCAAATTTAATCTTCTCGTTACATCGCAAACAAGGATTTGGGGTTTTTCCGTTTGAGTACTCCGAGAGAAAATTCTGGACTACACCTTCGTGAAACTCTTCTGCCATATCCCAGATATAGAACGGGATTCCGATGATGTCTGCTGCGCGCCTGGCATCATGCGAATCCTCGATAGTGCAACATCCGCGGGCACCTGATCGATATTTCTGTGGGTTAGCAGAAAGCGCTAGATGTACTCCAATGACCTCATGACCTGCATCAGCCATCCGAGCGGCGGCAACCGCCGAATCAACTCCACCTGACATCGCTGCGATGACTTTCACTTCACACCTGCGGCTCTGGCCCGGGAGACCACATCGCCAATCACCGAAATTGCCTTATCTATCTCGTTCTCGGTTGTAGTGGGACCAATCGAAAATCGGATCGACGATCGGGCAACTTTAGCGGCCATCCCCATCGCCAAGAGCACATGGCTAGGTTGTGCGATGCCTGCGCTGCATGCCGAACCTGTCGAACATTGCACCCCTTGAGCATCAAGTAGGAGTAGGAGCGCATCACCCTCCGCGCCAGGGAATGTGAAATGTGCAATCCCAGGAAGTGTGTTCTCGCCACCATTGAGTTGAACATCAGGTACGCCACTCCTCACTCCAGAAATTAATCTTTCCCGGAGCGCTCGAATCCGCAATTGATTCTCAAGAAGGCGCTGTTGCGAGATTTCAGCCGCTGTTGCGAACGCTGCAATCACTGGTGTGTGCAGAGTGCCACTTCGTACTTCACGTTCTTGTCCGCCACCATGAAGTAACGGGGTGAGTTCCAGGTTCTTTTTTGCTACGAGCGCCGCTACTCCCAGAGGTCCGCCAATCTTATGCGCGCTGATTGTCATTGCATCGACGCCAAGCTTTCCAAAATCTAATAGCACCTTTCCGAAACTTTGCACGGCGTCGGTATGAATTGGAATCTGATACTCCCTCGCAATTGCCGCGCACTCTGCAACTGGCTGAAGAGCTCCCACTTCATTGTTCGAGTGCATGATGGTGAGGAGAGAGATGCGATCTCCGTGTTCACTCAAGATCTGGGCAACCTGCTCATGTTTAGTGACTCCGTTGCTATCAACTTCCGCTAAGTGGAGCGTTGCACCATCTTCGCGCTCTAACCACTCCAGCGGATCCAAGATTGCGTGGTGTTCGATTAATGAGGCGCAAATAGCGCTCTTGGTCGCTGACTTCGCTCGAGCGCTCCAATACATTCCTTTTACTGCAAGATTGTTCGCTTCAGTTCCGGAAGCAGTAAAGATGACCTCTTGCGGTTTAGCACCAAGTGTGGCCGCCAACTTCTCGCGAGATTCTTCAACCACTTTTCGCGCCCTTCGCCCCGCGCGATGAAGGCTCGATGCATTTCCAACGAAAGTTGACTCCCGATAAAGCACTTCGAGCACCTCGGGCAGAATCGGCGTCGTCGCAGCATTATCGAGATATGCACTGCTATCTTTGTCGGAGGCGCTCACCCCTTAATTCTAGGGTGCCCGACAAAACTACCCTTTACGCGCCTTTATTCCTGCCGTCGCCTGCGGTGCAACGGAGAATAAGTCGCCTATTACTCCAAAATCTGCGATATCAAAGATTGGCGCTTCAGGATCTTTATTGACCACCACGATGGTCTTACTCGTTTGCATGCCGGCACGATGTTGGATGGCGCCAGAGATGCCGCACGCGATGTACAACTGAGGGCTTACCGTCTTTCCAGTCTGGCCCACTTGGTGCGAGTGTGGGTACCACCCGGCGTCGGTTGCAGCACGCGAAGCACCTACCGCCGCGCCTAAAGCATCTGCCAATTCCTCGATTGGAGCGAAGTTTCCATCCGTACCGCGACCACCTGAAACGATGACGTTGGCCTCGGAGAGTTCAGGTCGTGCGCCACGAACGGCAGGTTCTCGTGAAGTGATCTGTGCACTTATCGAAACTGATATCGGGACCTTATTAATCGTTGCACTTGCTGAAGATTCCGAAGCCTCAATCGAGTTTGGACGAATGGTAATGATTGCGATGCCTTTTGATACTTGCGAATGGACAACAGTCGAACCACCAAAAATCGATTGCGTAGCGATTAATTCAGAGGAGACGTTAATTGCATCGGTGATGATTCCAGATTCAAGTCGAACAGCAAGTCGTCCGGCAATCTCTTTTCCACGTGCAGTCGACGGCAAGAGAATCGCTTTTGATGAGAGGGATTGCGCCATTTCGGCAATCGCTCTGGCGATAGCAGAACTTGGGTGATTATTGATCTCATCAGATTCCAAGAGAGTGATGGCTTGAGCGCCAAATTTGTTAATGGCTGGAACCGCTGCATCTAAATCAGAGGAGGTGCCCGCAATAATCGCGTGTACCTCTCCTAATGAACGAGCGAGAGTCAAGAGTTCCGATGCAGTTTTTGCAACCGAGCCGTTTCTGTGATCGATAAAAACTAGGATTTCACTCATCAGATCAACCTTTTTTCCGCAAGAAAATCAACGAGCGCTGATCCACCGTTACCTTCATCGGCGATTTTCACACCAGCGCCTCTGGCCGGAGCTAATGCAAAATCTTTGACCTCACTCCACGCGCCGCCATTTCCAACTTCGCTGGCTGCAATTCCCAGATCTGCAAGTGCCAATTCTGTTATTGGTTTCTTCTTCGCCGCCATGATTCCCTTAAACGATGGGTAGCGAGGCTCATTGATTTTTTCGATCACCGTGACGATGACCGGCATCCTTGATTCCATCGCCTCTACGCCTTCATCGGTCATTCGCTTTGTCTTCACAATCTTCGCATTGACATCGACCACCACAACTCCCGCAAATGAGAGGTGCGGTAATTCCAGTCTCTCTGAGAGCATTGCAGGAATTACACTCATACGTGCATCTGTCGATTCCGTTCCCGTAAGAATCAAATCTGGGTTCTCGCGTTTGATAGCTTCGGCTAAAACTCGTGAAGTAGTCAGCGCATCAGAGCCAGCGAGCGCATCATCTGTGATGTGGAGCGCCGCATCTGCTCCCATCGATAACCCCTTACGAAGGGCCTCCTGTGCACGCTCTGGTCCCATGGAGAGAAGAGTGATGGTGTGCCCTGCTTCAACGCCACCATTAGCCTCGACAATTCGCAGCGCTTCCTCAACTGCATACTCATCAAGATCATTGAGGACGGCATCTGCGCTGGCGCGATCGAGCACCTTCTCAGGCGAGAGTTTCTTCTCGGCCCAAGAATCTGGAACCTGTTTGACGCAGACGAGAATCTTCATAGGTCAGTATGTTACCGAGCAGTAACTCAAAAGACTCGGCGAATTACTCTTTAGTAACCGATTTCACCCTCTACCCTGAACCAATGCTCGCACTCGTTGCTCCTGGCCAAGGGGCGCAAGTTCCCGGCTTTCTCTCCCCCTGGCTTGACCTCCCTCGGGCGCGCGAACTCCTCACCTGGTGGAGCGCGGTGGCAGGGGTGGATCTGATTCACCTTGGCACTACCGCCGATGCCTCTGAAATAAAAGATACGGCCAACGCCCAACCGCTCCTGGTATCAGCGGGTTTGCTCGGCGCACTCTCACTTTTTCCGCACCCCTCCGATGCCTTTGGAAAAGTAGGCGTCGTTGCCGGCCATTCGGTTGGTGAGTTCACTGCAGCAGCAGGTGCCCGCGCGATAACTGCAGAGTCGGCGATGGTTCTGGTTCGTGAACGCGGACTAGCGATGGCAGCAGCCTCTGAGCGTTTCCAAAGTGGCATGTCAGCGATTCTTGGTGGCGAACGTGAGAGCGTCCTGGCATCCATCGCTGCGCAGAACCTTGTTGCGGCAAATGAAAACGGTGCAGGACAAATAGTTGCGGCAGGACTCCTCTCAGATTTACAAACTCTGGAGGCTAACCCTCCCGAAGGCGCACGAGTTCGCCCGCTCGCTGTGGCCGGCGCATTTCACACCTTCTACATGGAGAGCGCTCGCGAGCATCTGGCAACACTTGCCCGATCAGTAAGTGTGCGAGATCCGCGAACCAAAGTTCTCTCCAATGCTGATGGCACGGTCGTCCACTCTGGACGAGAAATCCTCAATCGAATGGCCAAGCAGATATCCGCCCCAGTCCGTTGGGATTTATGTATGAATACCTTTGCTGAACTTGGCGTGACTGCGGTGATCGAAGTCCCCCCTGCTGGCACTCTGATTGGTTTAATCAAACGAGCACTTCCTGGAGTGGAAACTCTTGCGCTAAAGAGTCCAGAGGATATTCCTGCTGCAATGGAGATAATCGCCCGCCACGGTTTCCCTAGTGAGATAAGTGATCAGCCAACATGGCGAATGATTGTTGCTCCATTCTCAGGAAGCTTTACTCATCATGGCGTGGAGGTTGGTGACGAGATAAGAGCAGGCAATAGCGTTGGCATGATCGCTAACCGGAGAGAGAGCATTGAACTTGTTGCAGATCATGATGGTACCTTGATTGAATTCATGGTCGAAGATGGGGATCCCGTCTCCCCCGGCCAACCGATTGCGCGGTTACATCCACTAGGACAGGGAGCGCATTGATGGTGCACATCAAAGATCGCGCAATCGCGCGCCACTCTCGCATTATGAGCGTCGGGGTTTATCGCCCAGCGCGCGAAGTGCCCAATAGTGAGATCATCGAAGCAATAGATTCGAGTGATGAATGGATCAAAGAACGGAGTGGAATCCATTCACGACGCATTGCAGGAGATGACGAGAGCGTGGTCAGTATGTCTGTTGCTGCAGCGCGCACAGCGCTGACAGACGCGGGAATCTCAGCGGAGCAATTAGGGGCCGTCATCTGCGCGACTGTCACTTATCCTTTCCAAACGCCAAGTGCAGCGACAGATATCGCGATGCAACTTGGTGCTCCAAAAGTGCCGGCTTTTGATATCTCTGCTGCATGCGCGGGCTTCTGCTATGGGGTTGGCCTTGCCAGCGATATGGTCCGTGGTGGTAGCGCTGATTACGTCCTCTTAATAGGGGTAGAGAAACTCTCAGACTTCACAGATCCCACAGATCGCGGAACAGCTTTTATTTTTGCTGACGGTGCAGGTGCTGTAGTTATCGGTCCATCAGCAGAACCTGGAATTGGCCCCACCATTTGGGGCTCAGATGCCACAGCGCGCGATGCCATCATGATGGAACCTTCATGGGTTGATCTTCGTGATCCTGATTCGCTGGGTTGGCCAGATATCAAAATGCAGGGTCAGACTGTATTCCGCTGGGCGGTTTATCAGATGGCCCCCGTGGCTCAAGAGGCTCTCGCTGCCGCTGGCATCAGCGCCCAGGAACTCGATGCATTCATACCCCATCAAGCGAATGAGCGAATCATCGACGCTATGGCCAAGGCCATGGATCTTCCAACAGAGGTTGCGATAGCACGAGATATCCGTACCTCGGGCAATACATCGGCAGCTTCGATTCCCCTTGCTATGGATACGCTCTATCGCCAGGGGCAGATCAAATCTGGAGATACCGCGCTGCTCATTGGATTTGGCGCAGGTCTTGTCTATGCCGCACAAGTTGTTCAACTACCGTAAGTAAGCGAAAGAAAAAAGAGAGATAGAGAGGGAGAGGAAAAAGATGGCGCTATCACAGAATGAGGTACTCGCAGGTATCAAAGAGATCGTCGAGGAGGTTGCGGGAGTATCACCTGACACGATCGAAATGAGCAAGAGCTTCACTGATGATCTGGATGTTGACTCACTCAGCATGGTTGAGGTCATTGTTGCTGCGGAGGAACGTTTTGGTATCAAGATTCCTGATGATGAAGTAACAAAGATGGCTACCGTCGCAGATGCCGTCAATTTCATCGTCAGTGCAGCCAGGTAGAGAGTGAAAATTTCCATACATGTCTGATAGGTCTAATCGTCGCGTAGTCATCACAGGTCTAGGCGCTCTCTCACCACTTGGTGAGAATGTAGTCTCTACGTGGAGTGCGCTCCTTGCGGGAACCAGTGGAGTGCGAAGACTCAACGAAGAGTGGGCTGCGGAAATCTCTGCGCAGATAGGAGCTCCTGTAGCAAAAGAACCAAGCGAGATGATGGATCGAGTGGAACTTCGAAAACTTGACCGCTCAGAGGCATTTGCATTGATCGCTTCTCGAGAGGCTTGGCAAGACGCTGGCGCACCTGCAATTGAAAGTGAACGACTTGGCGTGGTGATTGCCTCAGGAATCGGCGGCGTATTGACTCTGCTTAACGCGTACGATGTTTTAAAGGAGAAAGGCGCTCGATTAGTCTCGCCGCATACCGTTCCCATGTTGATGCCCAATGGGCCAGCTGCACATGTGGGGATCGAGATTGGGGCACGCGCTGGAGTTCACACTCCGGTAAGCGCCTGTGCCTCTGGTGCTGAAGCCGTTGGATACGCCTTTGAAATGATCCGCAATAATCGAGCGGATGTTGTAGTTGCCGGTGGAACTGAAGCTGCAATACACGCCCTTCCGATGGCAGGTTTTGCCAATATGAAGGCGCTCTCCACACGTAACGATGAACCAGAGCGCGCATCGCGCCCATACGACCGCGACCGCGATGGTTTCGTCCTAGGGGAAGGATCTGGAGTGCTTGTTCTGGAATTGCTCGACCATGCCATCGCTCGTAAGGCAAAGATCTACGGTGAGATTGTTGGTCAAGGCTTGACCTCAGATGGATTTCATATTGCAGCGCCCGATCCTGAAGGTACCGGCGCTACTCGTGCGATAAAAGCTGCGATTAGTTCCTCTGGAATTTCCGTAAAAGAAATCGTCCATCTCAATGCACATGCCACCTCTACCCCCGCAGGTGACATCGCTGAAGCAACTGCAATAACCAATGCGCTCGGTGGGGATGTGGATCATGTTTCTGTCTCTGCAACCAAATCGATGACAGGACACTTGCTCGGTGGCGCTGGTGCACTTGAGTCAATCTTCACTTTATTGGCGCTCCACCATCGCATCGCTCCCCCCACCATAAATATCGAGAACCTTGATGAGAAAATCTCTTTGAATGTGGTTCGGGATCGTCCTCGAGAACTGCCAACGGGAGATGTAGCAGCAGTAAATAATTCATTCGGTTTCGGTGGTCACAATGTCGCACTAATCTTCACCTCATACGGCAATAAGAAATGACAGAGGACTCACGAGATCCTCGAGATCCACAACTGAGAATAGAGAAAATCCTCGATAGGGGTTCTTTTCGCGCTCTCACTGAACGTGATGAGTCGGGAATGCTCGCGGGATTCGGAACAATCTCTGGTACCCGAGTCACCCTCTTTGCCACCGATGCCACCATTCAGGGTGGTGCGATGGGTGAAGCGGGAGCGCACGTCATCCTTGCGGCGTACAGCGATGCGATGGAGCATAAGAATCCAATTGTCGGAATTTGGCACTCTGGCGGTGCACGTTTGCGCGAAGGAGTGAAATCGCTCCACGCTTTTGGTCTGGTATTTAATGCAATCACCCAAGCAAGTGGAAAGATTCCGCAACTCTCGCTGGTGCTTGGCCCGGCAGCTGGTGGTGGCGCTTACGGTCCGGCGCTTACCGATGTGATCGTCCTTGCTCCAGAAGGTCGGATATTTGTCACCGGTCCTGATGTTGTACGTAGCGTCACCGGCGAATCGGTAGATATGGCTCGGCTAGGTGGGCCAGAGCCGCATGGGAGGCGAAGTGGCGTCGTTCATGTGATTGCTGAGAGCGAAGAGGGTTCTTTTGAATCGATTCGCCAACTTGTTCGACTCTTGGGTAATCAAGGTTCAATCAACTCAACTGCTACAGATATCGACCTCGCCCAATTTCTTCCAGAATCGAATAAGCGGGCATACAACGTCCATCCTTTAGTTACCGGAATGTTAGATAGCGGCGGCGATATGCAAGAACTTCATCCTAAGTGGGCGCCGAATATCGTCACCACATTGGGCAGATTAGATGGCCGAACGGTGGGAGTCGTTGCAAACAATCCCCTTCGACTGGGTGGATGTTTAGATTCAGCATCAGCGGAGAAAGCTGCGCGATTTGTTCGCATGTGTGATGCATTGGGAGTGCCAATCGTCGTGATCGTGGATGTACCTGGCTATCTTCCTGGTGTAGGTCAAGAGTGGGATGGAGTCGTTCGTCGCGGAGCGAAACTTCTCCACGCATTTAGCGAGGCGGTAGTTCCGCGCGTCACGCTAATTACACGTAAGGCATATGGTGGCGCATATATTGCGATGAACTCACGCGCCCTCGGCGCTACCAAAGTTTTTGCCTGGCCGACCGCAGAGGTGGCGGTGATGGGCGCAGTAGCTGCAATCCGAGTGCTCCATCGAAGAATCCTTGCTGACCTGCCTGATGATCAACGTGCTGCAATGGAGTTAGAGCTTGCTGCTGAACACGAAAAGATTTCAGGAGGAGTTGCCCGGGCAATCGAAATCGGTGTAGTCGATGAAATTATCGAGCCAAGTGCATCTCGTAGCGCGATAGCACATGCGATTGCTGCTGCATCACAGCTTCGCGGAACGCATAGCAATATCCCTCTTTGATTATCCAGCTATATGTAGCCAACGCATTCCTTCTTGTCCTATTCGAAAGGGAGTCAACTCCTCCTCCCAAGAGCTTCCCAGCGCGTCTTCGAGCGCACTTTCAATATCTCTCCCATTGCGAAGAGCAGAATCCACTACAGATCGGATTCGGTGCTCAGAGAGATAGATATCTCCGCTTCCACCTACATATGCATGAAAGAGGCCAAGGGTAGGCGTGGCCAGGTAGCGCGATCCATCGCAGCCAGTGCTTGGCTCTTCGCTAATGTCGAAGCGAAGGTAGTGCCAACCGGCGAGCGCACGGGCGATCTCGCCAGCAACTCCAGGCGATCCAGAAAATCGCAATCGACATTGACCACTACCTGGAGCAAGAGGTTGAGCACTCCACTGCAGCGAAACTTCAATTCCTAATGTTTGGGAGATGGACCACTGAATGTGGGGTTGGAGCGCGGTAGGCGCTGAGAAAATCTCCAGCCAACCGCTTACCTGTTTCGATGTAACTTTGGTAGACACGAACTTCCTCCGGGGT
>SYAM01000023.1 GCA_005787645.1 Actinomycetota bacterium | reverse complement strand
GAAGTCACCCCTCAATCGGATTCAGGCACTTTGATTTCGCTCCGCAATAAGATCGCATCGCTTCTTGCCCTAGATTTACCCAAGAATGCAGCGATTTCCTCACATGAACGGGCTTCGCTCATTCTTCCAGAGATTCACAATGCTATAGATTCACCAAACTCGCTACTGGATATCGACTATTTCTCAGCGACGCTCAATGAGAGTATCTCGCTGAGAATCAAACCAATCGAAGTTCAATCGAGGAACGGATTCCTCTACTTGCTTGGTTACTGCCTCTCAGAGCGTCGCCACCGTTTCTTTCGAATGGATCGAGTTCTCAGAGTGCTATCGATTAACGGAGAGGTTCCCAATAGCCTGGGGGATATCCATACAAATGAAAGTGCCATGGTCAGTGTTGAGGTAGATGAGAGGGGGGCTTGGTTTATTCAGAAGTGGGGATTGGATTCCCTCAAGCGCGACCCTCATCGAATGGTCTTTAGTGGCGCCTTCCCGGTCTATGACTCGCGCTGGTTGGAACGGGCTGTATTGGCCTCGTGTGGGACTCTGCGTGTCCTTGGGCCAGAATCTCACCGCGCCCAGGTGGCTCTTGCGGCAACCCGAACGCTCGAAAAGTACCGTTAACCACTAAAGTATGAGGACGAGCGCGACCGGTCATTAGGGCCGGGCGTCGGGGCCAGAGAGGGATATCTATGTTTTTGCGCGAACCCACCCACATCTTGTTGGTTATCTTGGTCCTTATCCTCCTTTTCGGAGCGAAACGTCTTCCAGATTCTGCCCGAGCACTCGGCCGCTCACTGCGCATCTTTAAGGGTGAATTGAAGAGCGATAAGAGCCCTGAATCTCCGAATGATCCGGATAACCCGAACTCACCAACTAAATCGGAATAGCTCTCCGGAGCGCACTGCACCAGTGAGAGTCGGTCCCCTATGTCTTCTTCGGCGCAAGGAGTAGATAAATCGAGAGCGCCTCTGCTAGCCCATCTCAATGAACTCCGTAAAAGGATTTTCAAAAGTGCGCTCGGCGTTTTGGCTCTAGCGGTAATCGGATGGTTCTTCTACTCACAAATAATCACAAAGCTGGCCGTTCCCATTTGTGGGCCCAACACGACGCTAGAAACATGCAGCGCGCTATACGTATCAGGGGTCCTTGGGCCGCTTAACTTGCAAATCAAGGTTGCGCTCATTGTAGGAGTCATTCTTTCGGCACCAATATGGCTTTATCAAATCTGGGCTTTTGTTCTTCCAGCGCTCAAGAAGCGGGAGAAGACATTGGCATTCATATTCTTCCTATCCTCTATTCCGTTTTTTGCAGCGGGAGTAATTCTAGGTTACTTGATTCTCCCAATTGCGATCAAAGTTCTTCTCGGATTTACTCCAGATAATTTGGAGAACCTTATTCGATTTGATGATTACCTCGATTTTGTCCTTCGATTGATTTTGCTTTTTGGGATAGCATTTGAGTTACCGATTTTCCTACTCGCACTGAATGCAGCCGGAGCGGTAACTGGTAAGGCGATTCTAAAGCCGTGGCGGGTGGCCGTATTCTCGATCTTCCTCTTTGTGGCCGCTTTCACTCCTACAGGAGATCCACTTACGATGTTGGCGCTTGCCATCCCGCTCTGTGGCTTCTATTTTGCTGCTGGGGGCATTGGAATTCTGATTGATAAGAGGCGAGCGAAGAGATCCTCGGCAATCGATGAGAGCTAACCTCGTCATCGCCAACCCCACTTCAGGACAAGGGCGTGGTTCGCGAGTTCTTGCGGAAACTTTAGAGTTCCTCGATTTTCTTGAGGCTAAGTACAAGGTGATCGCAACAGATTCACTCGCTCAATCGCTGGCAGAGTTAAATCGGAACGACCTTGCCGATTTCGAGAGACTTTTAGTTATTGGTGGTGACGGCATGATGCACCACGTGGTCAATGCTGTCGCGACAAGCAACGTCTTCCCAGGAATCCCACTAGGAGTGATTCCGGCTGGTACGGGCAATGATTTTGCTCGCGCACTCGGTATGGATCTCAAGCGACCGGTCAAAAACATCGAACGATTTTTCGCTCTTAATCCCATAACTGTTGATATTGGAGTGGTGAATGGAAGGCGCTTTGGGGCAATTTGTTCAACAGGATTTGATTCCCTCGTAAACGAACGGGCAAATCGAATGTCCTGGCCAAAGGGCAAGCGTAAATATGACTTGGCCATGATCCAGGAATTGCCTCGATTTAGACCCCGCACATACCTCATAGAGGTCGATGGGAAATCCTTCGAAACTCGAGCAATGCTTATTGCGGTAGCGAATGGATCATCATATGGCGGAGGAATGAAGGTCTGTCCTGACGCAAATATCCGAGATGGAATATTGGATGTGATGATCTTGCATCCAGTTCCCAAAGGGGAATTCCTAAGGATCTTCCCAAAGGTCTACTCCGGAACCCATATTTCGCATCCGCAAGTTGAGATCATTCGCGGAAAAACGATTCGTATCATGGGCGATGCCATCACTTATGCGGACGGGGAGCGAATTTCGCCAACACCAGTAGAAATTGGTGTGGACCACGAAGCCTTAAAAACTTGGATTAATCATGGATGAGAATTTGCTATCACCGGCGGAGCGTTTCGCTGCTTCAAAAAAAAGAGCAACGGGCAAAGATTCAGCTCTCTCTGAATATATCGAAAGGTTGTCATTTACTCTCGATGATTTCCAAATCGAGGCGTGTAAGGAGCTCGAGCGGGGAAGTGGAGTTCTCGTCGCAGCACCTACAGGAGCAGGTAAGACAATCATTGGTGACTTCGCTACTCATCTCTCGCAGCGTCAAGGTAAGAGAATCTTCTACACCACACCAATTAAGGCGCTAAGCAATCAGAAATTTAGCGAATTTGCCGAGAAATATGGCGAAAGGAAAGTCGGACTCCTTACGGGAGATATCTCCATCAATGGCGATGGGGAAATCGTTGTCATGACTACTGAAGTTTTACGAAACATGATTTATGCTAATTCTCAGAATCTTTATGATGTTGCATTTGTCGTTCTGGATGAAGTCCATTATTTAGGAGATAAGTTCCGTGGTGCGGTTTGGGAAGAGATTCTGATACATCTACCGCAGGATATTGCCATTGTCTCGCTCTCCGCTACCGTATCTAACGTAGAAGAATTTGGGGAATGGTTGGGAACTGTCCGCGGTTCGATCAAAGTAATTGTGAGTGAAGTTCGCCCAGTTCCTCTTCATCTTCATGTGATGCAGGGTCCAGAACTCTATCCTCTGCTCAAAGATGATCGAAGTGTGAATTCGGAACTAGTGAAGGTTT
>SYAM01000116.1 GCA_005787645.1 Actinomycetota bacterium | reverse complement strand
TTCTCCAATTCTGCGTGATGTGCAGTTTGACTTACGTGCGCATGGAGTGCGGCCATTTTATTTGGGAATGTATCGGTGATGTCGACGTAATGATTCGGTGTAACCATTGAAGTCACCCAGACTTCCTTAACGCGCCATGGTTCTAATCCCTCATCTAACAAATCCATGAATGCGAATCTATTACGTGCATCCGGATATACAGCCTGAATTGCAGCTTCTCCAGCAGCCATGTGGTCAGGATGGCTTGCACCAAGGCGATCCCAATTTCGCTCTGGACTCTGTATTACTAAGCGATCTGGTTTGAAACGACGAATTGCCCGCACGATCTTTTTCCGTAATTCAATAGTTGGCTCAAGCCAGCCATCACGATAATTTAAGAATTCGATATCAGTGACGCCAAGAATCTTCCCGGCATCACGCTGCTCTCTCTGCCTAATTTCTGGCATCTGATCGCGCGGGATATCTGGATCTTCGCCACCTTGGTCGCCATTAGTTGCGATGCAGTAACCAACCTCGATTCCTTTGGCGGTCCACTGCGCAATAGTTCCGCCTGCTCCAAAATCGACATCGTCTGGATGCGCAGTCACCGCGAGGGCTCGTGAAATCTCCGAGTCGGCAATCGGCTCCATGGCGCTCCCTATCAGTGGGTCAGGTTAGGCTCGTACATTATGAGTGAAACCCGGGGCAATCACCCACTCCTCGACGGGTTAAACCCAGCACAAGGTGAGGCGGTAGCGCACTCTGGTTCACCTCTCTTGATCGTCGCCGGCGCTGGCTCAGGCAAAACCCGCGTACTCACCAACCGAGTCGCTTACCTATTGGCGGCGCGCGCAGTAGCCCCCTACGAAATCCTCGCCATTACCTTCACCAACAAGGCAGCGGGCGAGATGCGTGAGCGGGTCCAAGCGCTCGTCGGGCCACGCGCACGATCGATCTGGGTCTCCACCTTCCACTCCGCATGCGTGCGCATCTTGCGCCAAGAGGCAGTAGCTGCTGGATACAAACCGAACTTCACAATTTATGATCAAAGTGATTCCCAACGTTTAGTCGCACTAATCGGCAAAGATCTCAATCTTGATCCAAAACGTTATAACCCACGTCAGATTCACGCGATGATTAGTAACGCTAAGAACGAGTTAATTGGACCTGCTGACTACACAAATCAGACGACGAATCACTTCGAAGAGGTAGTTGCTGAAACATATGCCATCTACCAGCGAAAATTACATGAGGGGAATGTCTTCGACTTCGATGACCTCATCATGAAAACTGTCGAACTTCTCCAACGTCACCCCGAAGTCAAGGCGCGTTATCGCTCTCGTTTCCGTCATGTTCTCGTTGATGAGTATCAAGACACCAACCATGCCCAATATGTTTTGGTGCGAGAACTCGTTGGTAGTGAAAGTGACGGATTTCCCCCGGCAGAACTCTGCGTTGTCGGCGATGCCGATCAATCAATCTATGCATTTCGCGGCGCGACGATTCGCAATATCCTGCAATTCGAAGAGGATTACCCTTCGGCGCGCACT
Source organism: Actinomycetota bacterium (assembly GCA_005787645.1). GTDB lineage: Bacteria > Actinomycetota > Actinomycetes > Nanopelagicales > Nanopelagicaceae > IMCC26077. Next base: position 9,450 of record SYAM01000116.1, on the reverse strand, counting down.
ATCTTGCTTGAGCAGAATTATCGCTCCACGCAGAACATTCTCTCTGCGGCAAATGCAGTCATCACCAACAATGCCAGCCGGAAGGCTAAGAATCTCTGGACTGACTCGGGTGCAGGTTCGGCAATCGTTACTTACGAAGCTGATGATGAACGCGATGAGGCTGAATTTGTCATGAATGAGATTCGCACTTTACAGAGTGATGGAATCTCCCAGCCTGGCGATACTGCGATCTTCTACCGCACCAATAATCAATCACGCCCCTTTGAAGAGGTCTTTATGCGCAGCGCCATTCCCTACAAAGTTGTTGGGGGAGTCCGCTTCTACGAACGGAAAGAGGTCCGAGACCTCCTTGCATATTTGCGAGTACTAGCAAATCCTTACGATGAGATCTCTCTTCGACGAATCATCAACACACCCAAGCGCGGAATCGGCGATAAAGCGATTGCCTCCCTTGATGCTCTAGATCATCCACTATGGGATGCGCTTTTCAAGGCAGACCAAGCGCCAGATCTCAGCGCACGAGCAATCTCTGCAATCGACCAATTTGCAAATCTCATGGCGACGTTGCGCATCATGGTCGAAAAGGGTTTTAAGCCTTCAGTCATCGCTGAGGCAGTTATAGAACAGAGTGGTTTGGGCGCAGAACTCTCCGACAGTACCGACCCACAAGATGAAGGGCGCCTTGAAAATATCGAAGAGTTGGTTGCAGTCGCGCAAGAGTATGAAGAGGACGAGAACCTGCAAGGCGACGACGATGCTCCTGCTGAGATATCACTCGTTGGATTCTTGGAGCGAGTCTCGCTCGTTGCAGATTCTGATCAAATCCCCGATGGCGAAGATCACGGTGGCGTAGTCACGTTGATGACCCTGCACACCGCCAAAGGATTGGAGTTTCCCACTGTCTTCCTGACTGGGCTGGAGGAAGGTGTCTTTCCCCACTCACGCTCATTAGGTGATCCCAATGAGATCGAAGAGGAGCGGAGACTTGCATATGTAGGTCTTACTCGCGCTCGCGAGCGTCTTTATCTCACCCGTGCATCGACCCGTTTTATGTTCGGCACTCCAACCTACAACGCACCCTCACGCTTCTTCGACGAGATTCCAGAACATCTCATGGAAGGTAAAGCGCCCACCTTTACTCCAAAGATCAAGAGCGCACCTGCAGTACGTTCAACCGGTAAACGTGTCATCTCCCTCGATTTGGCAGTGGGCGATCGAGTCCTCCATCAGACTTTTGGAATCGGCCATGTCCGTTCCCTTACTGGCGATGGGGAGCGCACTGAAGCCACCATTGACTTCGGGAATTACGGCGAGCGCCGCCTACTGCTCCGCTATGCCCCCGTGGAAAAACTCTGATTTGGCGCCAAGGCGCCTCAAGTGGCACGGTAGCGCTATGGGAAGTAGGCCAATCCGGGTAGTGGTCGCGAAGGCGGGCCTAGATGGTCATGATCGTGGCGCGAAAGTAGTGGCGCGAACCCTCCGTGATGCAGGGTGTGAGGTGATCTACACCGGACTTCATCAGAGTCCAGAAGAGATTGTCACCACCGCTATCCAGGAAGATGCCGATGCAATAGGTCTGTCAATTCTTTCCGGGGCTCACTTAACACTCTTCCGACGAATCATGGAGCTTCTTGGGGATCGGAAGATTCTCGTCTTCGGTGGTGGGGTGATTCCTGATGATGACATCAAGGAATTGAGCGCGTTAGGCGTAGCCAAAATTTTTACTTCAGGCGCGTCCACCAACGAGATTGCCGATTGGGTCAAAGAGGCAGTTGGTCATCGCTAGGATTACACGAGCCATTCCAAAGGTGCCCTAATCGAAAGGTAGAAGTAGTGGATCTTTTTGAGTATCAAGCGCGCGATTTATTCGAGGCACATGGAATTCCGGTTCTTGCAGGTAAGGTCGCAACGACACCTAATGAGGCAAAGAGCGCCGCTGCTGGGATGGGTGGCAAGGTTGTCGTCAAAGCGCAGGTAAAGATTGGTGGCCGCGGAAAAGCAGGTGGTGTGAAACTTGCTACTGACCCTGATGATGCATTCGCTAAAGCAGAAGCAATCCTTGGAATGGATATCAAAGGACACACGGTACATAAAGTGATGATTGCTCAGGCTGCTCCCATTAAAGAGGAGTACTACCTAGCGATTCTCCTCGATCGAGCAGCGCGCTCATTCCTTGTCATGGCATCAGTTGCTGGAGGTATGGATATCGAACAGGTTGCGCACGAGACTCCTGAGAAATTAGCGAAAGTCCATATCGACCCAGCAAAGGGCATCGATGCTGCGCTCGCCGAATCAATCGCGCGACAGGCTCAATTCCCCAACGATGTGCAGAGACAAGTTGCCGATGTTTTGGTCAAACTGTGGGCATGTTTTCTCGCTGAAGATGCGACTTTGGTTGAAGTGAACCCGCTAGTAAAGACCGAGGATGGTCGCGTAATCGCTCTCGATGGCAAGGTCACACTCGATGACAATGCAGGATTCCGCCATCCAGATCATGAAGCGCTCGTTGATCACGCTTCAACAAATCCACTCGAAGCGCTTGCGAAAGAGAAAGATCTCAATTACGTGAAACTTGATGGTCAGGTTGGAATTATTGGAAATGGCGCTGGTCTTGTGATGAGCACGCTCGATGTTGTGGCATATGCAGGTGAGAAATTCGGCGGTATGAAGCCTGCCAACTTCCTCGATATTGGTGGGGGCGCATCTGCTGAAGTCATGGCTGATGGGCTCTCGATAATTTTGAATGATAAGGATGTGAAGAGCGTTTTCGTCAACGTCTTTGGTGGCATCACTGCATGTGATGCAGTTGCCAATGGAATTATCCAAGCGCTCGAGATGTTGGGTAACAAAGCAACGAAACCGATCGTGGTTCGACTCGATGGAAATAATGTTCTAGAGGGGCGCCGAATCTTGAAAGAGGCCAATCACCCTCTTGTCGAACAAGCTGAAACTATGGATGGCGCAGCCGCACGAGCAGCAGAATTAGCGGCTAGATAATGAGTATCTTCCTCAACAAAGGTAGTCGCGTCATAGTCCACGGCATGACAGGTTCTGAAGGAACTAAGCACACTAAACGAATGCTCAAATCTGGCACACATATTGTCGGCGGCGTAACGCCAGGTAAAGGCGGCCAGAGCCTTGATATGGATGGCACTTCGCTTCCAGTATTCAATTCCGCGAGTGAAGCAGTAACTGCTACTGGCGCAAATGTGTCGGTGATCTTCGTTCCAGCGAAGTTCACCAAAGCTGCTGTCATCGATGCGGTTGATGCAAAGGTGCCGCTTGCTGTCGTCATCACCGAGGGAATCCCTGTCCATGATTCGATCCAATTTGTCGCCTATGCGCAGAGCAAAGGCACTACTCGAATTATTGGTCCGAACTGCCCTGGCTTAATCACACCAGGAGAATCGAATGTGGGAATTATTCCCGCAGACATCACGGGTAGTGGGCCGATTGGATTGGTTTCCAAATCAGGAACCCTCACGTATCAGATGATGTATGAACTTCGCGATATCGGATTCTCAACCGCAGTAGGTATTGGGGGCGACCCAGTCATCGGCACTACCCATATCGATTCTCTTCGCGCCTTCCAAGATGACCCGAAGACTGAAGCAATCGTAATGATTGGTGAAATTGGTGGTGATGCCGAAGAGCGTGCAGCAGCTTTCATCAAAGAGTATGTAAATAAGCCCGTTGTTGGGTACGTTGCTGGCTTCACTGCTCCCGAGGGAAAGACGATGGGCCATGCGGGTGCAATCGTCTCAGGATCTTCTGGCACGGCATCGGCAAAACGAGATGCGCTCGAGGCAGTCGGCGTTCGTGTTGGTGTAACGCCATCGGAGAGTGCGCAACTACTCCGCTCCATCCTCGGACGCTAACCATGGTGCGCCCGCTTATTGCTGGCGCTTCAGAAGGAGTGCGCGCTGCGCTCTCCACCTTCATTCCACTGGCCTTGATTGTGCTAATCGCATGGGCAACAGCCGGTTCGCTTAGTGGTGAGATGAGCGATGCGCTACGTGGGGCTTTCTGGGTCTGGTTAGGTGCACATCACCTCACCTTTTCACTCGCGTTACCACCCAGTGGTATTCCTGGGGCGCTAAGTTTCCTTCCCCTTGGTGCATTAGTTCTTCCCTTTATCGCATTTCGTGGAGCGCTCAATCGACTTCATCGTCAATTCGATAGCGCTCGAGCATTAAATGCAAGACAGCGACAGAGTTTGATCGGGCTATTTTTCACTTATACGTTGATTATGATCATCGCGAGCCTAGGTTCGCGTTCGCAAGATGTACAACCACGATGGTGGTGGGCTCCAGTGATCGTCATTGCTCTGATTGTCGTTGCAGAGTTCACGTTAGTCGTACCTTCAGGTGCGCCATCCTTGCTCCGAGACCTGACACGAATTTCTATCATCGTAATCGGCGGACTGTTAGGGATTGGTTCGCTCGTTTACTCACTCTCGCTTGCTTTTCATTTCTCGGTAGTTCGCAATCTACACGCGGTGCTAGATGCCGGAATCATCGGGGGCATCTTGCTAACTGTGCTTGCCATTCTGACGCTGCCCAATATGGCAATTTCTGCCCTCTCATATCTATTAGGTAGTGGATTTGCACTTGGAAGTGGCACCTTAATCTCACCTGGTTTCTATCGACTCAATGAGATACCGGCCTTTCCGTTACTTGGGGCGATTCCAAGTGATACGCATCCTTATCTATATCTGGGTGCGACCATCGGCATTGGTACGGGTATTTTCGTGATGACTATTCTCAAACGAACTTCTTTAAGTCAGATGCGCTTTGGTTATCTGCTCTTCCCAATCATTCTCACTGTCATCATCTTTTTACTCACATGGTTGAGTAATGGCACGTTATTGGGGGGTTCGCTGAACACCATTGGTCCCTCGCTCTGGCAATTTCCGGTACTTTTCTTACTGCAACTCTACGCAGGAATGGGTATCAAGGTCGCATATGACAAGTGGGGGCCCAAGTGATTAGCAAGTGATTAGTGATTCGAAGAAATCCATCGTCATCCTCGCATCAGGCGAGGGAAGTGTGGCGCAAGCGCTCATCGACGCCGTGACGAAACCAACCGGCGCTCTCTACGAACATGTAAAAATCGCACGAGTGATCAGTGAGAATCCAGAGGCTGGCATTTTCCGCAGAGCAAGAGCAGCAAAGGTTCCAACTGAGCTCATACCTTTTCGAAGTGGAGATCAACGCGGCGCATGGGAAAAGGAACTAGAGGAGACGATTAAGAATATAAATCCCTGGTTGGTGGTCAGCGCTGGTTTTATGAAGATTCTCTCGCCAGCTTTTGTAAATACTTTTCGTATCATCAATACACATCCCTCGCTTTTACCAGCATTTCCCGGCGCGCATGCCGTGCGCAATGCCCTTGCTGCTGGGGTGCACGAGAGCGGTTGTACGCTCCACCATGTTGATGCAGGGGTAGATACCGGAGAGATAATTGCAGAACGAAGATTGGCGATTATGCCGGGAGAAAGTGAAGAGGCGCTTCATAATCGAATCAAGGAACTTGAGAGAGAAATGATTGTCGCTGGCATACTTAGCCTGGTCTTGGTCGAGAAAGGGATGTGATGCGAAAGCCCATCAAGCGAGCTCTAGTGAGCGTGTATGACAAGAGTGGCTTGATTGAATTCGCTCAGGAACTACATCAAAAAGGAGTAGAGATTGTTTCTACTGGCAGCACCGCATCAACCATTGAAAAAAGTGGTATTCCCGTTCTGCGAGTAGAGGAGTTGACTGGATTTCCTGAGTCACTCGATGGGAGAGTGAAGACTCTCCATCCGGTGATACACGCTGGAATATTGGCGGATCTTCGAGTAGCCAATCATGGTGAACAATTGCGTGATCTTGGCATTACCCCATTTGATTTGGTAGTGGTGAGCCTCTACCCCTTTTCTGAAACAGTGCGCAGTGGCGCCAGCGTCGATCAATGTATCGAGCAGATAGATATTGGTGGTCCGAGCATGATTCGTGGCGCAGCCAAAAACCACCAGAGCGTTGCTGTGGTATCGAGCATCTCTCAATATCAAATCATCATCGATGCACTTAAGAGCGGTGGCACAACGTTGGCAGACCGAGAGGCTCTTGCGCTTGCTGCATTTCGTGTAACAGCCACCTATGACATTGCGGTGGCAACATGGCTTGGCCAACAATCGCCAGAGGAGAGTTCTGATTGGGTGGGAGTCAGTTTTACCAAGATTCGAGCGCTACGTTATGGCGAGAATCCACATCAGAGCGCCGCTTTATATTCAGAGAGCGGAAATACCTCAGGAATAGCGAATGCAGTTGTCCTCCACGGAAAGGAGATGTCCTATAACAATTATGTGGATATCGAGGCCGCGTGGCGAGCAGCTTATGATCATCGTGCGCCTGCCGTAGCCATCATTAAACATACCAACCCGTGTGGAATTGCCATCGGCCAATCAATCAGTGAGGCGTATCAACGCGCTCACGAATGCGATCCTGTCTCAGCTTTCGGCGGTGTCATTGCGGCTAATCGCACCGTGACTCGCGAAATGGCAGAGCGAGTATCCGAAGTCTTTATCGAAGTGATTGCCGCACATGATTTCGAAGATGCAGCACTAGAGATATTGAAGCAGAAGCCATCAATTCGGATTCTCAAAGTCGCGCGAGTCAATGCAGACCGGGAATTTCGTCACATCGATGGCGGTCTTCTTGTTCAGAATTTCGATCGCGTAAACGCTGATGGCGATCTTGCGGACAATTGGAAATTAGTTGCCGGCGGCGCTCTCTCCGGACAAGAGCTCGCCGACCTGGAGTTTGCCTGGCGCAGTGTCCGCTCTGTGAAAAGTAACGGGATCTTGCTGGCCAAAGATGGTGCGGCTGTGGGGATAGGCATGGGACAAGTAAATCGAGTTGATTCAGCGCGGTTAGCGATTACCCGAGCAGGTGAACGCGCGAAGGGCAGTTATGCAGCAAGCGATGCATTTTTTCCATTTGCTGATGGCGTAGAGATTTTGATTCATGGTGGCGTAAAGGCAATTGTGCAACCAGGTGGCAGCGTTCGTGACGAAGAGGTTATTGCAGCAGTAGAAAAAGCGGGTGTAACCATGTATTTCACCGGCGTTCGCCACTTTGCTCATGCCTAATTAACAGGTAAAAGCCGGTTAGACTTCTGCCATGAGCGCGATAATCCTTGATGGCAAACAGGTTGCCTACGAAATCAAGGAAGAGCTCGCCTCTCGAGTAAAAGCTCTGAGAGCCAAGCCAGGTCTGGGAACAGTACTTGTCGGCGATGATCCCGGTTCGCATGCATATGTAGGCGGTAAACATAGGGATTGTTCCGAAGTTGGCATCCATTCAATTCGAGTGGAACTACCAGCGAGTGCATCGTTCAACGATATTCGCGCTGCGCTACGAGATCTCAACGGAGCCGCTGAATGCACCGGATACATTGTGCAATTACCACTACCCAAAGGGGTTGATGCGAACGCGATACTCGAAGAGATTGATCCTGCCAAAGATGCAGATGGATTACATCCGCTCAATCTTGGGAAATTAGTTCTTGATCAACCTGCGCCATTGCCCTGTACGCCACGTGGAATCGTCGAACTTCTTGAGCGTTACCATGTCAGACTCAACGGCGCCGAGGTCGTCGTGGTTGGACGAGGACTTACAGTGGGTAGGCCACTGGCATTGTTGCTATCGCGCAAGCGCGAGAGCGCAACAGTGACAGTTACTCACTCGGCAACTGTTGATCTGCACTCGCATTTACTTCGCGCTGATATCGTCATTGCCGCATTAGGTAAAGCACATTTCATCACTGCGGAAAATATCAAAGAAGGCGCTGCAGTACTTGATGTGGGAATCACTCGAGCTGATTCTGGATTACTCGGTGATGTCCATCCGGATGTACGCCAACGTGCGGGATTCGTTGCGCCAATGCCGGGTGGAGTTGGTCCGATGACCCGAGCGATGTTGTTGACCAATGTCGTTGAGGCGGCGGAGCGAATTCAGAAATGAGTACCCGATGAGTGCGCTCTCACTTCTGGTCATTGCGCTCTCGACCTTGGCTAGCATGTTCCTGTCGGCGCAGGTTGGCGCCCTCACCCTCGCTGGGGGATTGTTGGCGTTAGCGCTGATGGTCCACCTCCAACGTGGCACGCGAAGCCCTTGGCGCAGTCACCGGGTAGATCTCGCCACCCTTATTACCTTGGCGCTGGCTGCCGCCATAGTGGCGCTCTTGCTTCCGTAACCCCAACGGTGCCGCCCCCTTGGAGCGAGGTAGAGTTATCTTGATATCAAGAGAGATTGGGGCCGGAGCATGGCAGGTCGCGTAACCGTCGTCGGAGCTGGTTTTTATGGTTCAACAACCGCGCTTCGTCTAGCCGAATACAACATTTTTGATGAGGTAATCCTTACTGACATCGTTGAGGGAAAGGCTGAGGGATTAGCACTGGATATCAATCAATCTCGTTCCATCGAAGGATTTGAGACTTTGATGATTGGTGCCACTACGACTCCAGATGGCGTTGGATATGAAAAGAGTGCGAGCTCTGATGTCGTCGTAATTACCGCGGGATTGCCGCGCAAGCCAGGCATGAGTCGAATGGATTTGATCGGAGTCAATGCCGGAATTGTTCGTGGCGTTGCGGAGAATGTTGCTAAACATAGCCCTAATGCGGTGCTTATCGTGGTCTCCAATCCGCTAGATGAGATGACAGCGTTAGCACAAATCGCCTCTGCCTTTCCTTATAACCGCGTTATGGGCCAAGCAGGAATGCTTGACACTGCACGTTTTACAAACTTCGTCGCAACAAAACTCGGTGTAAAAGTGAGCGATGTCGAGACCCTTACTCTTGGATCGCACGGAGACACTATGGTTCCTGTGCCAAGTCGTTGTCGCGTCAATGGGAAACCATTAAGTGAATTGCTCTCTGCGGCCGAAATCGAAGAATTAGTCGTGAAAACTCGAAATGGTGGCGCGGAGATCGTGGCCTTGCTAAAAACTGGTTCTGCTTATTACGCACCCTCGGCTGCAGCTGCTCGAATGGCAAAGGCAGTCATCGAAGATTCGGGTGCAATCATGCCGGTCTGTGCATGGGTGAATGGCGAATATGGCATCTCTGGCGTGTACCTCGGCGTTGAGGCGGAGATTGGCAAGAGTGGAATTCGTAAAGTAGTAGAGACCAAACTCACTGGCAGTGAACTTTCCGAACTCAAAGTTGCTGCGGAAGCAGTGCGGGCAAAGCAAGCCGATGTAAAGAGCCTTTAGAAACGTCAAATTAAGGAGCGAATTACGATGTCTAAGATCAAAGTAACCGGTACTGTCGTTGAACTCGATGGCGATGAGATGACCAGAATTATTTGGCAATTCATCAAGGATCAATTAATTCTGCCTTACCTTGATATCAACCTTGAGTACTACGATCTTGGTATCGAACATCGCGATGCTACTGACGATCAG
>SYAM01000115.1 GCA_005787645.1 Actinomycetota bacterium | reverse complement strand
TGCGCCATGAGATTGGTTGTTATCACTCCAGACCACTTTTGCAGTATCGCAGGAGACACCACCGGAGAGTATCTCGATTTCAAATTGACGATTTCCCAATAACTTCTTCAGTGTATGTTCGGAAAACTCTCCGCTCATGGACCAAGCGCTATCAATTCTGCGATATGAACTACTTTAGTTTTGACTTTCGATCGGCGCAGAGCGCTTTTCAACTGGCGTGTGCAACCAGGGTTGACGCTTACCAGGTAATCGAGACCTAGTTCTTTGATTGCCGCAACTTTCGGAGCAATTACTTTTTTGCTATCGCGAGAACGCAATAACGAGTAACTTCCTGCAGCACCACAACAGCCTTGCGCATCGGGCACCTCTACATATTCACCGAGTTGAGCCAGGATTTTTCGCGGCTCTTTAAAAACACCCATTCCATTTCGTAAGTGGCAGGAATCTTGCAGCCCGATTCGAATCGGCTTCCCGTTGCGGATCATGGGTTTGAGATTTCCGCTCCACCACTGCGAGAACTCTTGCACTCGCTCCTGACCCAAGACGGCCGAGAGGTGGGCTGCACAACCACCGGCAGTCGAAAGGATGGTGCCGGGCAATTTCTCGCCTAGTTTTTTAGCCAACGCTTTGCCACCCTCGAGATCGCCATTATGAGCATGGAGCGCGCCGCAACATCCTTGCGTTGGATCGATAGAGATATTCGGAGCCAACTTCGCGACAGCTCTACTTACTTTGGGAAATAGCCGTCGTTCAAAACACCCAAGGGCTAAATGGATATCTGTCGAGCTCTTACGTTTTCGGGCAATAGGGGAGAGTGCGCTCATTAGCTGCACTCGCCATGGTGCACTGACCATTTGAAAGAGCGCCTTGATAATCAATGGTCGTTTTCGGCCGCGCCACGTGATATCGCGCCACTCTTCGAGGAGAACGCCATACTCCACTCCTGCTGGACATACCGGTTCGCAGGCGCGACAACCAAGACAGAATGAGGCTTGTTCCTGCGCGCCTTCATCACTAAATGGCAATCGGCCATCCTGGAGTGCGCGCATCAGAGTAATTCGCCCACGTGGGGAGGATTGCTCTTCTCCAGTTAGCTGATAGGTAGGGCATGCTGGTAAGCAATACCCACATGAGATGCATCGATCAAGTTTTGATTGAGTGAATTTTTCTCTACTCTCCGAACTCATGATCCAAGCCTGCCTGGATTGAGAATTCGATCTGGATCAAAGACAGACTTGATATTGTGATGAAGCGAGAGCGAAACGTCACCAAGTTTCGCGCGCAAATAGGGGAGTTTTGCACTACCTACGCCATGTTCACCTGTGATTGTTCCACCAAGCTCAAGTGCAAGGTTGAAAATATCTGAGAGTGAATGTTCAGCGCGCTTAACTTCGTCGGCATCATCCTTATCTAGCACAATCGTAGGATGAAGGTTGCCATCACCAGCGTGACCAAAAGTTCCTATTAGTAAGGAGTGCTTCTCACTGATTTTTTCGATTGCCTCAGCAGCCCTACTTAATTGTGGTCGCGGTACTGAGATATCTTCCAAAATAGACATCGAACCAAGTCGAGCAAGCGCTGGCAGAGAACAGCGACGTGCGTATAGCAGTGCTTCAGCTGCAGCAACATCCGGCGCTAATGTGACTGCGCGAACTCCTCGCGCTGAACTAGAGATATCAGCCATGGCGCCAACAGTTTTCGCAACGCTCTCGGAATTGCCATCATCGCCGAAGAGCAGCAGCGCTCCTGCCTGCGCATCAAGCCCTAAATGTGCGAAATCTTCAACAGCTTTTATGCAGGTGTTATCGAGAAACTCAAGAGTGGCTGGCAATATCCCGGCAGATACGATCGCATCTACCGCAATAGAGGCATCGGCGAGTGTGTTGAAGTAAGCAACGCCATATTGTGCAGATTTCGGTCGCGGGGTCAAGGCAGTTGTGATCTCTGTGAAGATGGCTAACGTGCCCTCACTTCCGATGAGGAGACGAGTGATGTCATATCCAGCGACATCCTTCACCAATCGCCCACCAGTGCGAATCACCTCACCTGTTCCAAGAACTGCCTCAAGGCCCAGGATGTAATTCTTAGTAGTGCCGTATTTCAAACCGCGAAGACCTCCAGCGCTAGTTGCGGCATTTCCGCCTATCGTAGAGACAGTCTTGGAACCAGGATCAGGCACGTACATCAATCCCTCTTTGGCAACCGCATCATCAAGCTGTGTAGTAGAGACGCCAGGTTGCACCACTGCGAGCATTTCATTCCGTGAAACTTCGATGATTTTTTTCATCTGCATCATGCTCACGACAATCCCACCATTGAGTGGAACAGTCGCGGCACAGAGATTACTTCCAGCGCCTCGGGCGATTATTGGAGTCTTAGTTGCTCGCGCAAATTTGACTACCTCTGCTACCTCTTGGGTGGAGTGCGGTGCGACTATTACCTCGGGAAGTCCTCGAAAAAGTGGGGTGGCATCGCGACTGTATGCCTCGCGCGCGGCGGAGTCGGCAAAAACTCGATCAGCCCCTAAAAGGGCGGTGAGGGCTGATGCCAGAGATTGTTCTGCCATTTTCCCCTCCTCTAAAGTAGCCCTAGGCTACTGGGTGATAGCGCTCGAGGGAGGCTTGTAATCATGGCTCTGAAGGCAGAAGTCTTTGATTCGCGTCGCAATGTTCTTGGTGAAGGTCCAACCTCATCGGGGGCGCAGAACACTCACGTCATGTGGGTGGATATCTACGGCAAAGCAGTCCGCTGGCGCAATCTCGTTAGCGGTGAAATTGGGGAGTATCAAACACCAGAGGATGTTGGATTCGTTATTCCATTGGCTGAGGGTGGCGAATTACTCGGGACTGCTCACGGACCGCATCTGCGGGACCGATCTGGAAATTTTCGCAAGGTCCCGGGACGGGTAGAAGCTGACGGCTATCTGTCAGAAAAAAACTTGCGGTGGAATGATGCCAAGGTCGCTCCATGGGGAGATCTCTTCTTGGGATCGATGACCTACGACTTTGAGACTAATGCTGGCGCGCTCTATCAATTGCAAAAAGGTGGCACACACATCCGTCGCCTTTTCGGTGATGTGACTATCAGTAATGGCATCGATTGGACTGTCGATCATAAGAGTATGTTCTATGTAGATACGCCACTTCGTCGCGTCGATAAATTCGATGTCGAAGAGCGCGATATCAAGAATCGTCGGACCTTCATCACCTTTCCCGACGACTTTGGTATGCCTGATGGATTCTGCATGGATGCGGATGACAATCTATGGATTGCTTTTTGGGAGGGCTCTGCGATCAGGTGTTTCGACGGGAAAAGTGGGAAACTCATCGAACAAATCGACCTACCCGCACGCCGAATCACCTCGGGCGCATTTGCCGGGAAGAATCTCGATCAATTAATCATCACAAGCGCACGCGATGATGATGAGGCGGGCGAATCACCCCAAGCGGGAATGACATTTATTGCCACCCCTGGAGTGCGCGGGAAAGTTACCAACACATTCACCTTTACATCTTCTACATCATCCACGCTTCCGGCAGCGAATGCCTGATCTTTACACTTTCGGCGAGGCGATGGCACTTTTCCTCGCCAGTGATACTGACTCGGTCCTTACTGCGCGGACCTATTCTCGGAGCACTGCGGGGGCTGAAGGAAATGTCGCGGTAGGGGTCTGTCGTCTCGGATTGAGCGCACACTTCTTCACTCTGATGGGAAATGATCAATTAGGAAGTGCGGTACTTGCTGATTTTGCAGCAGAGGGCGTGGATGTCACGGGAGTAAAGCGCGTAGATAGTTTTAGTAGCGCCATGATCCGCAACCCAGGAACTACCGCACCGGTTGAAGCGAGTTACCTTCGCAAGGGTGCTGCCGCTGCATTAATGCAACCTGAGGATTTAGATGCCCAATTAATAGCTCGCTCGCGATGGTTACACACCACCGGAATCACCTGTGCAATCTCTACAAGTGCGGCAGCAACCGCCGCGGCTGGATTAGAAATCGCACGGAAGGTGGGAATAAAAAAGAGCTTTGATTTGAATATTCGGAGAAAACTTTGGAGTGAGGAGCAAGCGCGAAGAGCGCTTGAGCCGATCGCCCGCGATGTCGATTTACTCATTGGTGGGGAAGATGAATATTGTGCAGTGTATGGAACCAGCGATCCTAAAGAGGCGCTCAATATCGCAGCATCGCGTAATAACCATCTGGTGATCATGACCCATGGCCCTGAAGAGTTGACTTATTGCGTTGGTGGTGAGGTGACTGTCGTACATCCGCCGCAAGTTCAATCGGTAGATCCAGTTGGTTCAGGAGATGCCTTTACTAGCGGGGTAATTTCGGGACTTCTTGGTGGGTTGACCGTTCCCGATGCCATTCGACAGGGAACAATCTCGGGTGCGCGGGTAGCAAGTCAATTTGGTGATTGGGCTGGACTTCCATCTGGTACCAATGGAGTTACAGATAAGAGCTTTGTGGATGAAATATTAGGAAAGGCGAGTTGATGGTTACTCGAGAAGACCTACTCAAGGCTGGCGCTGTTGCGATAGTTCGAATGCCTGATCAAGAATCAGGTCAGAACGTTGCTGATCGGATAGTTGCTGCTGGCTTAACCACGATTGAGATTACGCTCACCAATCCCGGGGCATTAGCAATCATCGAAAAGCTTGCTCAACGTAGTGATGTTCACGTGGGTGTGGGCACTGTCGTCGATAGTAAAGATGTGGTTCGGGCGAAGGATGCCGGTGCCACATTCATCGTCTCACCTAATACCGATGAAGAGGTGATTGGTGAAACCAAGGGGTGCGGCCTAATCTCTCTTCCTGGCGTGGCGACGCCGAGTGAAGTGGCAGTAGCAAAGAAGTGTGGTGCAGATATTCTCAAACTCTTTCCCGCCTCTACCTATGGTCCGGCTCATCTCAGGGCGCTGCGCGATCCATTCCCAGGAAATTTCTGGTGTCCTACTGGCGGCTTATCGGCAGAGACTATTGGTGA
>SYAM01000114.1 GCA_005787645.1 Actinomycetota bacterium | reverse complement strand
GCGCAAGCTCTCTCCCTTATTCATAAACGCGCACATGGAGCAGTTGTTGTAGTTGAAGATGGTAAGCCAGTGGGAATCGTGACTGAAGAGGATTGCGAAGGTGTAGATCGCTTTACTCAATTACATCAAGTAATGAGCAAAGATCTTGTAACCCATAGTGATGACGTACAACCTCGGGCAGCATTCGATTTCTTAACTGAGAATCGGCGCCGGCTTGCACCTGTAGTTGCTGGTGATGGTCGCCTCGTTGGTATCTTGACTCGAGTTGGTGCGCTTCGAGCAACGCTCTATGCACCTGCTGTCGACAAGAATGGCAGGCTACGCATCGCTACCGCGGTGGGCATCAACAATGATGTAGCCGATCGCGCTGCACAACTCATCGAGATGGGTTCAGATTGTCTGGTTGTCGATACTGCACATGGCCATCAAGAGAAGATGATTGAGGCGCTCCGTGCAATCCGCGCAATCAACCCAAGCGTTCCCGTCGTAGCCGGCAATGTCGTGACCGCTGAGGGTGTTCGGGATTTGATCGAAGCCGGCGCCGACATCATTAAGGTAGGTGTCGGGCCAGGTGCGATGTGCACTACTCGAATGCAGACTGGAGTCGGTAGACCGCAATTTTCGGCGGTTTTGGAGTGCGCCGCAGAGGCGAAAAAGTCTGGCAAACATATTTGGGCTGATGGCGGCGTTCGTCATCCTCGCGATGTTGCCCTGGCGCTCGCCGCGGGTGCATCTCAGGTGATGATCGGCTCCTGGTTTGCTGGTACTTATGAGTCACCTGGCGATTTGCAGCGCGATAGTAACGGCCGCTTGTTTAAGGAGTCTTTCGGTATGGCTTCAGCGCGCGCAGTCCGTGCTCGAACCTCTCATGAAGATGCATTTGATCGGGCTCGCAAAGCGCTCTTCGAGGAGGGTATCTCTACTTCGCGCATGTATCTAGATCCAGAACGTCCCGGCGTCGAAGACTTGGTAGATAACATCATTTCTGGTCTGCGATCTTCGTGTACATATGCAGGTGCAAAGAATCTTGAAGAGTTTGCAGAGAAAGCAGTTGTGGGAATTCAATCTGCTGCTGGTTATGCAGAGGGGCGACCACTCCACTCTTCCTGGAAGTAATTACAGAGTAATTACCAGATAGACCAACCACCATCTACCAAGATGTCAGTTCCGGTAATCCATTTTCCAGCATCAGAGGCAAGTAGTGCGCAAGCCCCCTTAATATCCTCTGCCAAACCAGTGCGATGGAATGCATTCATAGTTCGAAACTTTTCTACCTGCTCTTTATTGGTAAGGTCATTTGGAATCTGACCAGGACATATGCAGTTCACACGAACCCCGTGTGGTGAGTATTCAGCAGCAAGAGCTTTAGTCAGAACGAGAACACCGGCTTTTGCTGCCATATATGGTGCACCAGATCTTTTGAACTGTTCGTTGTAAATACGGGGGTCACTTGCTAATCGAGAGGCAATCGACCCTAAAGTAATAATAGATCCACTCTTCTGTGGAATCATCACGCGACCAGCTGCCTGTGCACATATAAAGGTAGAGGTGAGATTTTTTTCGAGCGTCCACCGAAACTCATCAATATTGCCATGCGGAGCATGGGCAGTGGTGTTACTACCACCAGCGTTGGCAACGAAAACATCCAAGCGTTCCTCTTTGTTCGTGACCTGATCCACAAGTGCATCGACGCTCTTCTCGTCTGTAACATCGCATGTAAGTGCAGTGACTTTGAGATTTCGAGAACGTAATTCCTGGGCGGTCTGCTCACATAGTTCAGCGCGGCGAGATGCGATGTAGACCTGCGCACCTAACTCTGCCATTGATTCGGTGAAGGCAGTTCCGAGGTGAGTACCGCCCCCAGTGACGATTGCGACTTTCCCCGTCATATCAAAGAGATTGGTCATGCTCTGATTGGCCATTGTCTCCGACTCCCTGAGAGATTCTTACGTCACACAATCTTATTTCACAGAGACTTCACAACGAAAGGGGTGAGGATGTGATTGTCCTTCCGGAGACGGTATTGAGGCGGTTTGCAGTTTTGGGAACACGTGCAACTGCAGGGGTAAAACCCCCGCCTCAATAAAACTTAGATCAACTCCAGGTTTCCACTTTTAACATCGTAAAAACCACCTGCAACGTGCAGCTCTTTAGGTAGCAGTGGGTAGGTTCGTATTCGTGTCAGATCGACTTCCAGCGCCGCTCTCTGGTCAGTGACCGTACGTATTTCGATGCTACGAGTATCAACTCCAGATGCTTCAAAAATCGCTTGATGAATCTCTGGTTCACTACCAGAGGCCATTCGACAATCAGTATGCGGCATAACTAAGACCCGATTGACTCCTAATAAATGTGTAGCAAGGACCAGGGTTCGCAATACATCTTCAGTCACCCGCGCCCCTGCATTCCTTAAGATCTTGGCATCTCCAGGTTTCATGCCAACAATGGCAAGCGGTGCAATTCGCGAGTCCATACAGGTAACGATTGCCAGCCCCTTAACTGCCCGGCCACTCAAGCCTTCGGGTACGAAGTTCCGGACAAAATCTTGGTTGGCTTTTTTGAGGTCAGAGAAGTCAGCGCTCATGAATCAGAGCCTAGTAGCAAAGGGCACTGAGGGCCGTACATGGGGATTTCCATAGAAATTCTTGTGGCAACTTTCCTTTTACTCACCCCGGTGGCGATAATGGAGCATGCGAAAAAGCCTGGTCAGAGTCTTATCTATAGCAATCCTGATTGCACCGCTCCTGGGGGCGGTCCCAATCACTGCTCAAGCGGCGGTAGATCCGGATGCATACGCAGTGATGCAGTTCAGGGACGACGTCGACCCAATTTCCGGTAATTATCTCTACAAAGTCGTGGGTTCAAAGCAGACACCCTGCGGTGGAGATTATGAGGATCTATGGGATGACCCGGCATGTCTTCCAGCTACGAGCACTCTCCAGGTTTACAACTACTTGCCGTTATGTGCAGATGAAAAAGTCTTGAATTGCATTGAATCGGTATCGTGGATTAAGAGTGATGGTAGTGAAGTTAAGGGCTCTTTCAAGGAATCACGAGGATTAGTAGATCCGGACTTTACATTTTCTCGGCAAGAGAAGTTCAATGTAAGCGCATCGATAACTCCTCAGATTTTTACCTTTGCGGGCTTGTCTCATAGCAGAGGAACCTCTTATGCGGTGACTGGCCATGTCACTCAAGACATCGTGAATGGGACACCATCAGCGCCAAAAATTGTTGCTTCTATTGCTCCCGTTTATTCAGAGAATGTATCGCTAGATGACAAAGAGGCACGAACTGATTGTTTCAACGTAAATGCCAATGATGTGAAGTGTTGGAAATTTGCAAGTAGCGATTCTGGAGTGACATTTAAATTGAATATGAAGTTACTCACGAAACCTCAAGGTTGGATCTCTGGCCGAGTTACGTCGCCAAAAGTTGCGATAGGCGCTGCAGATTCTTCAAAGCGATTTGATGTTACGATCTCCGGTGCAAATCTTTCTATTCCAATTCTCACCAAACGCTATGACTACTCGGTTGCATCAGAGCAATCCGCTTGGACAAAAATTGCAGGAGCTATCAAAGATTTAGGTGCGTATACTTGGGAAAAAATCAGTGATGTTGGCGGGGAATTAATAGTTCCTTATGGACCGAACTTCTTCAATACATTTAACCAATTAGTGGCAATAGATCGTCAAACTGATGGGAAACCAGCTGGAGTTGGCAAAGAGTACGACGTTGCTGATCGCTTGGCACAGGTCTGGCGAGTTGTTCTAGACCCCACCAATACTCCTAGTGGTGTAAGCGGTTGTGCTGCCAGTGATTTTCAGGGATTTGTCAGTTCGAACGCTATGACCTATGGAACTGCGCTTCCAAAATACGATGGATCAACGATGAGCTATGACGTAGCATCACCGCACTACAACCCAGGTGGTAAGGATTACGATGTAGATGCATTCAAAGGTCGTTACGACCTTCTTTTGACCGAGGCTTATGCGAAATGTGTCTGGAGCTTGAAAGATGGTGTACCTAATGTCTCGGTCGAAGTACAGAAGACTGACGGAACACTAGATAACAGCGTGAAGGTCACTGGAGCCCTTAACTCAACGACAGGGCTTTATGAGTTCAGTGCGATTGGATTTACTTTTAGTAGTCCAAAAATCAAAATCAAGCTCTCTGCTCCACCTACCAAAGATGGCACACCTACTGTTACTCAAGCAGCCCCCGCTGCAAAGCCAAAGGCCACAGTGAAGAGCATCACTTGTGTGAAAGGAAAGATAACCAAACGGGTAACGGGTGCTAATCCAAAGTGCCCAGCAGGGTTTAAGAAGAAATAATTCTTAAAGTTTAGGCAGCGAAGGTAACAGTTTGGAAAGCGAGCGTCGCAATCTTTCCTGGAACCTTGCCACTGCTGTCTACGCGAATAACTTTATTCTTGTTATCCACTAGAGACTTTGTGCGTCCATCGAAGTAGATAGGGGCGCCAGTTGCTGTCACGATGGGGTTTCCTTTTGAGTCAAAGAGTTGAGCATTCAAGCCAAGAACAGCGGTCTTTCCCGTTGGATCTTTGACCGTAGTTTTTGCAGCGCCAACTTTGACAGCCTCAAAAGTCTCCCATTTTCCAAGGGCCATCGGCTTGCCATCGGTGCCAACAATCAAACGCCCCGACGAATCGGTGATCTGTCCCTTGTTGTTAATGCGACAGGATTTTCCATTCTTATCTACCAGTGGTAGGCCATTGGCCATCAAAGGGGTAGCGCTCACGCTCAAGATAGTGGGACGGCCATCTGGGCCGAGGACCGTGTTACCACCTTCATCGATGAGCGTGCCACCAAAAGCGAATTGAAGATCTTGGCCTTGCGCGCTCTTGATTTGTTGGAGCTTGGAGGTTGTCACTGGCATGCCAGCAGCACCGGTGTAGACAGGCTGGCCAGCAACGGTAAGAACTTGGTTATCTGAATTGAGAATCGGTTGACCCATAAAAGGCTTCTTATTTGCACCAAGCGCAGCATTGCCATCTGCATCTGCCATTGGCGAAGCAAGCATAGATTGTTTAGTCTTTTGGTTGATTACGGTTTCACCCAGCGCGTTAGTTAGCGGGGGCGCGTAGAGAACTTCGCCATTCTTTGCAACCAATGGCTTACCGTTCTCATCAAGAAGTGGAACGGCCATGATTGCATTTCCATCGGCATCAGTAAGTGCTTCTTGTCCAGCGATTGTGATGAGTTTTGTGTACAAAACTTTGCCTTGATGTTCAACTGGTTTG
Source organism: Actinomycetota bacterium (assembly GCA_005787645.1). Lineage (GTDB taxonomy): Bacteria > Actinomycetota > Actinomycetes > Nanopelagicales > Nanopelagicaceae > IMCC26077. Next base: position 1,926 of record SYAM01000114.1, on the reverse strand, counting down.
CCGTTTTGATCTAGCGTTGGGGTGGCCATAATTGGTTTTCCGTTGCGATCAGAGAATACGAAGTTGCCTTGTTTGACAACAGGTGCTGTGGTGAGCGCCTTTCCTGAAGAATCCTTGACTTCATCGCCATTGGCGTCAGTGACGTTCAACAATATAACTGGTGCAGTAGATGCCTTCTTCTTTGCTGCCGGCGCAGCTTTCTTTCCTCCAGTTGAAGGAGTTGCTGCTGGAGGTGGTGGTGCAGCAACAGAGAAACTTTGACCTGAGGCACTTCGTGCTAGTTGGCCGATTGCTTGTCCACTCTGGTCGAGTGCGATTCCATTCTTAATCTGGACCGAATTGGGATCAAATCCAGTGAAGTTTGCCACCTTTGCCATCGTGGCATTACCTTCGAAGGTGTTTACCGCTTGTCCCAAGCAACTTGCAGGAGGTGGATTTGCTGCACATTCGGCGCGATATGTACCGGCATTTGCATTTGTGCCACCGGTGGTTGGGTAGATGCAGTAGGTACCACTTGGCGATGGAACCTGATTGGATGGACAGGTAACAGCAACTCCTGCAGAGCCGCCACCTACATTGTCACACTCGATGGCCGTGACCCGGACTGATCCATCCTTACATTTGATGGTTGCAACCTGATTGACGACTCCTCCAGAAGCACCTGTGCTCTTGCAACCCTTGATTCCCTCATCGTAGAAAAATCCAACACCACAATTAATCCAATTATTATTTGCATTGGCTGTCGCAGTTGCCGGCGCTTGCACAGCAATATTTCCTCCGCAAGCAGTAGTGACCCTGTTTGCTGCAGCAGAGCAATCGATTTGGCCGGTATTAGAGACTATGGGTGCAATACATGAGCCATTTGCATCTCGGATCATTCCACTCATACAACCGCTAGCGTTAGTTCCCCCAACAGTCGAAGAACCAGTGGATGATTTGCAACCTTTGATTCCCTCATCGTAGAAAGTTCCAGGTGCGCAATTCTGTGCATTCTGATTTTGTTGGGTATTTGTGTTTACTGCACCTGTGCTTGGTGGGCAGAAAGTGCCATTTGGAACTTGAGCACCGTTACAGAAAAAAGTCCCGGCGCCGGCGACAGCGCCACCTCCACATGCGGCAGTTGCTTGATTTGCAGGGACGCTGCAATCAATATTGCCTTTTCCATCCGTGGTTCCTACAACAGGTGCAATGCACGCAGTACCAGTTGCGTTGGGAACAAAAGTGCCGGTGCAATTTAACCCACCTGCGCTACCTGGATTAGGTGCTGTGGTTGCAGTTGTTCCACTACTAGCTGGACATGCCGGTGGTCCCATGCCTGGCATACAGACCACACCACCTGTACCTGTGCCAGTTCCTGCCGGCGGAACGTAAGTACCTGTTCCCGTTGTTCCCGCTGGTGGTGGAGGCTCAACTATTGGGGCGATACAGGATCCGTTAGCAGTTTGAATGAAACCAGGGGCGCAGTTGGCAGATGCCGGTATTGCGGTTGGTGCAACGAGGCCGATACTTGAGATGGCAAGAGTCACCAACACATTGGCGAGGGATCGAAAGCGCTTCATTCCGACCTCCAGAGGGGGAGCTAACTGACCTGACAAGGATTACAGGATACTCCCGCACCTCTATATAAGGAAAAGCCCCCAAGGGTTTTCCCTTAGGGGCTTTCTTAGAGTTTAGGAGGCGTTTACTCCATAGGTCCGATGACGATGGCCTGATCGGATGGCTTTGCGACAAAGCGCGCATCCTTCGACGGGTTGAGATGGATACCCGCAGTTAAGCCGGTCCCTACCTCATTATCTCGGTAGCCGATGATGACCTCGCCACGTGCCCGACCTGCAGCTACAAGTTCGGCATAACTGATCTCGCCCGGTGCGACGTAGTAGTTCATTGGCTTAGCGCTGAGGTACACCCCACCAGGTCCAAAGAGTT
>SYAM01000113.1 GCA_005787645.1 Actinomycetota bacterium | reverse complement strand
TGGCTGGGGGCGATGCTGGTGTGGCTTCACAAGATGAGAGTAACCATTAAGACAGGTAGGCTCTACTGGAGATAGCGTGAAAACGATATTGTGAATAGGAGTAGTCATGCCAGCAAAGAAGCCAGCAAAGAAGCCAGAGAATATGAAAGTACTGATGAAAAGAATCTTCGCACCTCGCACCACCGTCTTTGCACATTGCGATCTTCCCTGTGGTGTCTACGATCCAGCCCAAGCGAAGATTGAAGCGCTTTCAGTGAAAGCTGCGATGGAGAAGTATCACGCCAGCAGCGATCCAGATTTCAAATCTCGTGCTGTTGCAGTCAAGGAAGAGCGTTCACACCATGTGAAAGAGCACCTCTGGGTCTTATGGACTGATTACTTCAAGCCAAATCATTTCGAGGCCTATCCACAACTACACACTCTTTTCAACGAAGCAACCAAGCTTGCCGGAGCTGCTGGCACCAAAGGTAGTAACGATGTTGCCGTTGCCGAGAAACTGCTTGCAAAAATCGATGAAATTGCCGACATCTTCTGGGCGACCAAAAAATAGTCAGTAATTAACGGCAAGAAGTTTTCATAATTGCGGGGATGTATTTCTAGTTCCCACGAGTTAACGCCTCAGCGGCAGCCTTTGCGGTGAAAGAGACGCGGTCAACTAAGACCCGGGTAATCAATCCCCTCGCAATCAATCGGTTGCCGCTGTGGCATTCCACAGAGAAAATTATCTTTTTTGCACTTACTTCTACTGCCGTCGCGGTCGCAATCACTTCGTCACCGACGCTAGATGTTGCGAGATGATCTAACTCAACGTGCACTCCAACGGTGGTTTCGCTCTGATCTAGGTGTTCAGCAAGAGCAGTTATTGTTGCATTTTCCGCGAGTGCAATAACTTGCGGAGTTCCTAGTACTGGAACATCTCCACTTCCCAATGCGATTGCAGTATCACCATGGCGGACTGTCATTCGTGAGATTCCTACAGCGCCACTAAATCGCTCAGTACTCATCGGAGACTTTTTCCATTTTGGGTGCTCGCAATTTTTATTAGAACCAGAGGATCACCCTCTTGAATCACATCACCAACAGATACGCCCACCTCAACTACCTCACCAGCAACTTCGGCTAAGACTGGAACCTCCATTTTCATCGATTCCAACAAAAGTAATGTGTCACCAACAGAGATTCGATCGCCATTTGCCACCGAAACTTCCAGGACATTGGCGACCATCTCTGCTCGAATCGTATGAATCACATCTAACAACTTAGTGGAGAGTGGGTAACTTTGTGTGGATTGAGCGAGTGTTTAGAGCGACTTACTCCTCTTCGTAGCGCTCATGAATCTCGACACGAGTATGCGTGAAGGAGTCGGTGGTGATTTCGGTATAGGTAATTGATTGACTCCATTGCAGATAGGGCTGATTTGATGGCTCGCGGATGATTGCGTTGACATTATTTCGCAATTGCTCAGATGCCTCTTCGCGACAAGAGCGATTGAGAAGCGCTTTGAGTTGCTGGTTTATCAAGGCTTCTTGGGTAGTTCGAGCAGCGCATGGCGCGCATTCTTGGATATGAAGTTCGATTGCCTGCACGCTCGCCTGGTCGGCAATTTCGTGATCGATATACAGAACGATTGCATGAAGAACATCGGTGCAAGGTGTGTTGTGGTGATTTCCGCAACTCATTGGCCCTCGCCTCGCTTCACATATCCTCGATCTTTTGCATAGTCGGCAAGGGATTCTCGAAGTAATTTTCGGCCGCGATGTAGGCGCGACATCACAGTTCCTGCGGGAATATTAAGAATTTCGGCTACCTCTTTATAAGAGAAACCTTCAACATCTGCGAAGTAGACTGCGAGCCGAAACTCTTCAGGTAACTCCTGCAGCGCATTTTTGATATCGCTATCGGGTAATTGTTCAAGCGCTTCAACTTCTGCCGACTTACCCTGATCGCTAGTATGAGTAGCGGCTTCAGCGATTTGCCACTCTTCCAATTCGCCATCAGCTATCAGCGGCTGCCGCTGCTCTTTTCGATAGATATTGATGAATGTGGTGGTAAGAATTCGATAGAGCCAGGCACGAAGATTGGTGCCCTCGGTGAATTGATGAAATGAGGAGAAAGCCTTGGCATAAGTCTCTTGGACTAGATCTTCAGCCTTCTCGGGATTTTTTGTCATCCGCAACGCGGCGCTATACAGAGCATCAAGGAATGGAAGCGCGTCGCGTTCAAAACGTGCCGTTAAATCACTACGCGCAATTGCGCCAGAGGGGGTTAGCGCCCCACTCACCTGGTTTGCCGAACCACTTCCAGGTACCGGCAGCGCAGAGTTGGCCCCTGTCGCTGGTTTCGGAGGCTGCGCCACAACCAAACACCTTACCGCCATACTCTTAGTAACTACTGAGCCAGGTCAGATATTCCCGGAGCGCTTACAGTCTTACTGCCTTACACCCTTACACCCATGGAGCCGTTCAGCCTTACTGCCCTACAACAGAGTCTGCTGCTCTCCCAATTCAATGGGCAGAATCAACTCTGCCCCGTTATTAGCGATCTTATTTACCCGCGTCGAGATCGGTTCTGCAACGAGTCCGGCAGCCTCGGGAGATAGTCCCTCTCGCAATACTCCTTGAAGCGCGCTCACATCTTTCACCCGTGAATCGAGCCAAAACTCCCACGCATCTTCTGGTAGAAAAAGTGGCATTCGATTATGTATCGCTGCAAAAGAGCCCGTTGCCTCCTTGGTGATGATTGCCGCAGTTCCATTCTCATAGATGCCAGCCATGGCAAGAACTCTTTTATCTCTACGATGAATGTAGAAAGGTTGTTTACTCTCATACTTACCAAGTTCGGTCGCCCATTCGTAATAACCATCTGCTGGGATGAAACATCGTCGAGACGAGAATGCACTTCTGAATGAAGGTTTCTCATGAACGCTTTCGCTACGAGCGTTGATGGTATGAGCACTTACAAAATCGGGCTTTGCCCAGTTGGGAATCAAACCCCAACGCATGATCTCTAGTTTTGGCCCTTCTGTAATCACATAAATCTCTTGCGTCGGCGCGACATTCCAATTTGCAGGTAGTTCTCGGTCTGGTGCGCCCACCAAAGCGAATTCTTCCTCAAGTTGATCAAGGCTCTTTGAGGTAGCAAAGCGGCCACACATATACATAGCCTAAGGCGGTACCCTTATCCATATGCCTTCACCGAAAAATCGCAGGAGTCGAGTCGCGCCAGATACTGGCGTTACTGGCACTGCTGGTACTACTGGAACCTCTAGTCCCAGCGGCGCACTTGCTGCCTCACCTGAGACTCCACTCTGGTCGGCGCCATATGCGAACGCTCCACTTGCCGCAACGATTTCGCTACCCGGATCAAAATCTGTCACTAATCGCGCATTAGTTCTTGCTGCGCTCGCAGATTCGCCATCGACGCTCTATAAACCGCTCTACTCGCGAGATAGCGACTTGATGATTGCCGCTCTTCGTGCGCTAGGTCTTGGCGTCGACCAACAACCCGAATCCATTTCCATCTCACCACGTCCCATGAAAGGTCCAGCAACAATCGATGTGGGAAATGCCGGGACGGTGATGCGATTTCTTCCACCCCTTGCAGCCTTGGCGAATGGTGAGATTTCTTTTGATGGTGATCCCCGCTCTCACGAGCGACCGCTAAAACCCGTGATTAAGGCTCTTGAGGAGTTAGGTATCGAAATTGATCACGATGGCAAATATGCGCTACCTCTGACGATTCATGCAAGAGGCGAGTTACCCGGCGGTTCACTCTCAATCGACGCCAGCCAATCGAGTCAATTTCTCTCAAGCCTCTTACTTGTTGCTCCACGAATGCGCGCTGGTTTAACAATCACCAATGTCGGTCCCACTTTGCCATCGATGCCTCATATCGAGATGACTATTGCCATGTTGAAAGAGCGCGGTGTGAAGGTAACCAAGCTTGATGAAAATACATGGCAGGTAGCACCTGGAGCAATCCAAGGCGTGCGCACATTAATTGAGCCCGACCTCTCCAATGCTGCCCCATTCTTAGGTGCTGCGATGATTGTTGGTGGTTCAGTGACGATTCGCGATTGGCCTAAATCCACAACTCAACCTGGCGATCAATTGCGTGAGATTTTTGCTGCTATGGGTGCAGAGATAACCAAGAAGAAAAGTAGCAGCTCACAGGGCGAAGATCTTACGCTTAGTGGAACTGGGGTAATTCATGGGATTGATATTAATCTCCATGATGTTGGTGAACTTACCCCCTCGATTGCAGCAGTTGCGCTGCTCGCGAACTCGCCTTCACATCTTCGCGGTATTGGACACTTAAGACTTCACGAGACCGATCGACTCGAAGCGATTGCCAACGAGTTCAATAATCTAGGTGGCAACGTCGTTGCCCATAGTGACTCATTAGAGATTACTCCCGCGCGATTGCGCGGCGGTACATTTCACACCTATGAGGATCATCGCCTAGCCACAGCAGCCGCGATGATTGCCTTAAAAACTCCCGACATACGCATCGAAAACATCGCGACCACTTCAAAGACCTTCCCCAATTTTCCAGCGCTCTGGGGTTCGATGCTCGAGCAAATTCAGGTACAACCGTAATTATGCGTAATCGACGTGAGTACGATGAAGAGGATATTCGTACCCGTCCCAGCAGGTCTTCTAAACCGCGGAGTAAGGATCGACCTCAATTTCACGATGCAGTAGCAGCACGAGTGATAACTGTTGATAGAGGTCGTGTTACCTGCGCTACAGATGAGGGTCAAGAATTCTTTGCTGTCACTGCGCGCGAACTTGGACGACGCTCAGTTGTCGTAGGTGATTTAGTTTCAGTGATGGGAATTCCTGAGGCTAACCAAGCGCGAGAAGATTTTGCGCGGATAGTTCGGATAGCAGAGCGGAAAAACGCCCTTCGAAGAAGTGCAGAAGATGGTAGTGAGCGCGTCTTAGTGGCAAATGTCGACTACCTAGCAATCGTCTCAGCAACTACAAACCCTGAACCAAAACATGGATTCGTCAATCGCGCGCTCGTTGCCGCCTTTGCTGAAGGAATTACTCCCATCCTGGTCATGACAAAGAGTGACCTAACTTCGGCAGAAGAATTCCTTACAACGTACAAGGCGATGGCGTTACCTACCTTTGAACTTCGCAAAGATCGGGAACCAGAAGAGTTCATGGATTTCATTAGAGAAAAGGTAACGGTCCTAATCGGACACTCTGGTGTAGGAAAATCCACATTAATCAACAAAATTGTGAAAAGTAGCGTTCGTGAAACTGGTGCAGTCAATGAAGCTACGGGCAAAGGTCGCCATACCTCTTCCAGCGCTTTAGCGTTAGAGATTGAGTGTGGCGGTTGGATTATTGATACACCAGGCGTTCGCTCATTTGGTCTTTCGCATGTTGAAAAAGATGGAGTGGTTGCTGCTTTTCCAGATTGCGCTGAGATTGCCAAATACTGTCCAAAGAGTTGTTCGCACAGTGAAAGTGAGTGTGCACTCAATGA
>SYAM01000112.1 GCA_005787645.1 Actinomycetota bacterium | reverse complement strand
TCCCGACTGATCTGATGCGATGTCCTGGTATCTCCGGCCGGTCGCGCGTTGATCAACGTGGCTCGGATTCGCGTGAGGGTGAGGAAATCAGCCCCGCCGTAGCGCGAGAGCAGTAGCTCATCTATGAGTGGATTTGGCAGGAGTTCTTCGGCTCGCTCGACTGTGAGCGATTTATTAGCGAGCGAAAAAGCCAGTGCAGCAAGGGTTATTAGCGGGGCAACTGCAGGCTGTTTATTAAGCGGAAGGCTTTGAATCTCTTCACGGACCGGGATATTGAGCGAGGCGAATACCCGCCGGAGCGTGGTTGCCCGCGTGGAGGGCGAGCGAATAATGACAGCCATTTCGCCATAAGGGATTCCCTCGTGCAGGTGTTTACGTTGAAAGTTCTGCGCGATGAAACGTGCTTCATCATGGATGCTTTCGCATTGCGCAAGCGTGATGTCATTTTCTTCAGATGCTGGTGTAACTGACGTTCGAACCCGATGTGCGTTCATGCGTGAGAAGGTAAATCCCTCTGCGATTGAGATAGCAAGATCTGTTATTTCCTTGGTTGCCCGATAGTCGCGAGTCAAGGTGATTTGTGCTGCTGGTTTTCCACGGGAACCAAGATAGCTATCGATGATTGTGGGAATACTCTCGGGGTCGGCGCCGCGGAAGCGCCCGATCGCACTATCTGGATCGACATAGAGCGTTAACTCGTCAGAATAGAGGATTTTAAGGAGTTTTCGGTGGGCCAGATCGCTCTCGTGGAATTCGTCAACAAGAATGACTGTATGACGGGAGCGGATATCTTCGCGAAATTCTCGATCCTTCTCTAGCGCAATTGTGGCTTGGTAGATCAACTCGCTGGAATCAAATGCGTTCTCGTGTTCTAACCCAGAGAGCTCTCGATAATTTGCAAAGAAATTACTCGCCGCTTCCCAAAGAGGGAATTTCTCGCTTTTACTTAAGGCTAAGAGTTCTTGTGGGGTTATGCCGTGCTCAGTTGCGCGCGAGATGAGATCACGAAGTTCACGGGCAAAAGCTCCAGTATGTGAGGCGTTGATTACCTGTGCGGGCCAGCGATAAAGGTTCGCATCGGAGGCTCCCGCAAGAAGCTCGCGGATGAAGTAATCCTGCTCTGGCCCTGAGAAGAGCCGGGGTGGAGCCTTCCCCTCTCGAGCGCGGTGGAGGCGAAGAATTGCAAAAGCCAGGGCTGGAAATGTCTTAACTAGCGAGCCTGAATTGGAGCGTTCGGAACTTGAAAATATCTGGTCATTTAACTCGCTAGCGCGGTGGCGGTCGTAGGTGAGGACCAGTATTTGGTCTGGATTTATCCCCTCTGCCAGGTAACTGCGGACCTTCGCCACCAATGTGGCGCTCTTTCCGACCCCCGGCCCACCAAGTACGACAAGAGGTGAGCCACGATGAGAAATTACGGCGTTCTGTTCATCATCGAATGTAATCGGGCGAGCGGGTGCAGAGCGAAGAAGTGTGAGCTGTGGATTGCGCTGCGATTGCACGATATCTAGGTAATCCTCTGACGTTAATCCTGCGACATAAATGTGTGGTCAACGATATTCATAATGAAATCGTTCCACTCATTTTCACCCAGGCGCGCTGTCTCAACAAGTTCTTGAAGATCCTCGAAGTGGTGATACATCGATCCCTTAGAGACACCTGAGCTTTCTAGAACTCCATCAGCGAGAATCTCGGAGGGTTTCTTCGCTTCCAACATCCCGGCAACGGTCTCCACGAGAAGGCGTTTGGTGGGGTGGAAAGTGGTCAACATGGTCACAAGGTACCGGCCTGGGCTGACTTTTAGAGTGACGTCGGCTTGAAAGGCTGAGCTGAGGGCTAGTCCCCCTACTCGCCGTCAATCTGTTCGTTCCGCTTCTTTACCTTTGAGGTCGCTCGCGCCCGCTCGTTTTGATCGAGAAGCACCTTACGAATTCGAACGGTCTTTGGCGTAACTTCGACGCACTCATCTTCACGACAGAATTCCAAGGCTTGCTCTAGGTTCAGATGCTTAGGTGGAATCAATCGTTCAGCATCATCAGATCCTGATGCGCGCATATTGGTGAGCTTCTTCTCACGTACCGCATTGACATCCATATCTTCATTACGCGCATTCTCGCCAACAACCATGCCTTCATACACTTCCGAGCCTGGCTCCACGAAGATTGTGCCGCGCTCTTGAAGCGATGAAAGCGCATATGACGTGACCATGCCACGGCGATCGGCAACGAGAGAACCGGTTGGGCGGGTGAGAATCTCGCCATGCCATGGTTCGTAGCCATCGAAGACGTGGTGGAGTAAACCAGTACCTCGAGTCTCAGTGAGGAATTCAGTTCGGAAACCAATTAAACCTCGCGATGGCACTCGATAATCCATTCGAATCCATCCGGTGCCATGGTTGGTCATCTGTGCCATTCGACCTTTGCGACTTGCCATCAACTGCGTGATGATGCCAAGAAAATCCTCTGGGACATCGATAGTAAGCGATTCCATCGGTTCGTTGAGCTTGCCATCAATCATTCTGGTAACAACCTGAGGCTTACCGACAGTTAGTTCAAAACCTTCACGGCGCATGATTTCTACGAGGACAGCAAGTTGTAGTTCGCCACGTCCTTGAACTTCCCAGGTATCGGGGCGCTCGGTTTGTAGTAAGCGGAGCGAAACATTGCCGATTAACTCAGCATCAAGTCGGTTCTTTACCAATCGCGCCGTGAGCTTCTTGCCCTCTTGTCCTCCAAGTGGTGATGTGTTGATACCTATCGTCATCGAAATAGAAGGTTCGTCAACAGTGATCAAAGGAAGCGCTACCGGATTTTCAGGATCTGCGAGAGTCTCACCAATAGTGATTGTTTCAAAACCCGCAACGGCGATGATGTCACCAGGCCCTGCGCTCTCAACTGATTGGCGCTCTAAACCATCGTTCATTAACAGCTCGACAACTTTGGCGCGCTCAACGCTGCCATCAACCTTTATCCACGCAACTTGTTGACCTTTACGAATCGTTCCTTGATGCACGCGACAGATTGCAAGTCGCCCAAGGTATGGCGAAGCATCGAGGTTGGTTACCTGTGCTTGGAGCGGTGCACCTTCGGTATATGTCGGAGCAGGAATCGCGGAATAAATAGTTTCAAAGAGCAGATCAAGATTGCTCTCTTTTGGCATCCCACCATTCTCCGGACGTTCCAAACTCGCTCGTCCGGCTTTCGCACTCGCATAAACAATCGGAAAATCGATCTGCTTCTCATCAGCATCAAGATCCAGGAATAGTTCATATGTCTCATCAACGACCTCTGCGATTCGCGAATCGGGTCGGTCGACCTTATTGATGACGAGGATCACTGGGAGATTTTTGGAGAGCGCTTTACGTAGGACGAACCGAGTCTGCGGTAATGGGCCTTCGGAGGCATCGACAAGCAGGAGCACGCCATTGACCATTTCAAGACCGCGCTCGACCTCACCACCAAAATCTGCGTGGCCGGGAGTATCAATGATGTTAATAGTCCGATCGCCGCGCCTGATGGCAGTGTTCTTCGCGAGAATGGTGATTCCCTTTTCGCGCTCTAAATCCATCGAGTCCATGACTCGATCGTCGCTTTCGCTCTTCTCTTTATGGGCAGCAAAGGCGCCAGATTGCCAGAGCATGGCATCCACAAGGGTTGTTTTACCATGGTCGACGTGGGCGATGATGGCGATATTTCGCAAATCCTCGCGTTTACTAGAATTAGTCAAGAGATACCCATTTCGTAGGGGTCTAGATTAGGTTCCAGCAAGCAGATTTGTCGAATCGCCACCAAGAAAACAGAGAGAAGACATAAAGCAAATCGGAGGAAAAGCGTAATGAAAGTTGGATTTATCGGTGGTGGCCTTGATTCTGCAATTGGTAGAGCGCATTTTGGTGGAATAAACATTGATCGAAAGTATTCACTCGATGCAGGAGTCTTTAGCATTGAGAAAAATATTAATTCTGAATCTGCGCATTTTTATGGCGTCGAAGCGACGCGTGTATATGAAGATATCTCTTCATTCATTGGTGGAGAAAAGGGGCGACTTGATGCTGCGATTGTGCTCTCTCCCACGCCATTACATTTCGAACATATCAATTCCCTTCTAGATGCGGGAATTCCCGTCATCACCGAGAAATCGCTCTGCACCAATAGTCAAGATGCGCAACGTATTGCTGAACGAGTTCACCAGGAGAACAAATTTCTCTCTGTCACCTTCACCTATACCGGCTATCCAATGGTCCGCGAAATAAGAGAGATGGTTACTAAAGGGTTATTAGGTGAGGTCATCTCCATCCATGTAGAGATGGCGCAAGAAAGTTTCATCCGCGCGAGCGCAACTGGCGCGAAACCAACTCCACAAGCCTGGCGTCAACTCGATTATGAAATCCCCAGTGTGACTCTCGATCTAGGTTCGCATGTGGTAAATCTCCTCGAATTTATCGCTAGCGACCAGGTGGTAAAGGTCGCGGCGCTGGCAAACCATGCGGGTGAGGTATCTGATTTGGTTGACAATGTCAGGGCCATTGGTGAAATGGGGCAGGGCACACCAATTTCTCTACTATGGAACAAAGTCACCTTAGGCAAACGTAATGGCTTAGCGCTCTCGATTAACGGGAGCAAAGGCGCTCTCTCGTGGATTCAAGAGGAGCCTGAGTTACTTCGCTTCGCTGGAAAAGATGGCGCGCTTTCCATCATCGACCGGAGCCATTCGATGATTACTCTCGCATCAGAGAGCAGATACCAGCGTTTCAAAGTGGGGCATCCGGCTGGGTATATCGAAGCCTTTGCAAATCTCTACCTAGATATTGCTGATGATTTGGCCACCCATAAAACTGGGAAAAAGAGCGAGAATCCCTTTACCCACAGCGCTGCGAATTCAGCACACGGCCTTCGAGTTCTAGAGGCAATCCATCAGAGCGCTGCACATACAGAGTGGGTAGAAATCAGAGGTTAAACCGGAATTCGACTACGTCGCCATCGTGCATGATGTAATCCTTTCCCTCCATTCGCACCTTTCCTTTAGTACGCGCTTCGGCCAACGACCCAGCAGCTACAAGATCATCAAATGAGACAACTTCAGCCTTGATAAACCCTTTTTGGAAATCGGTATGAATCACACCAGCGGCAGCGGGTGCGGTGTCTCCTTGGTGAATCGTCCAGGCGCGCGCCTCTTTCGGACCTGCGGTGAGGTAGGTCTGCAGGCCAAGTGTCGTGAAACCCACCCGTGCAAGGGTGCGTAATCCTGGTTCCTTTAGTCCGATCGACTCTAATAGCTCCATCGCATCTGCTTCATCAAGCTCAGCTAAATCCGCCTCAGTCTTAGCATCAAGGAAGATGGCCTCAGCGGGTGTAACTTGCGCACGTAACCTTTTCTGTAAATCTGCATCACCAAGTTCAGCGGCATCGACATTGAAAACATAGATAAATGGTTTGGCCGTAAGTAAATGTAATTCCTTTAAGAGATTTTTATCTAAAGTGGTCGCGGAGATGAGTTTGCCCTCTTTTAACGCTGCTTCAGCTTTTTTTATCTCTTCAATTTCCGCAGCGCGCTCTTTATTTTGCCGAGCCTCTTTTTCAAGTCGTGGTAACGCCTTCTCGATTGTTTGCAAGTCGGCGAGCGCCAGTTCGGTATTGATAGTTTCGATATCAGATAAGGGATCGACCTTGCCATCGACATGTACGACATCACCGTCGTTGAAAACACGCACTACTTGGCAAATCGCATCTGCCTCTCGAATATTCGCTAAGAATTTATTTCCAAGTCCAGCGCCTTCAGATGCGCCTTTGACGATCCCGGCAATATCAACGAATGAGACCGATGCAGGAATGATCTGTTCGGAGGTGAAAATTTTGGCAAGCACAGCGAGGCGATCATCGGGTACTCCCACTACCCCAATATTGGGTTCGATAGTGGCAAAGGGATAGTTGGCCGCGAGCACCTGATTCTTAGTCAGGGCATTGAAGAGGGTGGACTTTCCCACGTTGGGCAGGCCGACGATTCCGATGGAGAGGCTCACGAGGAGTAGAGCCTACGGGGCAATGTCACCCCTTCCTGCCACGATTGGACCATGAACGCCTTATCCCTGGCCATCGGCGCCATAGCGGGCCTCCTCCTTGGGGTCGCCATTACATATTTATTACTACGGCCGCAGGGGCGCGCCAGCAACGATTCCCGAGAGGCGAGCGCGCGCCTCGATGAATTGATGCGCGCAATGAATGCCGGGATGCTCTCACTTACCGAAAAGACCCATGTTGCCGAAATCAAACGAGCCGAGGTTGAGGCGCAGATCAAAGAGCAGATCAAGAATATGAGCGAGAAGAATGAACGGCTCGTTCTTGAAACTGCCAAACTCGCAGGCGCCCTCTCTAAAGCGCAGAGTCGTGGCCAACTTGGTGAGGCACAACTCGAGATGATCCTAGAAAGTTCAGGGTTACAAGAGGGAATTCATTTTGAACGGCAGGAGCATCGCGTCAATGATGGCGAGATTTCAAAACCGGATATCACAATCAAGATGCCAGGCGGTACCGAAATCTTTGTTGATTCCAAATTCCCCTTCGATCGCTTCTGGGATGGAGTTGGCGCTGAAGATCCTGCTGCACGTGCGACTTTCATGGCATCACATGCAAAGGATCTGCTCAATCACATCAATGCGCTTGCAAAACGTGGCTATCAAGATAGTGGCACTTCGCCAGATTTCGTGGTGCTCTTTGCGCCATTTGAATCCATCTTAAGTGAGGCGCTCGATGCTGACTCGCTCCTACTTCAGAAGGCCTTTGCCAAGAATGTAGTGATTGCAACGCCGACAACTATGCTCGCCTTACTCCGCACTATCGCTTATGGATACTCACGCCATGATCTTGCCCGTAACGCAGATGAGATTCGTAATCTTGCTGGTGATTTGCTCAAGCGCGTAGGAAAAGTACATGAACGTATCGAAAGCCTTGGTGAGAAGATAAAGAGCGCTGAACGTGCATTTAATGAGCTTGTAGCATCGGCCGAGAATCATCTCTTGGTACCAGCGCGAAAGATGAGCAAACTTGGCGCACCTACAACGAAGGAGCTTGGTGGAATAGCACCGCTCGAAAGCGAGGTTCGCGCAATCAAAGGTCAAGAGAGCGGAGCTGACGAGAGGGATGATGAATTAGACTTTAATGATGGGGCGCACCAATGACATCACCGCTTGAGATCAAGGGGCGGCCCATCATCCAAGGTCGTGGCCTCACCTCCCCCGGAATTGTGGTCCTCTACACCCTCTCGCTTCTGCTGGTGCAGACTGCGGAGAGTTTTATCTCCGGCCAACCCGGGCGAATCACCGGAGTTCTCCTTCTACTGCTTTTCTTCGCAGCAGCGAAACTTGGTCGTGATGGAACCCTCTTTACCGCTGTAGTTACCCCACCACTTGCGCTTACTGGCACCCTTCTTTTCGCGACGGTTGTGAGTAAAGGGTTTGGGATAACGACTCTCTTGGTGGCAATAGTTTCGAATCTTGCGCGCTTAGCGCCGTGGCTGTTGATTACGGCCGTTGTTAGTTGGGGCTACTACTTCATCGCTGAACGACGACGGACTCATTCCTCCCAGCAGCCTTCAGATCCTTCCTAAGCTCTGGTGGTATCGAGAAGAGCAAGTGCTCTTCGGCTTTAGTAACAACGTGCACATCATCAAAACCATATTCTTTCAATCGAGCAAGGAGCTCCTCAACCAAGATCTCTGGCACTGATGCGCCACTTGTAACGCCAACAGTCTCTACTCCCTCGAGCCACTCTGGTTTCATTTCGTGAGCATAATCAATGAGATACGAGGCCTTGGCGCCTGTCTCGAGCGCAACTTCCACAAGGCGAACTGAGTTTGATGAGTTCCGTGAACCTACGACTAAGACCAGATCACTCTGTGGAGCAATCTCTTTCACTGCTAACTGACGATTTTGGGTTGCATAACAAATATCATCACTTGGCGGATCATTAAGGAGCGGGAACTTATCTTTCAACGCTTTTACAGTGCTTAACGTTTCATCCACGCTAAGAGTAGTTTGTGAAAGCCAGATCAACTTCTTAGGATCTTTAATCTCTAACTTCTCGATATCTTCAGCTTTATCAATCAGCTGTACATGATCTGGTGCTTCCCCAGCAGTACCTTCGACCTCTTCATGTCCCTCATGGCCAATCAAGAGAATCTGATAGTCCTCGGCTGCAAATCGTCGCGCCTCTTGATGGACTTTGGTAACAAGTGGACAGGTTGCATCAATCGTCTTGAGATTGCGCGCCTTGGCGCTCTCGTGCACCGCAGGCGATACGCCATGAGCCGAGAAAATGACCGTTGCGCCTTCAGGTACCTCATCGGTCTCATCAACAAAGATTGCGCCACTTTTTTCCAAAGTTTCGACGACATGTTTGTTATGAACAATCTGTTTACGTACGTAGACTGGGGCGCCGTAGAGTTCCAAGGCCTTCTGGACAGTGACGACTGCACGGTCCACCCCTGCGCAGTAACCCCGGGGCGCAGCAAGGAGCACTTTTTTGGTGGCCATAGCTCTAGCCTAATCGTTTTGGCGCAACTATGCCCCTGCTAGTGAAGCCTTCCGATTACTCTTATAACATGATTGAAAGTAGTTCGGAGGAACCACTTCCCGTTCGAGTGGTCTCTGAGTCAATCGGCGAATACATCGGACGCCTCGGCCCTGTCTGGGTTGAAGGTGAAGTTGCTGAAATCACTCGACGCCCAGGTTCCCAGATGGCATTTATTCGTCTGAGAGATACCAGCGTGGATATGTCGCTTCAGGTAACGTGTCACAGATCAATTCTTGAAGCGATTGATCCACTCCCAGATAACGCGCGCATAGTCGCTTACGCGAAAGTCAATTGGTACGCAGTCCGCGGCACTCTCTCATTGATGGCACGAGAGATCCGACAGGTGGGATTAGGTGAGTTACTCGCACGCCTTGAACAATTAAAGAATCTTCTTGCAGCAGAGGGGCTATTTGCAACTGAACGGAAGCGAGATTTACCTTTTCTGCCAAGAAAGATTGGATTGATCTGTGGACGAGCAAGTGCAGCAGAGAAGGATGTTGTCGAGAATGTCGAACGACGCTGGCCCGGAGCGCAATTTGAGATTCGTGAAGTTGCTGTTCAAGGCAGTACCGCAGTAGTCGAAGTTTCACGAGCGCTAGTGGAGTTAGAAAAAATAGAGGAGGTCGATGTCATCATCGTGACCCGAGGTGGCGGATCCTTTGAAGATTTACTCCCTTTCTCTGATGAATCGTTGATTCGACTAGTTGCTTCGCTGACTACCCCAATCGTCAGCGCAATTGGACATGAGCAAGATGCCCCACTACTTGATTTAGTTGCAGACCTGCGCGCTTCAACACCTACTGATGCAGCAAAGCGTGTGGTGCCCAGCTTGATTGAGGAGATCGAGCGGACCGCCCAATTAGTCTCCCGCTTGGAAACTCGGATGAACACAATCATTGACTTAGAGAGCGCCAGGATCTCTGCGTTGATTAGTCGACCCGTGCTGAAAGACCCAATGACGTTGGTGACGATGCGCCACGATGAACTGTGGATTCTTCAGAATGATGGAAAGAAAGCGCTGATTGCACTGATAAAAGAGTTACGTAGCGAGATCAAAGAGATCAAAGCCCAAGTTACAGCACTCTCACCACTTTCTACGTTAAAGCGTGGATATGCGGTCGTGCAAAAGCGTAGAAAACTCATCGTTAATGCCAAAGATGTCTCACTCTCTGATGAGTTAGAAGTCAGATTGGCTAAAGGGGAGATTTCAGTGGAAGTCATTTCTCTCAATGGAAAGAAAGGTAAAAAGGGGTAACTAATGGCCGAAAAGAAAAAACTCACATACGAACAAGCACGTGATGAGTTGTCGAAAATCGTCGCGAAGCTTGAAGCTGGCGGCGCATCGTTAGAGGATTCGATTGCCCTCTGGGAGCGCGGAGAGGAACTGGCAAAAATATGTAATCAATGGCTCGATTCGGCAAAGGAGCGACTAGAAAAACAAGAGAAATCGCGCGATTAATTAGAGGGGGCGTATTCTTTCCACTATGAGTATCAATCCAGATTTTGCCTACGAGGACCTACTTCCGCTTGGAAAGGATGAGACTGAGTACCGCCTCATCACAAGCGAAGGAGTCACTACATCTGAGGCTGCTGGGCGAACATTCATCACTGTCTCGCAAGATGCGTTACGAAAACTCACTGAAGAAGCAGTCCACGACATTCAGCATTACCTACGCCCATCACATCTACAACAATTGCGAAATATCATCGATGATCCTGAAGCATCGCCCAATGATCGCTTTGTCGCGCTCGATCTCTTGAAGAATGCCAATATTGCTGCTGGTGGAATCCTGCCAATGTGCCAAGACACCGGCACGATGTTGGTGATGGGAAAGCGTGGACAACATGTTCTCACCGAGGGGCGCGATGAAATTGGAATCGCACATGGAATTTACGATGCCTATACCAGGCTTAATCTTCGGTACAGCCAAATGGCGCCAATCACTATGTGGGAAGAGAAGAACACTGGTACTAATCTGCCAGCACAGATTGAAATTGCTGTAGACACCAAGCATCATAATGAATATCAATTGCTCTACATTGCAAAAGGTGGCGGTAGTGCTAATAAGAGTTTCCTCTATCAAGAGACGCGTGCGATTCTCAATCCGAAATCGCTCCTTAAATGGTTAGAAGAGAAGTTGATCTCCCTTGGCACATCAGCATGTCCGCCGTACCATCTTGCCGTGGTTATTGGCGGTACCAGCGCCGAACACACTCTCAAAACTGCAAAGCTTGCGAGTACTCGCTATTTAGATTCGCTTCCACTTCGAGGTGATACCGCAACTGCTCATGGTTTCCGTGATATCGAACTAGAGGCAGAGATCTTGGAATTGACCCGCAATATCGGAATCGGAGCACAATTCGGCGGGAAATATTTCTGCCATGATGTTCGAGTAATTCGACTGCCCCGCCATGGGGCCTCACTGCCCATTGCAATTGCCGTTTCTTGCTCAGCAGATCGACAGGCTCTTGCCAAAATCACCAGTGAGGGAATCTTCCTCGAGAAACTCGAGCGCGATCCGGCTCGCTTCCTTCCAGACACTACTGATACAGAACTTCATGATGATGTCGTGACGATTGACCTCAATCAGTCCATGTCACAAATTCGAGCAGAGCTTGCTAAGTACCCAGTAAAAACTAGGCTTTCTTTGACTGGGACCTTGGTGGTTGCACGCGACTTAGCGCATGCCAAGATCAAGGAGCGGCTAGATAAGGGCGAGGCGCTTCCGGATTACTTCAAAGATTATGCAATCTATTACGCTGGTCCATCGAAGACTCCTGATGGATATGTCTCCGGATCCTTTGGTCCGACTACTGCAGGTCGGATGGATTCTTACGTCGAGCAATTCCAACAAGCGGGCGGCTCCATGATTATGCTGGCAAAAGGAAATCGTTCTACCGCTGTGACCAATTCCTGTAAGAAGTTTGGTGGTTTCTATCTTGGTTCAATTGGTGGACCTGCGGCACGACTGGCTCAAGATTGCATCAAAAAAGTTGAAGTACTTGATTATGCAGAACTTGACATGGAAGCAGTTTGGAAGATTGAAGTAGAGGATTTCCCTGCATTTATCGTGATTGATGATAAAGGAAATGATTTCTTTGCTGAACGAGAAAAATTAGTGACAATCGGCAGAAAACCGAATTAAGTTTCCCTAATCCGATTATAGAGTGAAACTCTCTTAGTACATTCTTGTTCGATAAAAAGTGTTTAGCGCCTTACATGGCGTTCCGTAGCGCACATCGATGTACTTCAAGCCCCACATGATTTGCGTGACGGGATTCTTACGCCAATCACTTCCCATATAATCATATTTGGTTGCCGGATACGCTTGTGGGATTCCATGTGCTCCCGTGCGTTTGTTATGTGATGTGTAAGTCCATTGACTCTCTTTGATCCATAACTTGTCGAGGCACTGCCATTGCTTACCGCTCCAACCATACGTTTCCTCTGCCAGTAATTTTCCGACTGAGCGCGCACCGTTTCGAGTCTTAGCCTTCTTCACTAAATATGCGCTTTGGGCAACCGATGAGAGGTTGAGGGCGGTGAGCTTGCCCGAGGTCAATACTTCTGTGGCCGCCACCAGAGACGCTTCGGCGGGCGGTTGACTCACCTGAGGTGCTCCACTCTCTGGGTTCACCACGGCAAGGGAGCTCTCACCACTGATCGACGGGGCGCCATCGAGCGCCTCGGCAGCAATAGCGCTGCCAGCGCCAAAGGTAGTAGTCAGCATAAAAGAGAGCAGGGCGCCGGCGAGCGCACGAACGCTTCGCCCAACCGCCGTTCTACTCCACATGCCCGACATATAGATGACCATTTCCTCTCGTGGCTACCCGTCTCGCCCTCTCCGCGCGTGCGCCGCTTGCCAATCCTGGTGGGGTCGGCAGGCGCTAGGGGTGGGGGAGGCTTCAAGGATGCCAAAGAAGGGGGTCAGATAGCCAAACCAAACCCTCTCTTTACCCTGAGAATTTTGTCCTGTGGATAAGGTTTTCGCAGGTCAGAGCGGTGGAGAGAAAAAATGTGGGATTACCCACGGTGGATCTGGAGCGGGCTACCCCTTAGAGGGGCCCAATACCGACTCGATCGAGGTCTCCTCGGGAGGTTCCAACCGACCACGATAAATCCATGCAATCAAGCAGACTCCCAAGACTGTGATCGTTCCGGAGAATCCAATTGCGTACCTGGCGCCAAAGTGCTCGGTGATCCATCCCAATAGTGGAGCGCTCCCTGGAGCAAAGCCCATCCACATCGCCAAATAGATTCCAAAGACTCTCCCCCGAATCTCAGGGGCGGTACCCATTTGCACTGTTGTATTCGCTGCTACCGCAGTGGTGAGCATGCCGAAACCATAGATTGGTAGCGCCATCGCATAGAAAAGATAGGTGGGCATCACCGCAGAGAAGATGATTGCAAAGCCGGTAAAGACTGCAAACTTAAGTATCCGACTTACCCCCGGAGCATGTTCTCTTTTTGTTGCCACCAAAGTCGCTGTTAGTGAGCCAAGTGCAATCACACTTCCTAATAAACCAAACTCCCCCGCATTTAAGCCAAATACTTTTGTAGCCATGATTGCGCTAAAGAGTTCCGGATTTACTCCGAAAGTTGCAAAGAAGAAGATACTGAGCATGAGCGCCATTAAATCTGGTCGAGCTTTTATATACCTGAGTGACTCTGAGAAACGAGCGTTAGCACGTGGCGCTTTTCTATGTAATTCATCATTGTCAATCATTAAAACTGCTACCACGACTGCAAGAAATGAAATGGCATTGAGAAGAAATGCTGGTCCAGTATCAAAAGCCTCAATCATGAAACCTGAGAGTGCTGGACCTATCAAGCGAGCGGTATTGAAATTCACAGAGTTGAGTGCGACAGAATTTGGAATATCTTCCTCAGGAACTAACTCCGGCACAAACGAGTGTCTAACCGGCCCATCCATAGCAGCCGTCACTCCAAGACCAAAAGCAATTACCAAAACATGCCAGAGTCTGACATAACCGAGAATGACCAGCGATCCGAGAGAGCCTGCCCAAAGGAAACCCGAAAAACTAGTAAACGCAAGCAATTTTGGCTTAGAAATCCGGTCCGCCAGCGTGCCACCGAAGAAAGAGAATAAAGAGGGAGCAGATTGAAGGGCCACAACGACACCAAGCCAGACCGCATTATTTGTTAACTCTAGAACGAGCCAGTTTTGTGCGATTCTTTGGACCCAGGTACCGATATTACTCAGCGTGGTAGAAAAGTAATAGATTCGAAAATTGCGATGACGAAAAGAGCGAAGCGAACCACTCTCACTCATTACTACTCGCCATTTTCATAAGGCTCATAGATTATGGCGTAGACTGTGGCTATGTCACCCCTAAAGGGAATATCTGATCGAAAGATTATTTATATTGCATTAATTTTCTGGGGCGTTGCAGCGATAGGTTCGCTCATCACAAACAGGTACGATTTCGCACTCAGCTCACTGATAGCGATTCTTCTCGGTTTGTACGGATTACGGATTATGCGCAAAAAAAATAATCGCTAGCCTCTAACCCTCGATTTGGTCAGCAATTCCACGTAAAACTTTTCCGAGACGCTCGGCATCATTGGGTGATGGGTGGCGTCCATGGCGCAATCCATTTCCTACTCGATCCAGAATCTTGATGGCATCTTCAATAATGGCTGCTAGATCATCTGGGTTGATACGCGCACCTGCTGCTAACGATGGCGGCGCTTCGACGATTGTCACTGAGAGGGCCTGAGGACCACGACGACCATCGGCAACGCCAAACTCAAGTTTTGTGCCAGGTTTGACGGTAGTAACGCCGGATGGAAGTGAGGCTGCAGGAAGGAAGACGTCATCACCCTCATCTGAGGAGATAAAACCAAAGCCCTTTTCCAGGCTGAACCACTTCACGCGTCCAGTAGGCATAACTCACTCTCCTTTACCCAGAACCAATCGATTATCGAGCAGAGCGGTATTTTATCGCGTTTTACCCAGGGCTCGCGCTGGCGAGATTTAGCCGAGAACGAGGGCCTCGGAGTGGGCGCCACAACCGTAGTTGACCGCAACCACGTGGCCATCTGCCGGAGATGTGCCATTTGCACAGACGCCGAAGGCGCTTCGAAGTGAGCCAGCGATAGGCAAGAAAAATGCACATGATGCGCACGCCTTCGGAGCGTTCTTGGCAAATTCAGAATCGGGGCCGTAGTCGCCATTAATCCAGCGATCGCTAGCCAAGTCACGCCCGATGGGTGAGAGAACTCGAACACGCCCCAAACCAAGTTCCCATAATTGAGTGGGATCTAATTCTTCATCACTTGGTAACGCTGCATAGCCAGGAACCACTCGCTCATCATCAGCATTAGTGGGTAGCAGAGTGCCCGGAGTGACATCTTCTGGGCGAACTCGTTCGGTGTAAGGAATCCACTTCGGTGGTAGCAACGCATCTGGACCAGGAAGCAAGACCACATCACAGATAGTGGGTTCACTCTCGCTATCGATACGAGCGATCGTTACTGCCCAACGCCAATCTGGATAACCGGTCAGGGAGGTTGCGAAGTAATGAGTCTCGTATTCGTGCGATTCATTATCGACGCCTAAATGACCGCCAACTTTTTCACCATCGAAACGTAAATTCCCGACCAAACTCTCTGCTTCAAGTAAAGCGGCTTCGCGAGCAATCTCTAACTCGCGAAGCCCTTTACCTGTACTTGTCATCTTAGAAATCCATATCTCCGCCGCCAGGAGCTGCAGGAGCTGCGCTCTTTGGCTCTGGCTTCTCGGCGATAACAGCTTCAGTGGTGAGGAAGAGTGCGGCAATTGATGCAGCATTCTGGAGCGCAGAGCGGGTGACTTTTGCAGGATCAATGATGCCTGCCTTGATCATGTCTACATACTCTCCGCTAGCAGCATTGAGCCCAAAACCTGCCTCGAGATGACGGACCTTCTCCACTACAACTCCGCCTTCTAGGCCAGCGTTGATTGCAATCTGCTTGAGTGGCGCTTCGACAGCAAGTTCGACGATCTTCGCACCGGTAGCTTCGTCACCATCAAGCTTTAGCTTGGCAAATGCAAGCTTCGCTGCTTGGAGAAGTGCAACGCCACCTCCAGCGACGATGCCCTCTTCGACGGCAGCCTTTGCGTTACGAACTGCATCTTCGATTCGGTGCTTACGCTCTTTGAGCTCTACCTCGGTAGCAGCACCAGCTTTGATGACGGCAACGCCACCAGCGAGTTTTGCTAGGCGCTCCTGGAGCTTCTCGCGATCATAATCGGAATCGCTCTTCTCAATCTCAGCGCGAATCTGATTAACCCGCCCCTTGATCTGCTCGCTATCGCCAGCACCTTCAACAATTGTGGTCTCATCTTTTGTAATAACGACCTTACGTGCGCGGCCGAGAAGGTCGATAGTAGTTGCATCGAGCTTTAGGCCAACCTCTTCAGAGATTACTTGTGCACCGGTAAGAATCGCTATGTCTTGCAACATCGCCTTACGACGATCGCCAAATCCTGGAGCCTTGACTGCGGCAGAACGGAAGGTACCGCGGATCTTATTGACTACGAGAGTTGCAAGGGCTTCTCCTTCAATATCTTCAGCGATGATTGCAAGTGGCTTACCCGATTGCATGACTTTCTCGAGAATCGGCAATAAATCTTTGATATTTGCAATCTTGGAGTTCGCAATCAAAATGTATGGATCTTCAAGGACTGCCTCCATACGATCGGTGTCGGTAACCATGTAGGGAGAGATGTAACCCTTATCAAAGCGCATACCTTCGGTTAGCTCGAGCTCAAGACCAAAAGTATTACTCTCTTCAACAGTGATTACACCTTCTTTTCCGACCTTATCCATCGCTTCGGCAATCTTCTCTCCGATAGTTGCATCAGCAGCAGAGATTGATGCAGTGGCAGCAATCTGCTCCTTGGTCTCAACATCTTTTGCCATCTTGCCAAGTTCGTCGACAACTGCGGCGACAGCCTTTTCAATTCCACGCTTTAGCGCCATTGGGTTAGAGCCTGCTGCAACGTTACGGAGTCCTTCGCGGACAAGCGCTTGTGCTAGGACGGTCGCGGTAGTTGTGCCATCTCCGGCGACATCATCAGTCTTCTTCGCTACTTCTTTAACAAGCTCAGCGCCAATCTTCTCGTAAGGATCATCGAGCTCAATCTCTTTTGCGATGGAGACACCATCGTTGGTGATTGTGGGGGCGCCCCACTTCTTCTCAAGTACTACGTTACGTCCGCGAGGTCCAAGGGTTACCTTGACCGCATCGGCGAGCGCATTCATGCCACGCTCCAGGCCACGTCGTGCCTCTTCATTGAAAGCAATCATCTTTGCCACGGTAAATCTCCTTCTAGATAGTTACGTGGGTGCTGAATTTGGAGATCAGCTGGGTTATCACTCTCAACCCGAGAGTGCTAACGCATAATCTACGACAGGAGGCCTTGCTCAATCAAACGGAAGCCGGAGCGCTCCCCTGCTGGACTCAAGGACTAGAGGGCTCCGGTGCGAGCATCACGGAGGCGACGGAGACGCCGGACCAGCGCCGGATAGGCCAACTCAGCCTCGGGGCGGTCGAGGAGAAGGTTGAGCTCCTGGTAATACCGTGGGGAACTCATCGAGAAGAGCTCTCGAATCGCCCCCTCTTTCGATCCGGGGTAGCGCCACCATTGGCGCTCAAACTCCAACATGGAGAGCTGCTGAGGCGTTAATGCATTGGCTCCCAAGGCGCCTTCAACCCTTGGCTGCGCTGGCTCTCCCATAGTTGAAATAGTACTGGGAAATTACATGCTTGTCATTTAGCCGGTCACTGAGCGGGAGGCCCCGAAGTAATCCTTCCGCTTCGCGCTCCGGATAATGTTCCGAAGCATTGTCGGGAAGACAAATGCGTGGAGCGGTTTAATCGCGAACCAATAGAGAGTTCCACCTAATCCTCGCGGTTGAAAAATCGCCTCTTGGATGATCTCTATCTGATCTTTCTCACCACTACCTGGCGTTGCCGGAATTTTTCGTAACCGAAATTCCAGCCATGCCTTCCCCGGCAAGATCATCTCGGCATAGAGGCGTAAATGATCTTCGCGTTCCAACGATTCAACGCGCCAAAAATCAAGACTATCTCCCACCCGAAGATGTTTTGGATCACGTCTACCGCGGCGTAATCCCACTCCACCAATTAATCGGTCGAGAAGTCCACGAAGGAACCAGAGGAAATCTGAGCCATACCACCCGGTATCGCCACCAATCTCTTCGATCGTCTCCCATGCGCTTGTTATAGAAGCTTCCGCTTTCGCACTTCGCGAATCTTTGTATGTGATCTCACCAGCCCATGAGGGATCTGATTGTGCTTTCTGCCATGGATGTGCGGGCAAGGTTGCATCAGACCATCGGGTCTTCACTCTGTTCTCATTTACGCGGGCAAGGGCGAGTGTCATCGCCTCTTCAGCTCCCATCAATCCCTGTGGTGGCGGTGGAATAACCGCACTGATGCTCTTATCAGGATCAGCAACAACCTCACTTATTAGCGAGTGCACTAATGGGCGGGCTAACGCAGAAGGAAGTGGGGTTACTAAACCAATCCAAAGGCTCGCTAATCGCGGAGTGAGCACCGGAATTTTCACGATGATTCGGCGGCGCAAACCAGAGACCTTTGCGAAGATCTGCATCATCTCGGAGTATTTGAGCACATCTGGTCCGCCAATATCAAATACACCAGAGACTGGACTCTTCAATTGGGCAGCATTCTCTAAGTACCAGAGAACATCACGGACGCCAATCGGATGAGTGAGGTTAGAGATCCATTTTGGCGTCGTCATAATTGGTAATCGATGAGTGAGATGACGAACCATCTCAAAAGATGCAGATCCTGCACCGATAATGATTCCGGCGCGTAACTCCATAGTTGGCAGACCAGTTGATGCCAATTCATTACCAACCTGTGCCCTCGATGCAAGATGTTGACTCGATTTTTTATCGTTGGCGATACCGCCGAGATAGACAATCTGCTGAACATCTGCATCTTTGGCGGCGCGTGCAAAATTTGCTGCCATCTGTTGCTCAATCTCATCGAATTTCTTACCCATATT
>SYAM01000111.1 GCA_005787645.1 Actinomycetota bacterium | reverse complement strand
CCATGCAGACGTTCCGGTCGTTGGTGATGTCCGATTGACTATGGCGCAGTTAGTTCCAGCGCTTAAGGCTGAGTTCGCCAAGAGCCAACCTGATCTCACTGCCTGGTGGAAACAGGTTGATGGGTGGCGCACGACTTATCCAGTTGGTTATGACATGCCAAGTGATGGCTCGCTATCTCCGCAATATGTGATTGAGCGCCTTGGAAAAATTTCTGACCCAGACACGATTTACACCGCTGGTGTTGGACAACATCAAATGTGGGCCTCTCAATTTATTAGTTATGAGAAGCCACGCACTTGGCTCAATTCTGGAGGCCTAGGAACCATGGGTTACGCAGTACCTGCTGCAATGGGTGCGAAGGTGGGTGCGCCCGACACAACAGTCTGGGCAATCGATGGTGATGGTTGTTTCCAGATGACTAATCAAGAACTTGTCACCTGCGCAATCAACAACATTCCGATCAAGGTTGCCCTCATTAACAATGAAAGTTTGGGAATGGTTCGTCAGTGGCAGACCCTCTTCTATAACCAGCGCTACTCAAATACTGATTTACACTCCAAGCGAGTCCCAGACTTTGCAAAACTTGCAGAGGCGATGGGATGCGTTGGACTTCGATGTGAGCGACCCGAGGATGTTGACAAGACAATCGAAGCGGCGATGGCAATCAACGATCAACCCGTTGTTGTTGATTTCAATGTCTTCCGTGATGCCATGGTCTGGCCGATGGTTGCTGCGGGCACATCTAATGACGACATCATGATTGCGCGTGAATTAGCGCCCGACTGGGATTCACAGGAGCTCTAATGCAGACACATATTCTCTCTGTTCTCGTCGAAAACCAGGCAGGAGTTCTCGCGCGAGTTTCCTCGCTCTTCGCACGCCGTGGTTACAACATCGAAGCGCTTTCAGTCGGTCCAACGGAGAATGCTGAGATTTCACGAATCACTATCGCGGTTAATGTCGAAGGGCATGCACTTGATCAAGTCATTCAACAATTAGATAAATTGGTGAATGTCATCGACATCATCGAATTGCCAGAGCGGACCTCTCATCAGGTTGAATTAATCCTCGTTCGAATTGGATTAAAGAATGGTGAGAGTGACCGGAAATCAGTCGATGCAGTTCTGGAAAAGTTCGGGGCCCATGTGGTTGAGGCCACCCATTCCTCGCTCACTATCCAGTACACCGCGAGCCCTGCCGAGACCCAGATGCTGCTCAATGAGCTCGCCCAGTTCGGGATTATGGAATTGACCCAGTCCGGAGTAGTCGCGATGGGGCGTAGTATTCAGCCATAAACCGAGTTTTTAACCCAAACCCAGAAACCAGCAAGAACCTCGATAATAAAGGAGCGTAACCCGTGGCCACTCTCTATCACGATGAAGATGCCGATCTCTCCATCATCCAAAATAAGAAGGTTGCCGTCATTGGTTACGGCTCTCAAGGCCATGCCCACGCGCTTAGCCTGCGCGATAGCGGGGTCGATGTGCGCGTTGGGCTGAAGCCCGGTTCTAAGTCACAGGCGAAGGCTGAATCTGAAGGACTACGCGTGTTAAGCGTTGCTGATGCTGTCAAGGAAGCAGATGTCGTGATGCTCCTTGCACCAGATCACTTCCAACGAGGCATCTACAAGGAATCTATCGAGCCAAACTTGAAACCAGGTGCTGCGCTCTTCTTTGGCCATGGATTTAATATTCGTTTTGGTTATATCAAGCCACCGTCAAATGTCGACGTCTGCATGGCTGCACCTAAAGGGCCAGGACATCTTGTGCGTCGTGAATATGTAGCCGGTCGTGGCGTTCCAGTGATCGTTGCGGTTGAACAAGATGCAACCGGCAATGCATGGCCACTTACCCTCTCCTACGCAAAAGCAATCGGCGGACTTCGCGCCGGTGGAATCCTCACCACCTTCACCGAGGAGTGCGAGACCGATCTCTTTGGCGAGCAAGCAGTTCTCTGCGGTGGCGCTTCACGCCTTGTGCAGATGGGTTATGAAGTGCTTCTCGAGGCTGGGTATCAACCTGAGGTTGCATACTTTGAGTGCCTACATGAATTAAAACTTATCGTTGATTTGATGTACGAAGGTGGCATCGCAAAGCAGCGTTGGTCAGTCTCCGACACTGCTGAGTATGGCGACTACATCTCCGGACCACGGATTCTCGATGATCGCGTGAAAGAGAACATGCGTGCTGTTCTTAAAGATGTCCAGAATGGTTCATTTGCAGCACGATTCATCGCAGATCAAGATGCTGGCGCACCAGAATTCAAGGCGCTTCGCACCAAGGGTGAGCAACATCCAATCGAGCAAGTAGGTCGTGACCTTCGTGCAATGATGTCGTGGGTCAAGACTAAAGATGACTACACCGAGGGAACCGCTGCGCGCTAATGAGCAAACCAGTCGTTCTTATTGCTGAAGAGTTAAGCCCAGCGACCTTAGAGGCGCTCGGACCTGACTTTGAGGTGCGCAATTGCAACGGTGCTAATCGTGGGGAATTGCTCGCAGAGTTAGCAAAGGGCGTCTCTGCAGTCTTGATTCGTTCAGCAACCAAAATGGATAGCGAGGCAATTGCTGCTGCCAAAGGTTTGAAAGTGATTGCTCGTGCTGGAGTTGGACTTGATAACGTCGATGTTCCCGCAGCCACCGCTGCTGGCGTCATGGTCGTCAACGCCCCAACCTCTAATATTGTTAGCGCCGCTGAACTTGCCATTGCTTTGCTTTTGGCGAGCGCACGTTTCATCTCTCCAGCTCATGCAGCGCTTCGAATCGGCAAGTGGGCACGTTCGAAATACACCGGAGCCGAACTCTTCGAAAAGACTCTTGGCATCGTCGGTTTTGGTCGGATTGGCCAACTTGTAGCGCACCGAATGCAGGCCTTTGGTATGAAGGTCATTGCATACGATCCGTATCTGCAACCGGCTCGTGCTGCACAACTCGACGTGCGCTTAGTTGATCTCGATACATTGCTCGCCGAGAGTGATTTCATCACTATCCATTTACCGAAGACTAAAGAGACTGCGAACCTGATTGGAACGGAAGCGCTCAAGAAGGTCAAACCAACGGTACGCATCATCAATGCTGCTCGAGGTGGAGTACTCGATGAGGAAGCGTTGTATGAAGCGCTCACATCCGGTCGGGTCGCTGGCGCAGGTCTTGATGTCTTCGCAACTGAGCCATGCACCGATTCACCTTTGTTCTCTCTCGATAATGTCATTGCGACTCCGCACCTGGGCGCTTCCACTGACGAGGCGCAAGAACGCGCTGGTATCGCAGTGGCAATCTCCGTACGTAAGGCTCTTGCCGGCGAATTGGTTCCGGATGCCGTCAACGTTAAGGGTGGCGCCATTGCCGAAGATGTCCGCCCGGCCCTGCCTTTAGTTGAGAAGTTGGCGCAAGTTCTCTTTGCGATTGCCGGAGAATCACCAGTTGCTGTTGATGTTGAAGTTCGTGGTGAGATCGCCAGTGAAGATTGTTCGGTACTTGCAACAAGTGCACTTCGCGGCATTTTGAGCGCATCTGGCGTCAACGATGTCACCTACGTCAACGCGCCAACGCTCTCCCAGGAGCGAGGTTTAGCGGCCTCGGTAACCACAACTGGTGACAGTCCCGATCATCGCAATATGGTCTATCTCTCGGGTGCTCTTGCTAATGGTGAGCGCGTTTCAGTGAGT
>SYAM01000110.1 GCA_005787645.1 Actinomycetota bacterium | reverse complement strand
ACCGCGATCACCGCGATCAGAGGAAGAACCTTCAGAATCGCTCCCAGAGGAATTATCGCCAGAATTACCAACAGAACTATCGTCGTCAGAATCGGATGAGTCAGAAGAGTTACCCTCATCAGAGCCCTGGTTTCCTCCTTGGTTACGCTCTCGACGTCGTTCTTCACGCTCTTGTTGTCGCTCTAATTGGCGCGCTTCTTTCTCTTTTGCCGCTGCCGCGCGATTTGCTGCTTGCAAATCGCCGATTGCTTGGACGAGATCACCCTTAGCCAACTTCGCAGCGCCTTCAATACCCAGTTGGGTGGCGACCTTTCGAAGTTCTGGTAGGAGCATGGCGGATAGATCGCCAGCAGGCTTTGCCTTACGAGTACTTACTTCACTCACTATGCCTCATTCATGTTGATGTAGTTTCGTGGTGATTTCACAATTCGCAATTGATGGAAAGTATTGAGAAGGAAATCAGTTAATCGCTGTATGGAAGTCCGGGGAAAAATCCCCAAGCGATAGGAGAAGAGTAACACCTAACCTCAGAGAGTATGCAAATCGAGAATTGCCCCAAGATATGGCCCAAAAGCAAACACTATATAAATGGAGGCCTTTGACCGTTAGGTGAATACATGGGCCCCTTTGGCGCTCACGCCCACGATCCGACTGGTGAAGGCGCCATCCCCCGCGCGTGCGATCTCCTGAGCATCGGCCACGGTCCCATAGTGAAGGGCAAGGACTGTTGGACCAGAACCTGAGATGAAAGCGGCGACGCCGGCTTCGCGCAGTGTGGTCATTAATTCATAACTCTTTGGCATCTGACTTTGTCGGTAGAACTGATGGATTCGATCCTCTGTTCCAGCGAAAAGCAATTCTGGTTTTCTTGAGAGCGCCTCTACCATCAATGTACTTCTCGAGATATTTACTGCAGCGTCGATATGCGGAACCGACTCTGGCAAGAGAGCACGAGCCTTCTTCGTTGCAACCTCTCCTGATTTGCTAGGAATAAATGCAATAGCCATAATCCGCAGATCTACCGGGATTGAGATTGCTCTCCCAGAACCATCTTCAACCCATGCGATGGTTGCGCCACCATGAAATGCTGCTGCCACATTATCTGGATGTCCTTCGATCTCAGTAGCTATTGCAAGTAGATCTCTATCGTTGAGCCGCTCTATTCCAGAGATTACAAGCGAGCGTGCCAAAACAAGTCCGCCAATAATCGCACTCGATGAAGAACCCAAACCTCTGCCGTGAGGTATTGCATTGAGCGCGCGGAGCGCCAAGCCACGTGGGCGTCCACCCATGTGATCGAAGGCAGTATTCATAGAAGCAACGACGAGATTCTTCTCATCTCTACGTAAGGTCTCTGCACCTTCGCCAGCGATCTCTACATCTAGCCCTGGTTCATCGAGAACTTGAGCCGCGTACCCATCGTAGATTTCTAATGCGAGACCTAGACAATCAAAGCCGGCGCCAAGATTTGCACTTGTAGCAGGGACGCGGATAGTCACCGGCGTCGCACGAAATGTTGGGCGAGAGACCATCAGGAAAGCTCCAAAACTTTAGCGGCTTGGCTGAGCGAGACAGGGATAACAATAGGGTCGGCCGAGCCTTCGAGAGCCCATTGCACATCCTTCAATCCATTTCCTGTCACCGTAATCACAATCTTCTTTCCCTTAGGGAGCGCGCCTGCTGCCTTCATCTTAAGCAGACCAGCAAGGCCAGCGGCTGATGATGGTTCACAGAAGATTCCCTCATGCCCTGCAATCAATCGATACGCACTCAGAATCTCTTCATCGGTAACGGAATCAATTCGACCACGTGATTGGTCGCGCGCAGCCTCTGCTTCTTTCCATGATGCCGGATTCCCGATTCGAATAGCCGTTGCAATCGTCTCAGGCTTCTCAACAATTGCGCCGCGAACGATTGGCGCTGCACCTTCTGCTTGGAATCCCCACATCTGTGGCAATGACTTTGCAATCCGGTCGCGATGGTATTCCTGATAACCCATCCAATATGCGGTGATATTGCCGGCATTGCCCACTGGTAGCGCATGTATATCGGGTGCGAATCCGAGCACATCGATAATTTCAAACGCAGCGGTCTTTTGGCCTTGAAGGCGATATGGATTGACCGAGTTCACGAGTGCGACTGGATAATTCTCAGCTAATTGACGAGCAAGAGTGAGGCAGTCATCGAAATTACCGTCGACTTGGAGCAACTTCGCGCCATGGATTACAGCTTGCGCTAACTTACCCATAGCTATCTTTCCTTGCGGAACCAGTACTGCAGGAATCATGCCCGCTTTTGTCGCATAAGCAGCTGCGCTAGCGCTGGTGTTACCCGTTGATGCACAGACCACTACTTTGGCGCCATCTTCGGCAGCTTTGCTCATCGCCATCGTCATACCGCGATCTTTGAAAGAGCCAGTGGGATTTGAACCTTCTACCTTTACCCAAACCTCTCCAGCCAACATCTCCGAGAGCACACAGGCATACACAAGTGGAGTACCACCCTCATTGAGAGTGACTATCGGAGTCTTCGCAGAAACTGGAAGGCGATGGCGATACTCATTTATAACTCCGCGCCAAGGTTGTGCTTGCTTCTTTCCAAACATCAGAAGTTGCCACCTTCGACTCGAATGACGCTCTCCACTGAGCGAACGGTATCTAACTTTCGTAGACCTCCGACTGTCTGCGCGAGCGCAGCATCAGATGCGGTGTGTGTGACCACAATCAACTCTGCTTGAGCGCCACGACCATCTTGACGAACCGTTTGGATTGAGACTGAATGTGAAGAGAAGACATTTGCAACCGACGCCAGTACACCTGGACGATCATTGACATTAAGGCGAATCAAATAGCGGGTAAGCGTCTGCCCCATCGGTGCAATCTCACGTTCGGCATAGGTACTCTCTTGTGGTCCCAAACCACCAATAATTTTGTGGCGCGCGACCGCTACCAAATCGCCCAACACGGCAGAGGCAGTAGGAGCACCCCCTGCGCCGCGTCCATAGAACATTAATTCGCCAGCTGCTTCTGCCTCAACAAAGACTGCATTGAAAGAGTCTCGAACTGCTGCGAGTGGGTGTGTATTGGGAATGAGCGCCGGGTGTACACGGACTGCGATTTTCCCATCGCGGGTCAACTCTGCGATTGCTAGTAATTTCACAACATGTTCCATCTCAGCAGCAATGCGAACGATATCTGCTGTGATTTCAGAGATTCCCTCCCGATAGACATCGCTACCACTTACTCGAGAGTGGAAGGCTAGGCTCGCAAGTATCGATGCTTTAGCTGCTGCATCGAATCCCTCAACATCTGCACTGGGATCTGCCTCTGCATAACCAAGCGACTGCGCCTCTTTGAGAGCAGCTTCGAAAGATATTCCATGGTTAGACATCTGACTAAGAATGAAATTTGTAGTCCCGTTTACAATGCCCATCACACGAGCAACATGATCTCCAGCGAGTGAGTCGCGCAGTGGTCGGATAATCGGAATAGCGCCAGCAACGGCTGCTTCAAAATAGAGGTCGACATTATTCTTCGCCGCTGCTTCGAATAACTCACCACCATGTTGGGCTAATAGCGCTTTATTTGCGGTCACCACTGATTTACCAGAATTCAAGGCTTCAAGAATGAGAGTGCGCGCCGGTTCGATACCACCAATTACCTCGATGATGATATCTATAGCGGGATCCGTCACTAATGCATGGGCATCCGTCGTAACTTTGACGCCAGCTCGTTCGAGTTCGGGTCGTGCTTTCTTGCCATCATTGACGGCAACAGCAACTAATTTCAGTTGCGCTCCCGCACGCGCCGCAAGGTCATCATGGCCTGCGAGTAACTGGGCGGCGACATTACTTCCCACCGATCCTGCACCGAGCAGGGCGATAGCGATTGAATCGCGTGCGGACCGGCTTTCCATTGTCTAACTCTCCCACATTGAGGGGCTACCTCGAGGAATCCGAGCGGCTATCCCTCTTCAAGGGCGAGTAAATCTGAGATTTTCTCGCGGCGAATAATGGTCTTTGCCACACCATCGGAAACGGCGATCACTGGTGGTCGGAGAATATGGTTGTAATTACTTGCCATGCTTCTGCCATAAGCGCCCGTTGCCGGTATCGCCAACACATCTCCAGGAACTATGTCACTAGGGAGCGCGATATCACGAATGACGATGTCACCGGTTTCGCAATGTTTACCAACTACACGAGATGGTGTAGGCGGGGCAGTAGAGATTCGATTGGCGAGCAGCGCGCTGTATTCAGCGCCATAGAGGGATGGCCGGATGTTATCGCTCATGCCACCATCGACTGAGATGTATGTGCGGGTTTTGCCATCTTCTAAAACTACATCTTTAACCGTGCCCACTTCGTACAACGTCACCATCGCAGGACCAGCTATCGCTCGACCTGGCTCAATTGCGATGGTCGGCATTGAAATCTCGTTCTTCTCACATTGCGCTACAAGGGCCTCATGAATCTTCTGAAGCACTAGATGAATGTCCATCGGGTCATCTAAATCTGTATATGCGATTCCAAAGCCGCCACCAAAATCTAAGTGATGAAGTTCGACACTGTGAGTCTTTTTTACTTCAGCGATAAATCTAATGAGTCGCTCGATTGCGAGT
The DNA here is from genome assembly GCA_005787645.1 of Actinomycetota bacterium. Lineage (GTDB taxonomy): Bacteria > Actinomycetota > Actinomycetes > Nanopelagicales > Nanopelagicaceae > IMCC26077. The sequence goes on along the minus strand of SYAM01000110.1, from coordinate 3,815 downwards.
ATGAACCCGGCATCATCAAATATCTGTGAACCTATATGGCAATGCACACCTTCAAGAATGAGGTGTTCTCTCTTAATCGCAGTTACCGCTGCAAGCATCGCAGCGCCACTTGCAATAGAGAAGCCAAATTTCACATCTTCATGCGCAGTCGCAATAGATTCATGAGTATGCGCCGAAATCCCCGGAGTGAGGCGGAGGAGGATTGCCTGCTTTTTTCCAAGGCGTCCAGCGATTGAATTGATGCGATCAAGTTCAATGAGTGAATCGGCAACTATGAAACGTACTCCTACTTGTATAGCCTCCTCAATTTCCGCCACTGACTTGTTATTTCCATGCACCTCAATTCGATTGGGTGGGAAATTGGCGGCTAGCGCCACGGCCAACTCTCCCCCAGTGCATACATCAAGGTTCACACCATCGGCTGCAAGCCATTTACATGTTGCAACAGAGGTGAATGCTTTACTTGCGTAGTAGACCTCAGCATCTTCTCCAAAGAACTTATGGGTTGCATCGCGAAAGGTTTTTGCCCGAGCGCGGAAATCTGATTCATCCAAGATGAATGCTGGTGTGCCATATTCCTTTATCAACTCGGATGCTTTCAGACCGCCAATTGAGAGTTCACCTGTCTCCTCATCGCTCTTCGCAGTGGCAGGCCAAATCAATCCATTCAATCTATTAGATCGACTCTCTTCAGCCATCACATTCGCTCCGGTGCGCTCACGCCAAGTAGATCTAGTCCATTGGCAATTACTTGCATAGTTGCGGAACAGAGTAACGCGCGCGAGCTATGGAGCGCGGCAGGTTTTTCTTCTCCCATTGGTAGCACTCGACAGTCGTTATAAAAACGGTGGTAGAGGCCAGCAATTTCCTCTAGGTATCGAGCAACTTTATGTGGGCCACGAACGTGTGCTGCTGTGAGCACGACCTGCGGGAATTGTGCGATGGCGCCAGCCAGTTCATTCTCACGTTCATGAATGAGGAGTTCTTCTTCGAAATCCGCCACTTCTAGAGAGACGCCCAAATCCTTCGCATTTCGCAATAGTGCGCTGATACGTGCATGTGCATATTGCACGTAATAGACCGGATTGTCATTGGAATGCTTCTTTAGTAAATCGACATCAAGAGTAAGCGGGGTATCTGTTGGATATCTACTCAAGGTGTATCGAGCGGCATCTACACCAACCTTCTCTACCAACTCCTCTAATGTGATGATTGTTCCAGCACGCTTTGAGAGTTTGATTTCCTCGCCATTTTCGAAGATCTTCACCATCTGTCCGATCAGCACTTCAATGTTCTTCTCAGGATCATCCCCAGCGCAGGCAACTAGAGCTTTCAGGCGCCCAACATATCCATGATGATCTGCCCCTAAGAGGTAGATGCATAGATTAAATCCGCGAGAGCGTTTATCTAGATAGTAAGCAGTATCCGAGGTGAAATAGGTCAGCTCCCCATCTGCCTTCACTAATACCCGATCTTTATCATCACCAAAATCTGTGGTTCGTAACCAGACCGCGCCATCTGCATGAAAAATATGTCCCTTATCTTCCAGCCGTTGCGCGAGGCTTGAAACGGCTCCCGAATCATGTAGTGACTTTTCGGAGTACCAGACATCAAAGTGCGTTCCGAATTTATCAAGTACATCTCTTTGCTCTTGAAGTTGCCAGTTGTATCCAGCCTCTTTGAATGCAGCAATAGCATCCTCACCACTTAAATCCACAATGGATGGATTGTTAGCGACAATTAATTGTGCGAGTTCATTGATGTAGCCACCGTGATAGCCATTCTCTGGAGTCGGTAATCCATGTGCTGCAGCATGAAGTGACGCGGCGAACAGCTCCATTTGAGTGCCGCGATCATTGATGTAAAACTCGCGCGTGACGCGCGCACCTGCTGCAATCAAGACGCGAGCAATCGAATCTCCAACTGCAGCCCATCGAGTATGACCAAGGTGAAGTGGTCCGGTTGGATTAGCGCTGATGAATTCCAAATTGATAGTTAAGCCGGCGAGCGCATCGCCATATCCATATCGCGCCCCTTGCAACAGCACCTCGCGGACAATTGCACCTTGTGCTCCTTGGGCGAGGGTGATGTTGAGAAAGCCAGGACCAGCAATCTCCACCTTTGCTACTCCTGGCAGTGCGTTTATAAGGGGGGCGAAGGTTCTTGCTAATTCGCGGGGGTTCCGTCCAGCAACTTTCGCCAACTGGAGGGCGATGGAGGTCGCGTAATCCCCATGCTCCCGATTCTTAGGGCGCTCCAACGGAAGTTCTAGTGGAAGATGCTCGGGTAACGGACCGAAATCCTTGCCGGCGGTGGCGCAAAATTCCGAGATAGCCCCCAATATCGCCCGAGCCAGCTCCTCCGGATTCACACCTCTAAGGGTATCGGCCTTACCCTTAGCCAGGTAACACGCCACTTATCTTAGGCGGGAGTGGTGAAATGGCAGACACGCAGGTCTTAGGAACCTGTGACTTCGGTCGTGTGGGTTCAAGTCCCACCTCCCGCACTAGATTGGATTAACGCTGGTGAAACTACAGGATTTAGTAAAAGAGAAATATGTAGGACGCTTCTACTTCGCACGTTTTGTCTCCAATGTTGGAAATGGGATGGCGCCAGTTGCACTGGCATTCGCGGTTCTTGATCTGCCCAATGGAAGTGCGACTTTGCTTGGCACGATCCTTGGAATCAATACAGTCGCACTACTAATCATGTTCCCCTTCGGCGGAGTCATTGCCGATAGATACGGGCGCGCAAAATGGATTGCTTATGGAGATGTACTCACAGCACTGTTGCTCTTCTTCCAAGTCTCGTTTTTCGCTACCGGGAACGTACCCTTCTGGGTCTTCGTCGTGGTAAATGTAGGGTGCGGATTATTGCTGGGTATCTGGTGGCCGGCATTCAATGGCGTACTCCCTGCGCTGCTACCGAATCAAGCGCTGCAAAAAGCTAATGCTCTAAACAATATGTTCTCCAACACAGCGCTCATCATGGGAGCTGCGTTCGCTGGAATTCTTGTAAGCACCATTGGTAGTACTTTCGCACTCGCAGTCGATGCAGCAACATTTCTTATTGCGGGCATAATCGTTTACACCTTCAAGCACGTAACCCCACCGATGGAGATAGTTGAGAACACTGTCCTACACGATCTCAAAGAAGGATGGCGAGTATTTACCTCGTTTCGATGGTTGGTTGTCATCGATATCTGCTTTGCCTTCATCGTCATGTCATGGGCTGCTGGAGAAAATGTATTAGGACCACTTGTTGCAAAAGAGAAGTTTGACGGAGCGAAATCGTGGTCGATGGTCCTCACTGCTGTATCAGTTGGGCTCATCGTTGGCTCATTGATAGCGATGAGATTCCATCCTAAGTATCCAATGTTCACCATGATGGGCCTAACAGTCTTCCTAGCGATTTATATTTGGACCATCGCCAAACCACAACCGCTGTGGATGATTATTGTGGCGGCATTTGTATGGGGGGTGGTCTTTGATCTTTGGAAGACTATTTGGGATACCGCGCTCCAAACCAGAATTCCACGCGAAGCCCTATCGCGCGTCAACGCTTACGACGGGGTAATCGTGATGCTGTTCAGGCCAGTGGGTTTGGCGCTTGCTGGACCTTTAGCAGATAAATTCGGAGTGGAGTTCACATTAAACGGGGCTGCCCTTTTGGTCGTCATCGCAATTCTCTTCTCATTGCTCTTTCCTGAAGTGCGAAAATTCGAGCGGCTCTAATTAATTTAGCTTCGCCACTTCGCTTGCTCTTGAGAAATCACGTGCGCCAGTGCACGCATCGCTTTCCCTCTATGACTTATT
>SYAM01000109.1 GCA_005787645.1 Actinomycetota bacterium | reverse complement strand
ATGTAACGTGCTTAGCGGTTAACGCTCAGCAGGACTCTCTACAAGACGGTCGGTTTGATCTTCAATCTCAACAGCAACTCGCTTGAGTGAGACGGCATATTCCTTCGAGTGATGGCCGCAGAAAAGCAATTCACCTGTTGCCAACTTGACTCGAACATAAGCTTGGGCGCCACAACGATCGCATCGATCCGATGCGCTCAACGGGCTCTGCGTTAGCGTGCTGATACCTGCCATTGCTCTTACCTGCCCCTCTCGTTTCGAGCTCTTCGCTCCTGCGTATTGCTATTCATAGAACATAGAACCACACCTGACTTATTCCCCGCTGGAAATTCGATAACAAACTGCTGCGAATTTCCTCACTATTTTTTGTGATAACTACCACCGTCAGATACCCAGTAATCGCAAGGCAGCCAGTACCCTTGAGCGTCATGAGCCCCGAGCGCCCCACACCCCCGAGCAAAGCCGGTAAACCCGCTTCTAAGGGCGCCAAGAAGGGTGCCAAGGCCGATTCGGGCGACTACACGGCTAAAAACCTAGCAGTCCTGGAGGGGCTCGACGCGGTCCGCAAACGCCCTGGCATGTACATCGGGTCGACCGATTCCAGGGGTTTGATGCACTGCCTTTGGGAGATCATCGACAACTCGGTAGATGAGGCGCTCGCTGGGCATTGCCACAACGTGGAAGTGATCCTGGGCTCCGATGGATCGGTTGAGGTCAAAGATGATGGTCGTGGCATTCCCGTGGATATCGAAGCGAAGAGCGGCCTAACTGGCGTTGAACTTGTGATGACCAAACTTCATGCCGGTGGAAAATTCGGTGGCGGTTCGTACGCGGCATCAGGTGGTTTGCACGGAGTCGGCGCTTCGGTAGTCAACGCACTCTCCGTTCGAATGGATATCGCTGTTGCACGCGATGGCGCACTCCACACAATTTCGTTCCAACGTGGAACTCCTGGTGCTTTCGATAAGCCAACTCCCGATGCGAAATTTAGTAAGGGGAGCGGCGCCAAGAATCTGAAGAGGGGCGGAAAGGTAGGCAAGAAAGCTACCGGCACCACCATCAAGTACTGGTCTGATCCGCAGATCTTCTTACGTGAAGCCGATTACGATATTGAAGAGATTCATGCACGCGCTCGCCAAACTGCTTTTCTCGTCCCAGGTCTTACGATTACTGTCAACGATAATCGCACCCTTGTTACAACGAGTGAGAAATTCCATTTCACCGGCGGCATTTCAGAGTACTGCACCTTCTTACAACCTGACGCTGCAATGTGTGATGTCATCCGATTAAAGGGAAGCGGCCACTATCAAGAGACCGTACCCGTGTTGGATGGCAAAGGACATTTAATCCCAACCGATGTAGAGCGAGATATGGAGGTAGATATTGCCTTGCGCTGGGGTGATGGGTACGAGTCGACTTTACGCTCCTTCGTCAACATCATCTCCACGGGCAAAGGTGGCACGCATATCACCGGTTTCGAGCGCGGTATCACCAAAGTAGTCAGCGATACCTTGAAATCCTCACGAATCACCAAAGCTAGCGACCCGGACATCATCAAAGATGATGTGTTAGAGGGCTTGACTGCGGTGGTAACGGTGCGAATGTCAGAGCCACAATTTGAGGGACAGACTAAAGAGATTCTTGGCACCGCCGCTGCCACTAAAATCGTGCAGCACGTCGTAATCGCTGAACTCACTCGTTACTTCAACTCCCGTGGCTCCAAAGCGCAATCACGGTTGGTGCTCGAAAAAATAGCGGGCGCCGCGAAAACTCGAGTTTCGGTTCGCGCCCACAAAGATGTTCAGCGGAGAAAGAACGCTCTGGAATCTTCATCACTTCCGTCGAAGCTCTCCGATTGTCGCTCCGACGAGATCGAGCACACCGAACTATTCATCGTTGAGGGAGATTCAGCGCTCGGCACTGCGAAGTCCGCCCGAAACTCGGAATATCAAGCGCTCCTGCCGATTCGAGGAAAGATTCTCAACGTTCAAAAAGCTTCGCTCTCAGCAATGCTCGATAACTCGGAGTGCGCTTCGATTATCCAAGTAATTGGCGCCGGTTCTGGTCGCTCCTTCCTCTTAGAAGAGGCGCGCTATGGCCGGATTATTTTGATGTCTGATGCTGATGTCGATGGCGCACACATTCGATGTTTAATCTTGACTCTGCTCTTCAAATATATGCGTCCACTAATCGAAGAAGGTCGCGTCTTTGCAGCGGTACCACCATTGCACCGCATAGAGATCTCTGGGGCGAAGAAGGGCGATTTCCACTACACCTATTCCGATGATGAGATGAAGAAATATCTTGCGAACCTGACTAAAGCTGGGAAGAGGTACCGCGAACCCATTCAGCGCTATAAAGGCCTTGGCGAGATGGATGCAGAGCAATTACGAGAGACGACGATGGATCCTGATAAGCGGACGTTACGGCGAATTACCATTAAAGATGGTGCGCAAGCGGAGAAAATCTTCGAATTGTTGATGGGTAATGAGGTCGGTCCGCGGCGAGATTTCATCGGCACTAACCAGATTGATCTTGAGCGAATTGATGTGTAGAAGCTAGCGATGAGCCCCTCACAACGCCATAGCAAACAGAGCACAACGCTAAAAAAATTAGCAACCGCACAGACCCTCTCTGGTTTAGGCGTCACTGGAACATTTGCTGCAGGGTCATTGCTAGTGGTGCAGATAACCGGCTCCGAAGCACTTGCCGGATTGGTGCAAACCTCAACTGTCGTTGGCGCAGCGCTTCTTGCGCTTCCGCTGGCGAGGTGGACTGACCTCGGTGGACGAAGACGCTCACTAGGTTTTGGATATTTTCTCGGCGCGCTCGGTGCAACTTTTGCCTTTATAGGGGGAGTACAGAAGATCTTCCCGATGATCCTGATCGGCGCCGCGATGATCGGCGGTGCATCTGCTGCCGGTTATCAAGCGAGATTTGCGGCGGTAGATCTCTCTGACGACAACCACCGAGCTCGTGATCTATCGATGGTGGTTTGGGCATCCACTGTAGGTTCCGTACTCGGACCCAATTTGATGGAACCCGCCGGAAATTTTGCACGCTCGATCGGCTTACCCAAATTGGTCGGGCCATATCTTGTTGCAATAGTAATGCTCACCTTGGCTGCATCAATGATCACTATCTTCCTACGACCAGATCCATTCCTTCTGGCGCGTGAGGAACGCGGTGAGATTTATGTCCGACAAAAGCGCGCCTTTAGGAAGGCCTTTGTCATCATCCGCACGATTCCGCAAGCCTGGCTCGCTCTCCATGCGATTGTCATCGGCCACATTGCGATGGTGACCATCATGGTCATGACTCCAGTGCATATGGCGCACGTGGATGTCTCGCTACGATTAATTGGTCTAGTTATCAGCGTCCATGTCCTTGGCATGTATGCGCTCTCGCCATTAGTGGGAAAGGTCGTAGATCACTTCGGTCGCGTCAAGACTATTCTCATTGGCGTTGCAATTCTTTTAGCGAGCGCACTCATTTCAGGGCTTGCATATGCTGATGCGGTCGTGCAACTAGGTATCGGATTATTTTTGCTGGGGTTGGGATGGTCATGCACCCTAATCGCTGGCTCCACCCTACTTGCCGAATCACTGCCTGCCGAGATCAAAGCATCGGGTCAAGGACTCTCAGATCTCTCGATGAATGGTGGTGGCGCAATTGGTGGCGCACTAGCAGGGATCATAATTGCAATTTCTAGTTATGGCTGGCTCTGTGCAGTCATGGCACTTCCAGTGCTCTATCTCGGATTTAAAGCCTGGCGCCTGGCGCAGAATCCTATTTAAAGAGAAAAGTCCGACGTGGGGTTGCGAACTTCTTTCCCTCTTCTTTGAGTTCTAGTGAAACCTGAGCGCGAATCGTTCCATCATCCTTCAGAAGCGCATTGAGCGCAGCGATACT
>SYAM01000022.1 GCA_005787645.1 Actinomycetota bacterium | reverse complement strand
CAATCCACAGCGCTTACCAATCTCGAGGCGAGCCGCACCTAGCAAGGCCAATGCCTCTGTGCGCGCTCCAGCCGCGAAGAAGATTGCATCATTGGGTTGGGCACCAACCTCACTAGCAATGCCATTCCGCTCATTTTCGGAGATGTTCTTTGCGACTGGACCGGAAATCTCACCATCCTGGCCAACAAGAATGTAGGCCAAGCCCTTCGCTCCCCGTGCCTTTGCCCACTCTTGCCATGCATCCAACTCTCGCCGGGCCTGCTGGGCTCCCCCTGGCATGACAACTGCACCAACAAATTCGCTTTGGAAGATTTTGAATTCGGTGTTTTTAAAGAACTGCGTTACGTCAACGAGTTCAATTCCAAAGCGCAAATCAGGTTTGTCAGATCCAAATCTTCGCATCGCTTCTGCATAGGTAATTCGCGGGATTGGCATGGGTATCTCGTAGTTGAGAAGCTCGCTCCAAATCCTTGACAGCAACTTCTCTGTAAGTGCAAGCACATCATCTTCAGTGACAAAACTCATTTCTACATCTAGTTGAGTGAATTCTGGTTGTCGATCTGCGCGAAAATCTTCATCTCGAAAACATCGGGCAATCTGGTAATAACGCTCCATGCCTGCAACCATCAGTAACTGCTTGAAAAGTTGGGGTGATTGCGGGAGCGCGTACCAGCTTCCTGGTTGAAGTCGAACTGGGACGAGGAAATCTCGCGCACCTTCCGGAGTTGATCGGGTCAAATTTGGGGTCTCAATCTCTAAAAACTCCGACTCCTCCATTACCCGCCTGATGAGAGAGGTGACTTTCGATCTGGTTCGTAGCGCCCTGGCAGGACCCTCGCGACGAAGGTCTAGGTAGCGGTATTTCAAGCGAGTTTCTTCATTTGCTTCAACTCGTTCACCGCTATCAATGGGGAATGGCAGTGGTGCAGCCTCGCTCAAAACCGCGAGGTCTTCGCACACAACTTCGATTTCTCCCGTAGGCACAGTTAGGTTTTCGTTGCCGGCCGGGCGGCGACGGACTTTACCTTCCACGCGCACGCACCACTCTGCTCGGAGAGAAGCGGCGACCGATTCATCGTTAATGACTACTTGTACCCACCCAGAAGCATCTCTTAGATCAATGAAAGCAACGCCCCCATGATCTCGCCGGCGCGCGATCCATCCAGCCAGAACTACCGGCGCTCCTTCGTGTGCGAGTGAGAGTAAGCCTGCTCTATGTGAACGCACTAGTTCCCCTTCAATTGCCTGGCCGCGTTACCGAGTACCGCAGCCAAGTCCGCGAGCCTAACTGATTGAACCTGACCAGTAGCAAGTTCCTTTAATTCAACACTTCCACTCTGGCTCTCCCGCTCACCAAGCACGAATGTGAATTGAGCCCCAGCCTTATCTGCCGCTTTCATCGCACCTTTGAGCGAACGGTCGCCAAAAGCAAAGTCGATTCGTAAGCCAGCGCTTCGCAACTCTGCTCCGATTCGAAACGACTCCAACTCCCACTCTTGCGCAAGTGGAATGATGAAGCACGAGAGGGGCATCTGTTCTGAAATATCTATTCCCTCTGCTTGGCATGCCAATATCACGCGATCAATACCAATCCCAAAGCCAATTCCCGAGAGTGGTTGACCTCCTAGTGCTTCCATTAATCCGTCATATCGTCCACCACCACCTATTCCCGATTGGGCGCCTAATTGTGGGTGGACAAATTCAAAAGTTGTTTTTGTGTAATAGTCCAAGCCTCGGACGAGTCTTGGGTCTATCTCATACGCAATTCCCAAAGCATCTAAACCTTTTTGAACTTTGGAGAAATCCTCTCGTGATTGTGGGTTGAGCGAGTCAAGAATATTTGGCGCTTTAGCAAGCGCACTGATCATCTCTGGTCTCTTATCATCAAGAATTCGTAGCGGATTTATCCGAGCTCGTTCTCTAGTCACATCATCCAGCGCAAGGGTGCTCAAGAACTTCGAGAGCTCTAATCGATATGCATTTCTACTTTCAGAGTCTCCGAGTGAATTAATCACTAGCTTGTATCCGCGAAGACCAAGCGCTGCAAATCCTTGAGTTGCAATCGAAATAACCTCTACATCTACCAGTGGATCCTCGCTACCAATTGCTTCTATACCCACTTGATAAAACTGGCGATAGCGTCCGGCTTGAGGACGTTCTGCACGGAAGAAGGGGCCGTTGTAGAAAACTTTGACCGGAAGTTGCCCTCGATCCATTCCACTCTCGATTACTGCGCGCATCACGCCAGCAGTTCCCTCAGGACGCAAGGTGAGCGATCGATCTGCGCGATCGGTGAAGGTATACATCTCCTTGGATACAACGTCGGTAGATTCTCCAACTCCGCGCGTGAATACTTCAGTCTCTTCAAATATCGCAAGTTCCATCAATTGATAATTTGCTAACCGGGCAGGAGCAAGTAACGCCTCACGTACGCGCTCAAATTGCGCAGATGCCGGGGGTAAATACTCTTTAACCCCTTTTGGCGCTTGATACTTCATCCCAGTCGTCCTTCCATAGCAGCGCGAAGGAACGGGTTGTTTCGACGCTCCGCTCCGATGGTTGTGGTTCGGCCGTGTCCGGGCAGAACTTCCACCTCATCAGGCAAGGGAATAATTTTCTCACGCAAACTAGATTCCATGTCGCTCAATGAGCCCAAAGGCAGGTCGGTTCGACCGATCGAACCCGCAAAGAGAACATCCCCGGCAATCAAATACTCACCGTTAACTACCGCCACTATCGAGCCTGGCGTGTGACCTGGCGTATGGTGGAAAGTTAGGGATAGCCCCGCCAATTCAATCGTTAAGCCATCGGTAAGTTCCACCACCTCTTCTGGCTCGACGAAGGTAGTTCCTCGGGGAATCATTTCTTGGGTGCTCGTGGTCAGGGCCCGCTCTGGATGAGAGAGTAACCCCCGATCCTTGCCGTGTATGTAGGCAGGGATGCCCTCGCTCTCGCAGAGCGGGGCTATAGAGAAAATATGGTCCAGGTGTCCATGGGTAATAAATGCCGCAACGGGACGCAAGGAAAGTGCTCGACATCGCGCTACCACTGCCTCATGAAGGTAGGGATCTCCAATTCCAGGGTCAACGATCAGCCCCAGACCGCTGCCAGATTGGGAGAGAATCCAGCAATTTGTGGCAAATGCCTTGGCAATCACCCGATCGATGATTACCCCATTGCCGGTAATTTCTGCCATTTGAGAGCGACCACCTCTTCCCGCTACGCTGACCCACCATTAGAGCTAGCCTCGCCGGCAGCCCTGAGCAACACCCCGAATCGTACTTACTACAGCGAACCCGCAGGCGGGCCCCGCGCAAAGGAGCAAGAGATGTCAGATGGATTGGTTTCGGCAGCAAGCGCCCTCATCGGAGATCCCGCTCTCTTTGGTCGCGTAGGCGATGATGGAACGGTTTATGTATGGACTCGCCACGGCGAGAAACCAGTCGGCTCATATCCGGGAAAAAGTAGAGAAGAGGCCCTGGCCTACTTTGTCCGGAAATTCGAACAACTAGCCTCTGAGATTGCTCTCACCGCAGCGCGCGTGCGCAGTGGCGCGATCGTGCCTAGCGATGCAGACCAAGCGGTAGCGCGTCTTCGTGAGCAGGTAGCAACCGTCAATGCGGTAGGAGATCTCGCGGCACTTGCCATGGCGGTAGAACAGATTCCGCCCCTGATTGATGAGCAACGCGCCGCATACGCGACTAAGAAGGCTCTTGCAGCGCAGGAACGTGCAGCGCAACGCGTAGCATCTCGAGAAGCAAAAGAAAAACTTGTCGCCGAAGCCGAAGAGGTAGCCGCAAAAGATAATTGGAAGATTTCTGGCGATCGTTTGAAGGAATTACTCGACCAGTGGAAAGTTTTGCCGCGAATTGAGAAGGCTGCTGATGAAGCGCTATGGAAGCGATTCTCTGCAGCCCGCAATGGTTTTGACCGTCGACGTCGTACTCACTTTGCAAAACTGGCAAGCGCCAATGATGCTGTCGCCCAAGCTAAGGAGGCAATCGTTGCTGAAGCCGAAAAATTGGCGACCTCTCGCGATTGGGTAAATACTGCAAAACGTTATGCGGCTCTGATGAATGAATGGAAAAACTCAGGACGTGGTTCCAAGAAGAGCGACGATGGGCTGTGGGCCCGGTTTAAAGCAGCACAGGAGCAGTTCTTCAATGCGAAGAAGGCAGACCTTGATAAGCGCGACTCTTCCAACGCGGCGAATCTTGCGGCTAAGCAAGCGCTCCTCGTCGAATTAGAAGCCCTGCTACCGATTACCAGCGCCAATTTTGCCGAGCAGAAGAGGAAATTCCGCGACCTGCTACAGAAATGGGAGCGAGTTGGCAATGTGCCTCGCGATCAACGCGATGCCCTTGATCTAAGACTCGGCGCGGTCGCTGGCGAAATTCGTATCTTCGAGGATCAAGAGAAACGTAAGAGTGATCCAAGCGCCAAAGCGCGCGCTAATGATGTGGTTCGCCAACTAAGCGAAGCGGTAGCCAGCTATGAAGCGGCAGCGCTTAAGGCTGAAGCAGCCGGAGAGACGAAAAAGGCTCTTGCCGCCAGAGAGTCAGCCGCTGCGCGTCGAGTGTGGCTTGAAGAGGCTCAGCGCTCGCTCGCTACCTTCTCCTAATCAGTTGTTGGTCACTCGGTAAACGTCGTATACGCCAGCAACTGCTTTCACTGAACGCAAGACTGCATCAAGGTGACTTGCATCTGCCATTTCAAATGTGAATTTGGAGAAAGCGGTCCGATCTTTAGCAGTTGAAACCGAGGCATGCAGAATATTTACTGCGTTATCTGAGAGCGCTTTTGTAATATCGGAGAGCAGGCGTGCTCGATCCAATGCTTCCACTTGGATATTTACCAGGAACAGAGAATTTGCTCCTGGACTCCAAATAACCTCTACAAAACGATTACCTTGATTCAATAGGAGATCGGCGACGTTGATGCAATCTTCGCGATGTACAGAGACGCCACTTCCTTTTGTGATGAATCCGGTGATGGCATCACCAGGCACAGGGGTGCAGCAACGAGCAAGTTTGACCAACAGATCATCTGTTCCCACTACCTCTACTCCGCTATCGCCCTTACGCGTCCGCTGTTTAACGGGTTCAAGATTGGTATCTAAACTGGCAAACTCCTGTTCGTCGGTACCTAGTAAGTGCATCAACTTCTCCACCACTGATGCCGCACTGACATGGCCATCCCCTACTGCTGCGTAGAGGGCGGTGATGTCGGGATATTTCATCTCATGCGCAAGTTCCAAAAGCGAAGCGCCTGCAAAAATCTTTTGCAGAGGTGCGCCTTGTTTTCGAAGTTGACGAGCAATCGATTCTTTTCCTGCATCGATTGCCTCTTCTTTTCGCTCTTTGGTAAACCATGCTTTGATCTTGGAGCGAGCTCGAGGACTTTGTACGAAATTGAGCCAATCTCTACTTGGCCCAGCGTTCTCTCCCTTATTTGTCACCACTTCCACAACATCTCCGTTGGCCAACGGTGTACCAAGAGAGACAAGACGACCATTGACTTTTGCACCTACGCAACGATTACCGATTTCGGTATGGACCGCGTAGGCAAAATCAACGGGCGTAGCACCTGCAGGCAGTGCGATCACGCTCCCCTTCGGCGTGAAAATGAAAACCTCTGGAGTTCCTAGGTCAAAGCGTAACGATTCGAGAAATTCCTCAGGATCTGCCGTCTCTTTCTGCCATTCATGCAACTGTTTAAGCCATGCCATCTCTGGCTCATTCGTTCCTCGGCTACCTGACTTGTATTTCCAGTGCGCTGCGATACCAAATTCCGCTCGTCGATGCATGTCATGAGTTCGAATTTGAATCTCAATAGCACGTCCATCGGGTCCAATCACCGTTGTATGTAATGATTGATAGAGGTTGAATTTCGGCATCGCTATGTAATCTTTGAATCGCCCTGGGACGGGGCTCCAATGAGCATGTATCGCACCTAGAACGCCATAGCAATCCTTCACATCATTTACTAGCACTCGAACTCCGGTGAGATCATAGATCTCATTGAATTCTCTTCCACGCACTACCATTTTCTGGTAAATCGAGAAGTAGTGTTTGTATCGCCCAGTTACGACAGCTTCAAATTCCACTGATAGCTGTGCTCGAATTTCGGTAATCACCTTGTCAGTATGTACTTTTCGCTCACTCTTTCTCTGCGCCACCAGACGTGTGATTTCCTCATACTTCTTCGGTTCTAATGCGGCAAAGGCAAGATCTTCCAACTCCCACTTGATGGCGTTCATTCCAAGTCGATGGGCAAGAGGTGCGTATATATCCAGAGTTTCGCGCGCCTTACGAGAAACTATCTCCGAATCGAGAAACTTCCATGTACGTGCATTGTGTAGGCGGTCGGCTAATTTGATTACCAAGACACGAATGTCCCGCGACATCGCAATGACCATCTTGCGCACAGTCTCTGCTTCCGCATCTGGGCCATAGACCACTCGATCCAATTTCGTCACGCCATCGACAAGATCCGCTATTTCAATGCCAAAGTCTTCCCGCAATTGAGTGAGGGAATATGGAGTGTCTTCCACAGTATCGTGCAAGAGCGCAGCGATGACGGTTTGGGTATTCATACCAAGTTCGCTCAATATCTCTGCTACTGCTACTGGGTGAGTGATATACGGCTCCCCAGATTTTCGTGTTTGACCCTGGTGGGCGCGCTCTGCGATTTCATACGCACGTACGATCTTTTCGCGATCACTTCCTTGTGATTCCAGCGATGCGAGCAGCGGAGCAATCAGGGTTGCGGTCGCCATAGTTACAAGGGTACGCCGAAGGGGTGGTTACCGCTTTTTCTTGCCCTTAGCGCCTTTGCTAGCTTTGTTCTTCTGTCGTTTTGGTTGGTTACGTGGACCTCGGACTGTCTCACCCGCGACACTCACTTCACCTTCGGTACCTTGGCCTGCAGCGACTTTATTACTTCGATTCTGAACCCGTTTGGCTAACGCTTGCATTGCCGGTTCCCGCTCGCGCATCACCGCTAAGAAGGGCGTTGCCACGCAGATTGACGAATAGGTACCGACAGTCAACCCGATAAGTAGTGCGAGGGAGAGATCCTTGAGCGTCCCAGCACCAAGGACGCCCGCACCCACGATCAAGATGGCAGCGACGGGAAGAAGTGCCACGATCGAGGTATTGATGGAACGAACCAAGGTCTGGTTGACCGCAAGGTTTGCTGCTTCGGAATAGGTCGAGCGCGACCCACCGGCGATTCCACGGGTGTTCTCTCGAACCTTGTCGAATACCACAACTGTGTCATAGAGCGAATAGCCCAGAATGGTGAGGAATCCGATTACAGTCGCGGGAGTAACCTCAAAACCAACCAGCGCATAAATTCCGACAGTTATGAAGACGTCATGGAAGAGCGCAATGATCGCAGCGATTGCCATTTTAGGTTCGAACGCTATAGACAAGAAGATAACAATGACGATGAGGAAGGCCACTAAGGCAGTGACTGCTTTCCGTGTGATTTCTTGCCCCCAAGAGGGGCCGATCAATCTTGTGTCGATATCTGCCCTGTTGACTCCAAAAGTCTTCACTAGCACATCGAGCACCTTGCTGGATTGAGCAGAGGTGAGTTCGCCTGTTTGAATTCGAACCTTCGTATCTCCAACTGTCTGGATAATGGGATCACCCGGCACATCCGCTTGACCCATTGCAGAGCGGACTTCTGGAACAGTTAAGCCCGACTTGTTGAGCACGAATTCAGAACCACCTTTGAATTCGATTCCCAATTCAAGTCCGCGAACGCCCAATACGAGTATGGATGCGATCATCAAAATAGCTGATAGCGCATACCAACGACGACGATTCTCCACGAAATTGAAGGATTTCTCGCCACGATAGAGGCGGTCCCCAAAAGACAGCTTGGTCGTCATGATTGCCTTCCTGCCATTGTTCCGCGCGCAACTTTGTGAGAGTCAAGTCCTGAAAGTTTGTGCCCTGAGGCGAAGAAGTTCACGTTCGCCAAGAAAGTGATGATCGGTTTGGTGAAGAGGAAAATCACTAGGAGGTCAATCAATGTCGTCAAGCCCAACATGAAAGCAAAGCCTCGAACTCCCCCTATCGCAAAGATGAAAAGAAGGGCTGCGGCAATCAGTGAGACTACATCTGAAATTATGATTGTTCGTCTAGCGCGTAGCCATGCACTCTCAACAGCAGAACGAAGCGAACGTCCCTCTCGAATCTCGTCGCGAAGACGTTCGAAATAGATAATGAAAGAGTCAGCTGTAATGCCCACTGCAACAATAGCTCCAGCAATTCCCGCTAATGTAAGTGTGAATCCGAGATTCTTGCCCAGTATTACAGCGGACATCCACAATATTAGCGCTGCCAACCCAAGTGAACCTAGAGTCACCATTCCAAGCGCGCGATAGTAGAAGAGTGAATACAACACCACCAGTAGCAATCCGAGCGCTCCCGCCAAAATACCTGCTCTTAGCTGATCGCTACCGAGAGTTGGAGAAATTTGTTGAACTTCACCACGATCGAAAGCAAGTGGCAAGGAACCATACTTGAGGACATTTGCCAGATCGCTAGCCTCTTGTTGAGTGAAGTTTCCTGTGATTTGCGCTTGGCCACCAAGAATCGCATCGATGATTCGTGGCGCTGATACGACTAGACCATCCAGCACGATTGCTACCTGGTTTTGTGGTGCGGTCAACGAGACGACTCGTTGAGTGATCTCACCAAACTTCTTGGTTCCCTCTCGATTGAAATCGAGCGACACGAACCAGCCACCCGTTCCCTGTTGATCGATTGCCGATGTGGCTCCTCGAACCTGACGGCCAAGAACTTCTGCTGGCCCAAGTACATATCGAGCGCTTCCATCACGATCGCACGTGACTAATGGTTGATCAGGAGTATCACCTCCGCCAACGAGGTTCTTTTCATCTGTGCAATCCAAAGCGGCAAATTTCTGCGAAAGTTCATCACTCACTTGCGCAGCCGCTGGATCTGCAGCAGCCTCAGGAACCGCAGTGGTATTAGGAGTAACGATTGGTTCTGGCGTTGCTGCGGGAGCCGGATCTGAACCTCGAATGGCGCTCTTTGTTAACTTGCTACCTGATGGCGCGGGAGTTGCTGCTGCATCACCTGACGGCGAGGTTGACGGCGAGGCTGCGGGGGCTGGCGCTGGCGGCGCTTCGACTGCGCTTCCTACTGCAAGTACTTGCCGAAAACGTAACTCGGCTGTCTGTCCTACAAGGTCCACTACTCGTTCACCAGTTTCGCCCGGAACTGAAATCACAATTTGACGGTTAATGCCGCTACCTTGCGCAACAACTTCGCTCTCGGCTACGCCGAGTGAGTTCACGCGTTGGCGAATAATCTCCACCGCTTGGTCAATCGCCGCAGCAGTAACGGTGCCAGAGGTGCCATCGATTCGAGGCTGGAGAACCACGCTTGTTCCACCCTGGAGATCCAAGCCGTAACGAATCTTGCTCTCCCCTTGGAGGAAGATCACTGAGGCCCCTGCAATCAGAATGACCAGAAGGGCGACAATGGCGCGACCTGGCCGTGAGGTGGAGGTAGACACAAAGCGGGAGTCTAGGGGCCTTTCTTAGCCTGGTCTAATCACCAAAAGTCAGAGGTATTTCGAGAGTTGGCGGTGGAACCAATCCCAAGTGCTTCCATGCGCTCGCCGTTGCCATTCTCCCCCTGGGGCTCCTGGCCAAGAAGCCAGAGCGGAGCAAAAAGGGCTCACAGACGCTCTCTATCGTTTCGCTTTCCTCCCCGACCGACATCGCCATGGTCGTCAATCCCACAGGTCCTCCGTTGAATCGCTCGATAATCGCGCGTAGGAGAGAGCGATCAAGACGATCTAATCCACGCTCGTCAATTTCATAGAGCTCAAGTGCCGATCGCACATCATCACAACTGAGCGCTCCGCCGGAGCCATGGACATCTCCATAGTCGCGCACACGCCGAAGAAGTCGGTTGGCTATGCGAGGTGTTCCACGCGAACGAGAGGCAATCTCACTGAGTGCAGCGCTCTGCATGTCAATTCCAAGTAGTTGTGCGCTTCGAGAGAGAACTTCTTTTAACTCAGACTCTTCATAAAAATCCAGTTGTGCAGTGAAACCGAAACGATCACGCAAGGGGCTCGGTAATAATCCTGCGCGAGTCGTTGCTCCAATTAGGGTGAATCTCGGCAATGCAAGCGGTATCGCGGTTGCGCCGGGCCCTTTACCTACGATGATGTCAACTCGGAAATCCTCCATTGCCAGGTACAGCATCTCTTCAGCAGGGCGCGACATCCGATGTATCTCATCGATGAAGAGAATTTCCCCTTCGGTAATTGAGGAGAGAATTGCCGCAACATCTCCTGCTCTTTGCAAAGTTGGACCGCTCGTGAGCCTGAGGCCAGCGCCAATTTCCTGTGCAACGATATGAGCTAGTGTCGTTTTACCCAATCCTGGTGGACCAGCTAGAAGTATGTGATCAGTAATATGCCCGCGCTTCTTTGATGCAGAAACAAGGAGATTTAGTTGATCTTTTATTCGCTGTTGTCCAATGAATTCTGCAAGCCTCTTCGGGCGTAACGCTCCCTCTGCGCCTTCATCGCCATCGGCATGTGGCGAAAGGATCATCTCCTCAGCCACGTGGAGCACCGCTATGAAGGGCAGCTAAAGCGATTTTGAGTCGCTCTTCCATCGAATGTGCCGATGAATTCTTCACGATATCCAGTGCATGCTCGATTTCGCGCGGATTAAAGCCCAATCCAGAGAGCGCCTGGGCAAGTGATAATCCATCCGTAATCACCTCGGGTTCATCTTTCGCTGCGCTTGCACCAAAATGAGCAACCTTTTCCTTTAATTCCAAGATGATTCGTTGCGCACCTTTTTTCCCTAACCCTGATACCTGCTCCAGCGATTTACTCTGTCCTGATGTAATTGCACGAACAATCTCTGCAATAGTCAGCGTGCTCAAGATTCCGTGGGAAACTTTGGGTCCAATACCTGAAACAGTTTGAAGGAGTAGAAAGAGATCGCGCTCTGCCGAACTCTGGTAACCAAAGAGAGTGAAGGCATCCTCGCGGACGATCAAGGTGGTGTGGAGGAACACCTCGCTACCTGGCTCATTGGTCAAGCGCACGTTTGGGGTTGTGTTTATGGAAAAACCCACGCCACCGACATCAATTATCAAGCCCGTATCAGTAGCGGTGAGAACTTTACCTCTAAGAGTTGCGATCACTTCTTCGCCAGTTTCTCTAATTTCACTCTCGAAGCGATTGGACTCTGATATATATGACAGATCGCCAGCGCTAACGCATCAGCTGCATCGGCTGGCTCAGGAATTGCCTGCAATCCAAGAAGTCTGCGGACCATCTCGCCTACTTGCGCTTTGTCAGCCCGACCTGAACCAGTGACTGCCGCTTTCACTTCGCTAGGAGTGTGCAGGGTGACGGGGATGTTCCGCGATGCAGCAAGAGTCAGAGCCAGCCCAGCGGCTTGTGCAGTCTCCATCGCAGATCGTCGGTTAGCTTGAGCAAAGACTCGCTCTACTGAAATTTCGTCCGGTGCATGCCTATCAATCCACTCAGTCAGTTCAATGTTTACCTGATGAAGGCGTTCAGCCAATGGGGTGGTTGCGGGAGTGCGAATAACTCCTACCTCGATAAATGAGAGTGGTTTGCCAGGAAGGCCCGAGAGAACGCCGACGCCGCAACGTGTAAGACCTGGGTCAATTCCCAACACCTTCATTGCTACAGAGTAGCCATCACTTCGTCAGAAATGTCGAAGTTCGCGTAGACATTCTGTACGTCGTCGCAATCCTCGATTGCTTCAATCAGCTTGAAGACTTTGGCTGCTCCTTCATTATCCAAAGGGACCGAAACCGTGGGCAGGAATGGCGTATCCGCAGAGTCATATTCGATTCCCGAACTGTCGAGAGCTTTCCGAACCGAAGCCATCTCCGAGGGATCTGAAACGATTTCAAAATTCTCTCCCAAGTCGTTGATTTCTTCTGCTCCAGCATCAATCACGACATTCATCAAAGACTCTTCCGTAACATTCGCGTTTTTCTTTACGATTACAACACCTCTTCGCGCGAATAGATAAGAGACTGAACCTGGGTCTGCCATCGATCCACCATTTCTGGTCACTGCCAGTCTCACTTCACCGGCAGCGCGATTGCGATTGTCTGAGAGACATTCGATGAGAAGTGCGACGCCATTAGGGCCATAACCCTCGTACATGATCGTCTCCCAATTTGCACCGCCCGACTCCAACCCGGCGCCACGTTTGACAGCGCGATCGATGTTATCTGAAGGGACCGAATTCTTGCGGGCTTTTGCAAGCGCATCGAAGAGCGTCGGATTGCCAGCAGGATCTGACCCACCCGTTCGAGCAGCAACTTCGATTGCCTTGATTAATTTTGCAAACGTCTTTGCTCGTCGGGAATCGAGAATTGCCTTCTTATGTTTGGTCGTTGCCCATTTAGAGTGACCTGACATCGTGGTTACCTACTTTGCTTGCCTATTGACGGACCGGATACAAGTCTAACTCGCGACTTCGCGAATGAAATACTCATGTACTTCATAGCGTTGACCTTCAAGGATTTCTGGATGGAATGAGGCAGCTAATTGCCTATCTTGGCGAGCCAGAACGATGTGAGATTCCCGGCGGGATTCATGGCCGCTTTCTACTGACGCAAGTGTCTGCACGTTCGAACCCTGTTTTTCGATCCAAGGAGCTCTGATGAATACTGCGGTGACAGAACCAGCTCCGATATTTGAGAGGTCAAGGGGTTTCTCGAAAGAATCTACCTGGCGACCGAATGCATTCCTTCGCACTGTGATATCCATAGTTCCAATAGTTTCCTGATCGTGACTTCCGTCGATTACATCCTTAGCCAGCAGAATCATTCCTGCACATGTACCAAAAACTGGTAATCCGTCGGAAATTGATTTCTTCAACGGATCAATGAGCTCAAAGATTCTAAGGAGTTTTCCTATAGTGGTTGATTCACCGCCTGGGATAATTAGCGCATCGATGCTCGCTAAATCCTCTTGTCTTCTTACTGATACAGAGAGTGCGCCAGATTTTTGAATCGCTCGAGAGTGCTCGCGCACGTCACCTTGAAGCGCGAGTACTCCAACCCTCTTTTTCACCAACCGCGTTCAGCGAGGCGATGTGGCACAGGGATGTCAGAAACGTTGATTCCCACCATCGCATCACCCAATCCGCGTGAAACCTGCGCGACCACTTTCGGATCATCGAAAAATGTGGTGGCCTTCACGCATGCAGAAGCGCGTTCTGCAGGGTTACCAGATTTGAAAATTCCTGAACCGATAAACACGCCGTCTGCACCTAGTTGCATCATCATCGATGCATCCGCTGGTGTTGCGATTCCCCCTGCGGTAAAAAGCACAACTGGGAGCTTGCCGGTTTCTGCTACCTCTTTCACGAGTGCGTAAGGGGCTTGCAACTCTTTCGCCGCGACGTAGAGTTCATCCTCTCGCATCGACATCAAACGTCGAATCTCACCCGTAATCTTTCGGATATGTGTTGTCGCATTCGAAACATCACCTGTGCCTGCTTCACCCTTTGAACGGATCATCGCAGCGCCTTCATTGATGCGACGTAGCGCTTCACCAAGATTTGTCGCACCACACACAAATGGCACGGTGAAGTTCCATTTGTCTATGTGGTTTTCATAGTCGGCTGGCGTGAGAACTTCTGATTCATCGATGTAATCAACGCCAAGTTCTTGGAGAATCTGCGCCTCGGCAAAATGCCCGATGCGCGCTTTAGCCATGACAGGTATTGAAACTGCGCGCTGAATCTCTTCAATCATCGAAGGGTCAGACATTCTTGCTACTCCGCCTTGAGCTCTGATATCAGCAGGCACGCGTTCGAGAGCCATCACTGCAACTGCTCCCGCATCTTCGGCAATTTTCGCCTGCTCGGCATTGACCACGTCCATAATGACGCCGCCCTTGAGCATCTCTGCCATGCCGCGTTTGACCCGTGAGGTGCCCACTACTTTACTCATCGCACTCCCCAACTTTTCCTCAAGCTCAAAGGTAAGGGGAGCAGTCTACTTCGAAGGCGTTGGTGAAGCGCTCCCAGAGGCCTCGGGCTTTACGGGGTAGGTGATTTTCGGCTCCTGGGCGACGAAGGCGAACCAGATTTGGCCACGAGCGAAGGTGATTTCCTCCCCCTCTTCAGTTGTAAAGGTGGTGCCATCCTGGGCGGTAGGGCGGTTCCATGTGCCAACAATCACTCGACCATTGCGGAAGACAAAAGCCTTGCCTGCTCCCACAGTTGCAACCAATGGTGTTCGTCCACCGAATTTATCCCCATACTCCGAATCACTAATGCTTACTACCTGTGCGATGAATGTGCTGGCAACGATTGGCACCCCTCGCGCATCATCCTTACTTGTTCCATCATGAGTGATCGCCCAGCCCGAATAATCTTTGGACCACGAAATCTCATATCTCGCTGCAGGCCAGTTCATCTGTGCGGAGATTATCTCTGCACCACTCTCTGACTTTTTCGAAAAGTTCCAACCTCGATTACTCGCAAGTGCAACATCGAGTCCACGTTTTTCTATTCGTGCAATAAGTTCCCGTGTGTTGAGAATCATGTTCCACGGAGCGCGTCGCTCCTTGTCGCGTGAATAGACTGCAATCCCCTCGCGCTCTGCGCCAACGTTGAAAAGATTTGCACTATTGATTACTGGACGCAATTTGCTCTGCGCACCGGAAAAGGCAAATGCAACTTTTCCATACTGTTCAAGTAATTCTATGTCGCTGATACGCGCGCTACGAATCGGACCAATTTGCTCCGGGAGTCGAGAGCTATAAATCGCCGCCAAACGAGTTACACCTGCCTCTACCTGCTCAATGTAAACGACGTCTGCTTCGGTAAGCCCTATCTGTGGTCGTGCCTGCTTAGTGTCATCGATCTTCACTGCCAACACCCGATTGTCATTTCCAATCCGACCACTCAATGAGTTATAAGTGAAAGTAGGGGTAGGGGCGGGAGGTATCCAGCTTTTGTTGGAGTCACGCACGCTATCTACGACCGAACATGAAGTAACAGATAGAACAAGTATCAGAATCCCAATTAATTTACCCTTCAGATTCATCTCACACCTGGATATCTTCGAATGGATATCTGACAGGTAACGGTGCTCGCCCTGCTAACCGGAATATTCGAACGATTGGACGCTTGCGTTGCGCTTGAGTTCGAGACACCGCCTCTAAATGCAGGGCAATTGCAATCCGGAGTCGGTCCCGTGCAGAGTTCAACTCACGGAAAATCTCTTCATCGGAATCCAAGGCTTCTTCCTCTAGAAGGGAGAGCAAGAGTTGCGATAGCTCTTCTTCTGCATCGGCGCGCTCAGATTGATCGGCAATCACGGCAACATGTGCCGCAGCCAAAAGCAGCATTGATGCTGCAGGATCCACCAGATTTGAGCGGGCAATCTCCAAAGCAAGTGCTGATCGTGTCTTCAATGCTGCATCGAGATTGCCCCATGAAGTCTCTACTCGATGATGAAGTCGATCGAGTCGAGTTGCCGTGAAGGATAGATACCACACCACCACAAGCATCACAATCAACAAGATAAACAGGAGTGCGCTCACGGCTTCCCACCCACTCGATTGAATCGAAGATCACTTCCCAAACGCACTTTCTCTCCCGCTGCGCTTACAAGTCGGTAGACGTCAAAAATGGATTCGCCGACGACCGACCAATCAAAATCTCTCGCACGCTTGCGTCCAATGGCTCTCAATGAGTCTTTTCGTTCTTCATCGTTTAGCACCTCAACGATCATCTCGGCTAGACGTTGAGAATCTTCGGTTGGAAAGAGAACTCCCGCGCGACCACCCTCCAAAACATCACGAAATGCTGGAAGGTCACTTGCTATCACTGGCGCCCCTGCCGCGAGCGCTTCAGCGAGAATGATGCCAAAACTCTCACCTCCAGTGTTTGGAGCCACGTACAGCGCCACCGATCGAAGGATTTCTTGTTTTCGAGCGTCAGTAACTCGGCCAAGGAAGGCAGTTCGTTCTCGTAGCGCTATCGACATCCCCTCTCTAAAGATGCTTGAGTCTCCGGGGCCTGCAATCACTAGTTGAAATTCAATCCCCCCATTAACTAACCGTTCACAACTCTCCAAGAGTATGGCGAGCCCCTTACGTGGTTCATCGAAACGACCAACGAATCCAATTGCTCGATTACCAAACTCTCGAGTGATATCACCATTTGCGAAAGCGTCTACGTTGATTCCATTTGGGATCACTACAGCATCTGTTTCAAGATGTTCGGTCAAAGTGCCGCGTGCAGTTTGACTGACTGCGATTCGAGCATGCAATTTCTCGATAGCAGGTTCCAAGATCGGACCTACCGCATAGATGGCTCGTTGCTTTGGCGCTGAAGCGTGAAAGGTTCCTACAAGTGGGCCCTCAGCCGCCCAACAGGCAAGGAGCGAGAGGGAGGGAATTGCAGGTTCGTGGAGATGTAGAAGATCAAAATCCCCCTCTTGTATCCACTTACGCACTCTTCTATTAGCCACCGGTCCAAATGCTACGCGCGCAACTGCACCGTTATATGGAATCGAGATTGGTCGCCCAGAACTTTGCACCCACGAAGGCAGATGGTCTTCATCCATCACTGGAGCTAAGACCGACACTTCATGACCCTTCTCGATGCAATAGCGAGCTAGATCGGAAATATGTGCTTGCACTCCACCTGGTAGATCCCAGCCGTAAGGAGAGACCATTCCTATTCGCAATTTTCCGTTATATGGAACCACGATCACGCTATCCATATCTTCTGCAGCATGTGCCAGTCCTGAGGATCACGAGCGATTCCCTCTTCAAATAATCGCGCACTCTGCTCAACCAAATCTTTGATCTGCTCCTGTTCACCTACTGCTCTCGAAGTAAGCGGGTCTGAGAATTTAATATGTATTCCTGTTTTCGTATAGGTCACGTGGGCAACGATGAGATAGGAATTATTGCGGAGCGCCAACAACGCTGGACCACTCGGCATCTTCGCCACGCCACCGAAGAAACCTACTTCGATGCCGCTCTTGGAGAGGTCTCGGTCTGCAACAAGTGCTACTACTTCCCCTCTAGCCAGATGAGCGTGAAGGATAGGAATAACATTCTCTGCGGCCGAATAGATTCTCATCCCAATTCGTTCGCGAAATTTGAGAAATGCTTGGAAGACGCGCTCAGGTCTTAGTTTCTCAGCAACACTAACTATTGGAATCCCAGTTGCCGAGAAATACGCTCCTGCATGATCCCAATTTCCTGAATGTGGGAGGGATACAACTACCCCTCTTTTTTCTGCCACGCACGCACGAAACAATTCTTCACCTTCAGTGGAGACTGTTCCGGTGAGTCGATCGTGGCTCCAAGAAGGCAGGCGAAATGCCTCGCACCAATATCGTAAGTAACTTCGCATTCCCTCCATGGAAAGTCGGTGTAGTTGGCTCTCTGAGAGATTCGGTTGGACTCGACGCAGATTCTCTCGCAATCGCCGGAACGACTTTCCCTCTTTTCGAGATGACCTATCTGCAATTTTCTCAAAGAGTTGATATGCAAATCGTTCAGGCAAAGTTCGGACTATTTTCCAACCGAATAAATAAGCAAAACTAGTCAAGTGTTCAATCATCGTTGTCGCCACACCTGAATTACTCGAAAGCCCACTGTCAGAAAAGATGTGACGGCGATGAGCCAGATTCCTGCAGCAAGGATGTAGTCAAATCCTAGACCGGCAAAGCCAGTTGAAACTAGAAGAATGATGGTCCGTTCTGGGCGTTCGGCGAAGCCTCCCTCACAGGTGAAGCCAGAGGCCTCCGCGCGCGCCTTCACATAAGAGACCAAGAAACCGCCAGTAAGGGCAAACCACGCCACTATCTGGAGTGAATCATCGGTGGTGAAGAGGTAATACGTGATGCTACCGATAAGGGTCGCATCAACAACCCGATCGGAAGTGGAATCCAAGAAGGCTCCGAATTTCGAAGATGCACCATTCAATCGCGCCATAGTTCCATCAACCAGATCACTGAAGATGAAAATCAACATCGCTATGGTTCCTACAAAGAGCTCCCCACGAGTAAAGAAAATAAGTGAGGTAGCACAAGTGCCTATCGCTCCTACAAGAGTCACTTGATTAGGTGTGACCTTCCACCTTGTCAACGCGCGGGCGGTCGGCTCTACAACACGAGCGACTGGGGCGCGCAAGAAGGAGCTAATCATGATGGTTACATCGTAGGCTCTCCACGTGGGTTCTCCATTAAACGGTACGCGCATTGCGGTTATTGGCCACCGCTCCGCAGATCTCGATGGGGTGGCTGCCGCCATACCTGACGCTTTCGCCACCTCCATTGCCTTCGATGAGAACCTCTCCTATGAATTCGCCGAGTTCGCAGCGGTGGTTCTTGCAATAAGCGCACATGAAGGCGCTCCCAATACGCTAATAAAAGCCTGGGAAGAGATTGCCGAGTTCCAAGTACCTCGAATCATTGTGGTCACCAAGATTGATGAACCGGAAGCCGATTTCGATGAGGCTGTACTTATAGCCCGGCGCATGTTTGGCGAGGGAGTAACCCCTTATTTGGTTCTCCACGATGAAGAGGGCAAGCCATGCGCATTCATTGATCTAGAGAGTTTGAATATTCGTGACTACTCATCAGGGAGCGTGTTGATTAAACCAAGCGATGAAGATCATCGGGTATTAGTCCAGGAGTTTCGCGAGGAGTATCTCGAGGCGATTGCGGATCTGGATGGTTCACGATTTGCCACAGGACTCTTCGTTCCCATCATCCCTTTTTCACATACATTCCATCTTGGCGAGGTGGAACTTACTTCCTATCTCAATGAAGTTCTGGAGGGATAACGAAGTTATGTATTACTTTGGCCAGAGATTCGCCAGAGTATCTCTCGTCTCATCGAGCATTTGTGAAAGCACCTTCGTTCCGCCGATTACCGGCATGAAATTCGAATCGCCCTGCCAGCGTGGAACGATATGTTGATGGAAGTGTTCCGGTATTCCCGCACCTGCGACTCTTCCCAGATTGATACCAATATTGAAGTTGACACTCGAACTGATGCCCCGGAGCGCTTTGATTGCATCTTTAGTGAAGGATGAAATCTCATTCAATTCACCCGCAGTGAGATCTAAGTACTCCCCCATGTGTCGATAGGTGCATACGAGAAGGTGCCCTGGGTTATAGGGATAGCGATTGAGGACAACGTAGGTGAATTCTCCACGAGCGAGAATCAGTGATTCTTCATCTGATAGCACGGGGATATGACAGAACGGGCACTCCATGTCGCCACCGGCCAGCCGCTCGTTGTATTCCTTGCGATAGGGCGACCAGATTCGCTCCCAGTGATCAGATATTCCACTCATGTTATACCTGAATTCGAGTGTCGATTGCGGCCTGTATCTCTGCTATTGCTCGCGCAATTGGGATCCCATTCTGTTGTTCGCCATTTCGATAACGAATAGAAATCGCCTGAGCCTGTTGGTCGACTTCACCAGCAATAATCATGAAAGGAATCTTCTCCATTTGTGCATTGCGAATCTTCTTTTGCATCCGATCGTCGCTATCGTCCACGTCAATACGAATCCCAGAACGACGCATCGTGGAAGCAATCTCATTGAGGTATGGCAAGAAGGCGTCAGCTACAGGAATCGCGCGGACTTGAATCGGAGCAAGCCATGGCGGAAATGCTCCGGCGTAATGCTCAGTGAGAACGCCGAAGAATCGCTCGATAGAGCCAAAGAGTGCGCGATGGATCATCACAGGTCGTGCGCGTGAACCATCTGATGCGACATATTCCAGATCAAAACGGCTAGGAAGTTGGAAATCGACCTGAATCGTGGACATCTGCCAGGTGCGACCGATTGCATCCTTCGCTTGTACAGAGATCTTCGGCCCGTAGAAGGCAGCTCCCCCTTCATCAAGAATCAATTCGAGATTCTGGCGCGCAGCCGCATCGCGTAAACGTTCGGTTGCCACCGCCCAGTCATGATCATCACCCACGTACTTTTCGTCGTTACGGGTGGAGAGTTCGAGGAAGAAATCACTTAGTCCATAGTCACGAAGTAGGTTAAGGACGAAGGTAAGGAGATTATCGAGCTCCTCAGGCATTTGTTCGGGCGTGCAATAAATGTGCGCATCGTCCTGAGTAAAGCCACGAGCGCGCGTTAATCCTTGGATCACTCCCGATTTCTCGTAGCGATAGACAGTTCCAAATTCGAAGAGACGCAACGGAAGTTCACGATATGAGCGACCACGTGACCTGTAAATCAAATTATGAAAAGGGCAATTCATCGGCTTCATGTAATAGGAGGCTCCTGCGCGCTTGATACTTCCATCGCTATTTCGCTCTTCGTCAAGGACCATTGGTGGATACATACCTTCGGCATACCACTCTAAATGTCCCGATGTTTCAAAGAGCGCAGATTTCGTTAGATGAGGCGAATAGACAAATTGATACTCCTCTTCTTCATGTCGTTTGCGCGAATAATCCTCCATTGCTCGGCGGAT
>SYAM01000108.1 GCA_005787645.1 Actinomycetota bacterium | reverse complement strand
TCGGTAATACGGTGAAGCATCAGTGCCACATCCCGCAGTCCACTGCCAGCCATGGCTATTGGATGCAACATCAAAATCGACGAGGTGCTCCATAAAGAAATTTGCTCCATGTTGCCATTCAATATGCAGATCTTTGACTAAGAAGGATGCCACGACCATTCGAGTGCGATTGTGCATCCACCCTTCTTTGACAATCTGTCGCATTGCCGCATCGACAAATGGATACCCGGTTTTGCCTTGGCACCATTTTTCGAATTTCTCCCCTGGTTCGTCATGGCGCATATTGGCATATTTAGGCGAGTAGTACTCATGTTCAGTGTGCGGAAAATGGTGGAGTACATCTGCGTAGAACTCACGCCAGGCAATCTCTTTTCGATACACCTCGTGCGCTTTACTTGAACCCAAGTCTGCCAGGAGTGTACGTGGATGAATTTCTCCCCACTTAAGGTGAGCACTCAATCTACTTGTGCCATCAATACCAGCCATGTTTCGTGCCTCATCGTATTGGGCTAGCGCTCCTTTCTTAAATTCATTCCACCGTTTATGTGCAGCACGTTCGCCAGCTTCAAAGATTTCAGTGCCTTGAGGAGCAGTCCACGTTGGGAAATTTCGTGCATCTGGTCCAGGTTCGAGCGCATTGATCGATTTAGGAGCTGTGATTGGCTTACGCCATCCATGAGCAACCCATCCTTTATAAAATGGAGTGTAAACCCGGTAATTGGTGTCGTCAGGCTTTCGCACTC
This sequence comes from Actinomycetota bacterium, assembly GCA_005787645.1. GTDB lineage: Bacteria > Actinomycetota > Actinomycetes > Nanopelagicales > Nanopelagicaceae > IMCC26077. The sequence goes on along the minus strand of SYAM01000108.1, from coordinate 7,624 downwards.
TCCCTGGTGATACTGCGTACGGACTTCCCACTTTAATCAGCGGAAAACCAGCTTCAGTAACGCGCTTATCACGTGAAAGACCATAAGGTTCGAATTCTTCAGAGATGTACACACCAGTGACGTTGTGCTGATTCATCAGGTCTTGCAGCACCTCTACTTGATCGCCGACTCGAACATGTAACTTATTGCCGAGAGATTCATCAAGTGCTTGTAGGGAATTGGCAAGGTATGCCAATCGCTTTGACCCGGCATCCTGAATCAACTTCTCATCGAGGATAAATAGCGGGATTATCGCGTCAGAATTGGCAATCGCGTCGGAGAGCGCCGGATGATCGATAAGTCGCAGGTCGCGACGAAACCACATGATGGCAATCTGATCGCGTGCGTTGGCCATGAATCAGTTATGAAGGGAATGGATTGAGCTATCCCAACCCTTTACATCCTCTGGCTTACGCGGCTCAGGTCCGATGTAGCGAGCTGATGGTCTGATTAATCGCCCAGTCTTCTTCTGTTCAAGAACGTGCGCAGCCCACCCTGCAGTTCGTGCCGAGGTGAACATCGAGGTAAAGAGATACGCCGGAACTTGCGCAAAATCCAGAACAACCGCAGCCCAAAACTCAACGTTTGTTGCAAGGACGCGTTCAGGGTAACGCTCCTGCAGCTCGGCGAGCGCTGCTTGTTCAAGGGCAAGGGCAATCTCATAACGCGGTGCGCCAAGTTCCTTCGCAGTTCGACGAAGGGTGCGTGCACGTGGATCTTCAGCGCGATAGACGCGATGACCAAATCCCATGAGGCGTTCACCGCGATCCATTACATCCTTGACGTACTTGCGAGCATCGCCAGTTTTCTCTACTCCTTCAATCATGTGCAGAACGCGAAGTGGTGCGCCACCATGAAGTGGTCCGGACATCGCGCCGATAGCGCCAGAGATCGATGCAGCAACATCGGCCCCTGTTGAGGCAATGACACGCGCAGTGAATGTCGATGCATTCATGCCATGCTCAGCGGCAGAGACAAAGTAGGCATCAATTGCGCGTACGTGGAGTGGATCAGGCTCACCGCGCCAACGAATCATCATTCGCTCAACCACTGTATGTGCTTTGTCAATCTCAGATTGCGGCACCATTGGTTGCCAAGTACCACGAGCAGATTGCGCGACATAAGAGAGCACCATGACTGATACCCGAGCAAGATTGCTCCGCGCTTCTTCATCCGAGATATCAAGTAACGGCTTTAAACCCCAGGCTGGTGCGAGCATCGCAATCGCCGATTGCACATCAACACGAACATCACCTGAGTGCACGGGTAGTGGGAATTGCTCGGCAGCAGGAAGTCCTGGATTAAATTCGTTATCAACGAGTAAGCCCCAAACATTTCCAAAAGTGACACGGCCAACGAGATCCTCGATATCGACTCCGCGGTAACGCAGCGCGCTTCCCTCTTTATCCGGCTCAGCAATCTCTGATTCGAAGGCAATGACACCTTCAAGACCGGGTTTAAAGTCGTCCATGGGGCTCCCCTGAGAGTAGTTACCTGCACGTATTCTGCCCCTGCTTTGACCCATGGCAAACCAGAAGTTCGCCTCTTCTCCTGGGTTACTAAGTGGCGCACCACACACTCTCCACCACCTGCCCTGGGGGTCTAGATTTACATCTATGAGCGAGCCGACTGCCAGCGATATCAACCAAGCAATCCGGGCAATGCGCCGCTCCTATGGAGAGGTGGGCCTGACTGAGGCCATCGCTGGGCAGGAACCCCTCTCGCTTTTTTCCCTATGGCTCACAGAGGCTGCACGTAACCCCTATATCGTTGAGGCAAATGCAATGGTCTTAAGTACCTTTGATGGCCAGAACCTCTCAACTCGTACTGTCTTACTCAAAGGATTCGATAGCAAAAGCGGTGGGTGTACTTTTTTTACCAACTACCACTCACGGAAAGCGCAATCGATGGATGCAAACCCAGAAGTTTCCCTGCTCTTCCCGTGGTTTCCTATGGAGCGACAAGTGATCATCAATGCCCGCGTCGAGAAAGTCACTCGGGAAGAGTCTGAGGAGTACTTTGCATCACGTCCGTGGGAGAGCCGAATTGGGGCATGGGCCAGCGATCAATCAACAGAGCTCAAGGATCGAAGCGAACTAGAGAAAAAATGGAGTCAATACGCCGAGCAATATCCGAAGGGTTCTGAGGTTCCGTTGCCTGAAAAGTGGGGCGGATATCGTGCAGTCCCACATTCCTTTGAATTCTGGCAGGGGCGATATTCTCGTTTACATGACCGTATTCGCTTCACACAAGTCAGCGATGGCACCTGGTCACGACAGCGCTTGGCTCCGTAAATCACGGAGTAAATAATCTTCGGTAGGCTCTCTCCCTATGAGCGCAGATATAACGATTCCCGCAAACCTGAAACCCCGAGATGGTCGCTTCGGATGTGGCCCTTCGAAGATTCGATCGGAGGCGATCTCAGCGCTCGCCGCAAGTGGTGCATCAATTTTGGGCACCTCACATCGTCAGGCTCCCGTAAAAAATGTCGTTGCTCGCGTTCGTCGTGGTTTAAAGGATCTATTTACGCTCCCTGATGGTTATGAGGTAGTACTCGGCAATGGTGGCTCTACCGCATTCTGGGATGTAGCAACTTTCGGCTTAATTGAAGCGAAATCGCAACATCTAGTCTTTGGAGAGTTTTCCTCAAAATTCGCAAGTGGGGTAAAAAGCGCCCCTTTCCTCGGTGATCCAGTGGTTATCGAGAGTCCAGCAGGATCCCATCCGCAGGCTCAAGCAGATAGCAGCATCGATTCCTATGCGTTGACGCATAATGAAACCTCTACCGGCGTAGCAATGGAGATCAAGCGACCAGCAGGAGCCAACGGAATCGTGCTCGTTGATGCAACAAGTGCTGCAGGCGGGTTAATGGTCGAAGCAAAAGAGTTTGACACCTACTATTTCGCGCCGCAGAAATCATTTGCTTCGGATGGTGGATTGTGGCTTGCGCTCATGAGCCCCGCAGCTCTTGAACGTAGTGCAAAAATCGCCGCGACAAATCGTTGGACGCCAGCATTCCTTGACCTAGCAATTGCCATCGAGAACAGCAAACTCGATCAGACGTACAACACCCCTGCAGTGGCCACGTTGATGTTGCTTGCAGAGCAGATTGAGTGGATCAATGAGAACGGTGGATTGACATTCTCTGCTGGTCGAAGCGGAAAGTCTGCAGAGACTCTATATAACTGGGCAGAGAAGACCTCCTACACCACCCCATTTGTAGTAGATCCTGCGATGCGTTCCAAAGTAGTGGGAACTATAAATTTCGATGAGAGTATCGATGCACTCGCTGTCGCAAAAACCCTTCGCGCCAATGGAATCGTCGACACCGAGCCGTACCGTAAGTTAGGCAAGAATCAATTACGTATCGGAATGTTCCCTGCTATCGATCCTGCTGATGTTGAAGCGCTTACTACATGTATCGAGTACGTAGTTGATAAACTATGAGTAACCGAACCCGCCGAATCATCACATTGATTGTGCTTGTTGGAATAGTCGCAATGATTGCAATTGGTGGGCTCTAGAATTCACTAGAAATACCTACGAAAGATCCGCTTTATCTTTCGAGTAATCGGGAAATCCTTAATTACTTTATGTTCGGCGGGTTCATCAGGGGTTGCTACTTTGTCCAATGCCGGTGAACTCTGATCCAGTGAATCTGCAATGCGCTCTAGGTTGGTTGCAATAGAAATATTTCGAGCAAGTTGCTCAGGATCTGCTTTGCTCGCTTCCTCAATTAATTTCTCCGTTAGATCGGCTCCTGCTTGACGTACATCATCTGTAATCGTTGAATGAGAATCATCGCCGTCAACAATTGCGAAATCTTTAACCTTCTCTGATATCGCTGAGCTCGCAGTGGCCAATGCCTGTGCTATCTGAATTCGCGTGCCTTCGCTTATTCCACCTACTACGGCAGTGTCAAAGAGTGTTCGCGCAATGGTGCGCACCTGAACGACAGTGTGCTCCACTGCAACTCCGCGCGCATAAAGCTCCTCTGCTTCATCGAACTCGGCTGTAGGGAACCATCGAGCAAAACTCTTTGCCTCCAGCGCTTGTGCACGAACCTTAGGAATCTCTTCGACTAAGAGACGCGCTTGTGCCAACCAATTACCCGCATCTTTCTCGGTAAAGCCATGAGCGACCCCAATAGACATCTTGGCTAGAAGTAATGCGCACTTGTTACCAAGGCGCGAGATTTGATCGATAGTTCGACCTGCCGGGGTTTTGGAATGCGAGAAGTAGGAGAAGAGAATGGCAATTGCGGCACCTAATAAGGTTGATTGCGTTCGATGGATTGCAGTGTTCTCTCCAAATGCTGGTCCAATCACAATGAGCGCTGTAACTGGAACGTTGATTGAAGCGACTTCGCCCAGGTGTAGCGCTCGAGCGACAATGGCACAGAGAAAGACGGTGATGCCCACCGTGATAAAGCCGAAACCAAAAAGCCAGACCGCCGTCAAAGCGATACCAGCACCAATTGAAGTACCAACAATCTGACCGAACCCCTCACGAATCGATTTATGCATAGAGATGCGCGTTGAGAGGCTGGCTACTATCGCTGCTACCAATCCTCCATCAACGATAAGTACGTCACCTAGTACCCAAGCAACTGCAGCGGCAAGGGCCGTTACGGTGATTTGACGAACCCAGACGGCGCGATCGGTGAAGAGCTTGATAATCCGTCTGCCAATATTGGGCTTTTCCGTCATATGCCGATTATCTCGCGAATTATGTAAGACTTGCCAAATGGCTTCTGAGGTCAGGATTCGAGCGGTAGAGCGCGACTACCCTGTCAAAGCCTCAACAAGTCCCTTCGATGATTGGGGAGCGATCTCCGAAGAGGCTAAATCAATGGTGATATTCCGTTGGTTAATAGAATTGCGAACTGGAGATCAATGGCAAGAAGTTGGCAATCTCTCGTCGCATGCAGTCTGGTATGGCCCCACGGAGAGCTCGAAGGCGATGAATATAGGAATTAGCCTGCTCGAAGAATTTCGAGGGCAGGGAATCGGTTCGATTGCCCAGCGACTACTGGCTGAAGAGCTTCATCGCCAAGGTTATGTGCGAGTGGAGGCCTCAACAGATGTCACAAACATTGCAGAGCAACGAGCGCTCGAGAAAGCGGGGTTTCTCTTCGAAGGCACGTTACGAAAAGCGCAGGGAAGAGTAGATGCTTTACATGATCTGCAGGTTTGGTCACATCTTTCGTAGATAAGAGATGTGATCTGGATTGAGCTCAGAGAGATCACGAGCGCCAAGTAATTTCATGGTGCGCAGCATTTGAGAACGTAAAATTTCAAGCGATCGGTCAACGCCTGCTCGTCCGCCTGCCATTAAGCCATACAAATATGCGCGACCTGCCCACGTGAAAGTGGCACCTGATGCGATGGCAGCGATGACATCCGCGCCATGCATGATTCCGGTATCCATGTGCACTTCAGCTCGCTTACCTACTGCAGCAACCACATCGGGAATCAACATGTAAGGAACTACGGAGCGATCCATCTGTCGTCCACCGTGATTAGAGAGGATGATGGCATCGGCTCCCGCATCAACGGCAGCAATCGCATCATCTACTCGCTGAATTCCTTTTACGACGAGGTTGCCACTCCATTGTGTGCGAATCCAGCGAAGATCCTCATAACTAATGGTGGGATCGAAAACAAAATCCATGAGTTCGGCAACGGTGCCTTTCCATGAATCCAATGAAGCAAACTTCAAAGGTTCGGTAGTGAGAAAATTCATCCACCACGCTGGGCGCGGAATCGCGTTAAGAATTGTCTTGGTAGAGATTGATGGTGGGATAGTCATTCCATTGCGGGTATCGCGCAACCGTGCTCCGGCCACTGGCACATCGACCGTGAGTATCAAGGTATCGACGCCAACTTTTGCAGCGCGGTGGACCAATTCCATCGAGCGCTCGCGGTCTTTCCACATATATAACTGAAAGGCGTTCCGACCATCTGGCGCAGCTTTAACGACTTCCTCGATTGAAGTGGTGCCTAGAGTAGAGAGACAGAATGGAATTCCTGCCGCTTCTGCCGCCGCAGCACCTGCTCGCTCACCCTCATGCTGCATCATGCGCGCAAACCCTGTCGGGGCGATTCCTAGCGGCATTGCATGTCGTTGCCCCAACATCTCCACTGAGAGATCGACCGTTGAGACATCAATGAGAACCTTTGGATGGAACTGGATATTCTCAAAAGTTTCTCGAGCTCGTACTAACGAGCTCTCGGTTTCGGCTGATCCATCGGTGTAATCAAAAGGCGCTTGCGGAGTTCTTCGTTTCGCGATTATTCGCAGATCCCAGATGGTCAACGCCCGCGCTAATCGCCGACGCTTCGGGCTGATGATGGGCTTACGAAAACGCATGAGTCCGGCCAACTCTTTGAAACCAGGAAAGCGACGCTTTACTTTCGTCTTAGCCAACTTATTCGCCATACCCGAAGCATAGCGGTGGTAAAAAGCTGATAGACATCCAAGGAAGGCTGGGGCAAAATTCCTGGCATGAAATCACTCTCGAACCTCTTCGTGAAGGTAGCCAACTCCCCCAGGTTGTTGGTCCTAACCTCTTTGGTCTTGTTGTTTCTCGCCTCCATCTCCTACTCACTCTTCGAAAGGAAAAACCTCCTTGATTCCCTCTGGTGGGCGCTGATTACCTCTACCACAGTGGGGTATGGAGATTTCTATCCGGCAAGCCTAGGTGGGCGAATGACAGCCATTGTGCTACTGCTTGTCATGATTCTTTTTCTTATTCCGATGATCACAGCGTCATTCGCCTCAAAACTTATTGTTAACCGTGATGCGTTTACTCACGAGGAACAAGAAGATATGAAGAATTTATTACGAAAGATTGTCGAAATCGAAGAGCGTCAACTCAAAGAAAAAGGCGAGTAGCTCTCGCTACCCGCCCTCTCTAGTTACTTTCTAGTTATGCGATAGTCCCCTCGAAGTTCACCTTCGCTGCGGAGAACCAGGTCTTCACAACGAGATTTTCGCCAGGCTTTCCAACGCAACCAGTTGCGTACTTGAAAGAGATAGTCTCACCAACCGGGAGAATTACTACTGGCACACCTTCGTAACCATTTGCTGTATCAACAATTTCAAGGCACGTGTTCACACCAGAATCCGCCGAGAAGACTATTGATGATGTATCAAGATCCTCTGAAGCGCCATTCTTAATGGTGATGTCCATGGAGTTCGCTGTCAATTCTTCGGTGTAATTCTGCGCATCAGCACTTGGCATGTAGTTCATTGGTTGTGACACAGTGACCTCGATGCCGCCTTCAATAGCGGTGGTCTCGCCAAATACTCCCTTAATAGAAACTAGCGCGCCATCAGTTTGATCTTCGGTCAACTTATTTGCTTGAGTGTCATTGACTTGCTCTGAAGCTGATTCGCTACCAGCATCTTTCTTTGCACCGCAACCGGTGACTACTAGAGAGAGCACGAGCAGGGGGGCTACAACTAACCCAATTTTTTTCATACGAGACCTTTCCTCTAACGGTTTTCTGAACTAGTTCGACTTCCATCATAGCAATGGTGGCGGGTAGAGGATTTGAACCTCTGAAGGCAGAGCCGGCGG
>SYAM01000107.1 GCA_005787645.1 Actinomycetota bacterium | reverse complement strand
CTAGAGTGCGATAACCGTACCTCTGCAGTTGTTCGTGCGTTATCTCTAGGACTAGTTCAACTCAAGTAGCGTGCGAAAACGTTGGCCGATTACTTGCCAACTCCATTGACTCTCCATCCAAGTTCGGCCTTGTGCGCCCATCATTTGAGCGTGGGTTGGATTGGAGAGAAGGTGATCGAGCGCTGTAGCCACTCCTTGCACATCTCGGCCATCGACGACAAGTGCGGTACTCCCCTCTTGGACTGCATCGGGTGAACCCCCTGAATCTCCGGCAATAACAGGTAATCCAGAGGCACTTGCCTCTAAGAAAACTATTCCCAATCCCTCTACTTCCAACCCGGCGAACCTATCTCGAGTGGGAGATGCAAAAATATCAGCGCTTCGGAAAAGATCAGGTAATTCATCAAATGGAATACGTCCAATAAAAGTGATTGCAGAATTCACTCCTGATTGTTCAGCTAATTTTTCCAGTTTCTTCCGGTAATTTCCCGTTCCTGCAATCACCAGATGGGCATGAGGATGCTTATGTCGAATAAGCGCCATCGCCTTGATCAATACATCTTGACCTTTCCGTTGTACCAATCGGCCCACACATAAAATCACTGACTTACTCTCTAATCCGTAACGCTCGAGGATGTGATTCGCCTTGGGTCCAGGTTGGAACCGCTCGATATCTACCCCAGGAGGTAGATGTGTCAACTTCTGCCGATCACTGTGAGCTAACGCCCGAGTAATTGCTCTCTGAGTAAAAGATCCAAGATATGTTAGGTAGTCGACGCTCCGACCCACTATTCGAAGTAAGTGGGAGAAGAGTGGCAATTTTGACCACCACACTTCATGTCCATGAGTGATAGCAACTATCTTCCGCACGCCACGTTTTCGTAACGGTGAAGCCAGTAGTCCCAGAGGAACGCTGGCACCAAAGACAACGCTCTTGATTGAGTGGGCATGAAGTGTTCCTGCTACTCGATTGAGCAACCCCGGAGTTGGAAGGAGAATTTTTTGTCGATCTCGGACGACTACTACCGCTAGCTCATCGAAGATTTTCTGGTCATAATCTTCTTGCGCGGCTAAATCGCCCCGAGTCGAGGTGTGCACTACCACCGATCCTTTGGGTAGTTGCCTGATTAGCCCTTCAATAAATGTCTCGATGCCGCCACTTTGCGGAGGGAAATCATTGGTAACGAAAAGTATCTTTTCCACGCTATAAACGTACAGCTCCGACGTATCGCATCTGATTTATCGGGGCGATTTTCACGCGGTAACCGGGTCGAGGCGCGTGGACCATCTTTCCATTTCCCACATAAATACCCACGTGACTAATGGGAACTTTGAAAAATACCAGGTCCCCAGGGCGGAGTTGGGAGCGTGGAATCTTTTTTCCATATCGAAATTGCGCCCGAGATGAGTGCGGCAGCGACACTCCTGCCGCCGCGAAAGCGCGCATGGTCAATCCCGAACAATCCCACGTTTGCATCCCGGCGGCACCAAATACATAGCGATCACCAATTTGTGACATGGCATAACGAAGTGCAACGCCGGCACGACCTGAGGTATTACGGAGATTCTTTGCAGTGGCACGTGATGAGGCGAGATCTTTTGCCTCGGAACGTCGTTGCGCTGCCAATAACGCTTTGCGCTCTGATGCTTTCAATGATTTGAGAATCTTCTCAACTTCGGCAAGTTTGGCATTTGCAGCGCGTGCTTGTGCCTCAAGTTTCCTTTGCGTGGCACGAACAAGCTTTGCTTTGTCGCTTACGAGCATCGTGGTCTGTCGGAGTTTTTGTGTGGCAGATTCGTAGCGACGTAACTCGAGCGAGCGGCGTCGAGTCAGCGAATCCAGATCTCCGGCTGATGCAAGATACGCGGTGGGATCGGAGGAGAAGAGCAGTTGTAAGGATTGACCGAGCCCAGAGCTCTTGTATTGCTCCAGAGCGATAGAACCGAGAGATTTACGGATCTCCTCCAGTTCGCCCCGTTGTCGCGCGGCTTTCTCTTGGACTCCAGCGAGCGTTTGATTGAGTTGCGCCAAGCGAACCTTTGCCTCTTGCGCCCCTTCGGCAGCCGAGGCGGCCTGATTCTGCAGGTCGATCACGCGCGCCTGCACCTCCAGGAGGCGTGCGCTCGGACGGGGGGCCGCCTGGCTTGGTAGGGCGTTGGCGAGCGAGGCCACCACCGCAAGGGCAAGGGCGATACGGCCAAGGCTTGCGCGGCAGACCTGGATGGTCGTCATAACCTCAAGGCTAACCAGCCTCTCATCCGGCGCTCAACTTCAAAACCTCGCCTCTACCAGGAAGAGCGCTATTTCCGTCAAATTCTCAGCAAATCACCCGCCCCCAGCGCTGACTTACTCTTATCGCTATGGATCTGCCACCCTCGCGCCCACGGGTGCTCGCCTGCCTTGTTGTGGGGGCAAACTCTGCCAGCACCCTGGATGGAGTCAGCCGCGGTATCACTACCCAGGAGGATCGGGCACGCTTTCGCACCCTCCGTCACTCCCCCGAGTTGGGGGCAATCGTGGTGGGTTCGCGAACAGCAGAGAGTGAGCCATATGCCAAAACTCCACACCGACTTTTTATCTATCGTCGCTCCACAGGGTTGAGTCCAGGTGCATTTATCGAAGAGATCGGTAAGGCGATCACAGGGGCGATTCTCTGTGAAGGTGGGGTCACCCTTATCCATCAACTACTCACAGAGGAATCTCTTGATTCTCTCTATCTCACTCGAACTCACACACGTGGTGATGGCCACTTCCTCGATGAGGATCTGCTCCTTGCAAAAATGTCTCTCACATCACGTGAAGAGGTGAATGGCACTACCTTCGAGCGATACGAGCGCGCCTCCCGACGCATGGGATAGCCCTCTTTACCCTTATATATATGAGTAGGGACAGTGGCTTCATCGGTGATGTCGATGAATTACTCAACGAGCTTCGTGCTTTCCGTCCCCGCCCTGAAATTGAGTGTGAAGAAATTCCTGCTCCGGCAAAACTTGCCTCTATTGGTTTCGCTCTCACAGCCGAATGTTTTGAAGGCGATCATGAAGTGGCCAATGGACGCTTCGTATTGCTCCATGAGCCTGGGGGCCAAGAAACATGGGGTGGAGATTTGCGTGCAGTGACTTTCATAAAAGCAGATATCGAACAGGAGATGGGATCAGACCCGCTCTTGCCTCAAGTGGGATGGTCATGGTTTGAAGAGTCGATATCAGATCTTTCAGCGACCGGTTTAAGTGGCACGGTAACTCTTGCGCTCAGTTCATCATTTGGTGAACTTGCCGAGCGAGGTGCATTGACTGAACTGGAGATTCGCGCCTCGTGGACTCCCCTCGCCCAAAGCGTTCCCGAGATCATCGATCACCTCGAACGATGGACCGAATTACTTGCACATTGCGCCGGCTTACCGCCCATCTCTCGCGGTGATGGCGTCTCCACGATGGTTCGACGGAATAGCACGAGCAAGTAATCCATTGTCCGAGGAATTGCTGGAGGAGGGGCCCGAACAGGAGCAGGAGCAAATACCTCTCCTTACTGCACCTCGTACCCCGCTTCCTGAAATTATTTCTACTCTCGAGGGACTGGAAAGTGCAGTTTCGCAACTGAAGCAAGGTGAAGGCGATATCGCCCTTGATGCTGAACGCGCATCAGGATATAAATATTCGCAACGGGCATATTTGATCCAAATATTTCGACGAGGTGGTGGGCTCCATCTCATCGATCCCATCGCATTCTCGGGAAGTGATCCCCGTCAGGTTTTCTCTGAACTCAATGATGTGATTCGCAGCTGCCAAGTGATCATCCATGCAAGTTCTCAAGACCTACCCTGTTTGCGTGAGGTCGGGATTGAGCCAACATCGCTCTTTGACACCGAACTTGCTGGAAGGATTGCGGGTTTTCCCCGAGTTGGACTCGGCGCTCTCACCGAATCACTATTAAATATCCGACTAGCTAAAGAGCACTCCGCCGTGGATTGGTCACAGCGACCTCTCCATCATGATTGGTTGATCTATGCAGCCCTCGATGTAGATGTTCTTCTCGATCTCAAAGATGAGATTGTCAGGGTCTTGCGCGAGAGAGAGAAACTTGAGTGGGCGCTCCAGGAGTCGACAGCGGCTCTAAATGCTCCACCATTTGCTCCGCGCCGAGAGCCATGGCGAAGGACTTCAGGAATACACCAAGTGAAGAAACCAGAACAACTTGCCATCGTGCGTGAGATGTGGCGGGTGCGTGATGCGATTGCGCAGGAGCGTGATATCGCCGCCGGACGAATTCTTAATGATCGAGCGTTGGTCAATGTTGCACTTAAACCACCTTCGACTCTTCTCCAACTGAAAGCAGTGTCAGCTCTCAAACGAGATGCTCAACTCTGGTGGGGCGCGTTGGAAGCAGCGCGAGCGCATCCCACAGTTGCACGGCCTGCCGCCTCTGATGGACCGCCGGCACATTTGCGTATCTGGAAGGAACGCTCTCCTCTTGCCTACGCCCGATTGACTCATGCTCGAAAAGCACTCAGCGATCGCGCCGCCGAACTTGATCTGCCGGCAGAGAATCTCCTCTCCCCCGACACCATCCGTCGCTTCTGCTGGCAGGAGCCTCCACAAAGGGGGCGGAGCGAATCAGATGTTGTTGACTTCCTCGCCTCCTGCGGCGCTCGTCCCTGGCAGATCTCTCATTCCGCCAAACTCCTTCTCTCGATTGAGGGGGCGAGCACCCCCTTGGAATCCAAGGCTGAGGAGGGCGTGAGCGAACTCTCATGAATTACGCAACACATTAGTTGCGTAAATACTCTCCGGCCTTTAGGCTTAGCTCATGCTTAGCAATTTCCTCGTGGGAATCCGAGAAGGTCTTGAAGCCGCACTGATCGTGGGAATCTTAATTGCCTACATCGTCAAGGTGGGAAACCGTAAACACCTCGCATCAGTCTGGATCGGCGTCGCCGCCGCACTGTTATTGAGTTTTGCAACAGGTGGCTTCCTCGCCTTTACCTCTGCTGAATTATCTGAGCGAGGAGAACAATTTTTTGCCGGCACTACATCGCTGCTCGCAGTGGGACTGGTTACATGGATGGTCTTTTGGATGAAGAGCGCAGCGCGAGGACTTCGCAATGAGCTACAAGGGAAAGTCTCGACTGCTCTCACTACTGGACCATTAACGCTCGCTCTTGCGGCATTTTTTGCGGTAGTACGTGAGGGTCTGGAAACAGCCGTTTTTGCCTATGCAAATTTTCGCACTGCAACCTCCAATAGCACTCCCGCATTGGGATTGACCATCGGATTGGTCTCTGCCGTTGCATTGGGTTGGTTGATCTATCGTCGAGCCATCACCATCAATTTGAGTAAGTTCTTCACCATCACTGGAGTGGCACTTGTTGTGATTGCAGCAGGCGTTCTTGCATACGGAGTTCATGAGTTTCAGGAGTTGGGCTGGTTCCCAGGGGAAGGCTCCTACGCATGGAACATCTCCGCGTGGATGGCTCCAGATTCGGTGGCGGCAACTTTCCTCCAGGGAACTCTCGGTTTTCGTACCGCATTCACATGGGTGGAATTCTTGGCATGGGGAGCCTTCTTGACCCTCATCCTGCCGATTTACCTCCGCAAGAGCGGCAAAGACATGCCCGCATCTCAAGGGGTAGTGGCGAAGTAAGTTACTCGCCAGTAACCTAACCCTGTGCGTAGCTCGATGCAATGGGCGCGTGCAGAGCGCGAGGATTGAGGGACAACTGATGACTAACCAGAGTAGCCATAACAAAAATCAAGTAGTTCTCATCGACGCAGTCCGCACCCCCTTCGGAAAAGCTGGGAGCCTCTACGCAGGCACTCGCGCCGACGACATCATGGTGCGCTGTATTCGAGGGCTCCTCGAACGTAATGAAAAAGTTTCTCCAGAGGATATCGACGATGTCGCAATTGCCGCCGCTGCGCAAAATGGCGATCAAGGTATGAATATCGGCAGGAGCGCATCTCTACTTGCAGGTATCCCTCAATCTGTTCCTGGTTACTCTGTTGATCGCTGGTGCGCTGGCGCCCTTACTTCTGTCACCACTCTCGCTGGAAGTATTGCGATGGGCGCGTATGACATTGCATTAGCGGGCGGCGTGGAACATATGGGCAATCACCCGATGGGCGATCTCATGGATCCCAATCCACGTTATTTAGCTGAGAAGATGGTCGATCAAGATGCGCTCTCTATGGGCGCCACCGCGGAACGACTCCACGACAAATTTCCGCATCTAACCAAAGAGCGTGCCGATCGTTACGCCTATAACTCGCAGATGAAGACCGCTGCTGCATATCAAGCAGGGAAAATCCAACGCGACTTAATTCCAGTAGCTGTTCGCTCACCAGAATTAGGTTGGGGTGTGGCTACTGTAGATGAGCCACCGCGACCAACCACCACGATGGAAGGTTTAGCTGGATTAAAAACTCCATTTCGACCAGCGGGGCGAGTGACACCTGGTAATGCCGCGGGTTTAAATGATGGCGCAACTGCTGCTCTTCTCATGAGCGATCGTGAAGCGACAAAACGGGGACTTGCACCTAAAGCAAAGTTACTCTCCTTCGCTTTTGCAGGAGTTGCTCCCGAGATCATGGGTTACGGCCCAGTTCCAGCAACGATAAAGGCTCTCGACAAGGCGGGGCTCACAATTGATCAAATCGGCCTCTTTGAAGTGAACGAAGCCTTCTCAATTCAAGTCTTAGCGTTCTTGGATCACTTCGGTATCGCTGATGATGATCCACGGGTAAATATCTATGGCGGTGCAATTGCCGTTGGGCATCCACTCGCCTCTTCCGGAATTCGCCTCATCCTTAATCTCGCCCGAGGTTTCGAGGAGCATCCTGAGGTGCGCTATGGAATTACGACGATGTGTATCGGATTAGGCATGGGTGGCACCATTATCTGGGAGAACCCGCACTTCACTGGAAAGGGTGGGAAGTAATCGTGAGCGCTTCCACTCCAGAAGAAGTCGTAACAAAAGCAGTAGTCCGCGAAGTAGATCTAGGAGCATTTGGTTTCGCAGGAAAACTCGCCCTCATCACCTTAGATAATGGATTAGATTACAATCGACCAAACACCATAGGTCCTGAAGGTTTGACCGAACTTAATAACGCGATTGATAGTGCGCTCGCCTCTGGCGCAGATGCGATTGGAGTGACCGGAAAGCCATTCATCTTCGCAGCCGGCGCTGACCTCAGCGGAGTCGCTAGCGTCACAGATGGCGCGCAAGCACGAGCCTTTGGAAAATTTGGGCACGATGTCTTCCGTCGTCTAGGTGAATGTGGCAAACCCACTTTCGCATTTATCAATGGGTTGGCTCTTGGTGGTGGATTAGAAATTGGTCTGCACTGCAATTACCGAACCCTTGCCAGCACCGCTTTTGTCGCCCTCCCCGAAGTTTTCCTTGGATTAGTTCCAGGATGGGGAGGAGCAACTTTATTGCCGCAATTGATCGGCCCCGAAAAGGCAGCCAAGGTAATCATGGTCAATGCGCTCAACAACAACACCATGCTTAAGGCGCCAGAGGCTCTTGAACTTGGAATTGTCGATGCGGTCTATCTACCCGCTGATTTTCTCGAAAAATCCCTCTCCTTTGCCGCAGAGATACTCTCTGGAAAAAAGAGAATCGAACGGACCAATCACCTCTCAGATGATGGAGCCTGGCAATCAGCGGCTGAAATTGGATCTGGAGCAAAATCGAAGAAGTATGGTGCGGCACCAGTTGATGCGCCACGGTTAGCGCTCCAGTTGATGGCGCAATCGCGGACGGCAACACGCGATTCGGGATTTGCTGCTGAAGACGATGCTCTCAATGAATTAGTGATGGGCGATCCCTTCCGAGCATCGATATACGCCTTTAATTTGATCCAGAAGAGTAAGAAGAAGGTGGAGGGCGCACCAAAGCCAGCGCTTGCCAGAAAAATCATGCGTGTGGGCGTTGTTGGTGCAGGGTTGATGGCCTCCCAATTAGCCTTACTGATTTTGCGCAACCTCAAAGTTCCGGTTCACATCACCGATCTTGATCACGCTCGAGTAGATAAAGGCTTAGCCTGGATTCATAATGAGCTCGATACCTTGGTATCCAAGAAGCGCATGCGAGATGAAGAGGCTGGTTGGCTAAAAAATATCCTCACCGGGAGCACGAGTAACAAGGATTTTGCTCCGTGTGATTTCATCATCGAGGCAGTCTTCGAAGAGATGGAGATCAAACGGAAGCTCTTTAGCGAACTTGAGACAATCATCTCCCCTGAGTGCATCTTGGCGACTAATACCTCGTCATTGTCGGTATCGAAGATGTCAGATCACTTGAAGAATCCCGAGCGAGTTATCGGGTTCCACTTCTTCAATCCCGTTGCTGTGATGCCACTTTTAGAGATAGCACGCACGCCTCATACCGACGATGCGACCACTGCCACCGCTGTGGTTATCGGTAAGGAACTCAAGAAGACCATGGTGATCGTAAAAGATGCACCTGCCTTCGTCGTCAATCGCCTACTCATGCGCTTTATGGGAGAGATAACTGACGCTCTTGATGAAGGAACCTCGCCTGAAGTTGCCGACAGTTCGATGACGCCGCTGGGATTGCCGATGAGCTCCTTTGAACTTCTCGGCCTAGTTGGCCCCGGGGTGGCGCTCCACGTCGCTCAAACTCTTAATGCAACGCTGGGAGATCGATACAAAGTTAGCCCAACGATCGAACGACTGGTAAAAAATGGCGTCCGTACCTTCTACAACAGAGATGAGAAGGGCAACCTCGTTATTAATCCTGACGCCGCTGCATGTATCGAGCGGGGAGATAAGCCATCGAGCGCCGATGAGGTCCGCACTCGTGCGCTCACCGCTCTTGCTCAAGAGGCGCGAATGATGCTCGATGACGGTGTCGTTGCTACCGCTGCCGAGATCGACCTCTGTATGTTGCTGGGAACAGGATGGCCGTTACACCTCGGCGGAATCTTGCCTTACCTCGACCGAACAGGAATTAGCGAGAGCGCGGCTGGTCAACGTTTTCAT
>SYAM01000106.1 GCA_005787645.1 Actinomycetota bacterium | reverse complement strand
TTGTTGTTATGCCATCTGACCAGCCGGTAAAGGTGTAACCAGCACGAAGTGGAGTTGCCGCGGTAGTAAATAGTGCCGCGGTTGCCACTGCTGTTTGGGTAGGAAGTGCGCTGGTGCCTCCGGCTAAGGCGTAGGTAACAGTTTGAAAGGTAGGGCTCCATTTAGCGTAAAAAGTTATATTAGAAGTGACAACTGTGTAGGTAGTAGTTTGACCTGGACCATAAATAGTTTCAGTTCCACCAATGTTGTCGGTCCAACCAACAAAGATATAACCAGTTTTAGTAAGAGTCCCAGTATTTCCTAACACTGTTACTGATCCAGCGATGTTGTAATTACTTGCATCTATTGGCACTGATCCTGTTGTAGGGGAAGATCCGTCGTAAGTAACTGTGTAATTATTCGGTAACCAGGTTGCTGAAACAGTGTGATCCACAATGATATTTGTAAATGTATAGCCGGAAGAGACGGCATTAGTTAATGCAGATCCAGTTAGCGCGACGCCATCAATCGTGATAGACGCTACGGAGTATCCTGTATCAGAAGAAAAAGTAAATAACTGACTAGATCCGCAATTTTTTGAAATCGTGGAAGGAGAGATTGTTCCGTTTGCAGATTGGGTGACAGTAATACTCCTAATGCCTTGAGAAATAACAAATACAACATCAGTTGTGGCAGCTGAATAGTTGGACGTGGCTGCTGCCGATGCTCTAATTGTGCAACTTCCAGCCGTGGTAAAGGTAAGAACTCCAGAGATTGAATTTACTGTACACCCAGTGGTTCCTGCATTTACTAATGTATATGTAATCGAAGCCGATCCGAGAGCGGTCGCCAATACTGAGGGAGTTGCAGGAGAGTTTGTTGTTAGAAGTGAAGTTGTTGGAGCCCAATCTACGGTTTGTGCATTAAGAAATGGAGTTATCGAATTGGATGAAGAAGAAAGATTGCTTGTGCCACTACCATTTGTAGATGTCATCCTAAATGTGTATGCCTGGCCTTGAATAAAACTTCCCGTATAAGTGAGCGGGTTTGCCGTAGCACTAGAGGTTAAAGTCAATGCAATAGAAGGTGATGAAGTAACGGTGTAAGAAGTTATTGCAGAACCATTACTGCTTCCTGCTGTATATGGAACTGAGATGGTAGTGCTATTTGATGCAATAACTGTTCCAATTGTTGGAGCTGTCGGTGCGGCTAAGTTTGAGACATAACGAATCAGCAGGAACCCTGAACCACCATTTCCTCCACCGCCGCCTCCACCGCCGCCTGTAAAATCCAATCCACTAGTTGCGCTGCCGAAAGTTCCATGCTCGTCTCTTCCTTTACCTCCGCCACCCAAACTTCCAGCAAAATTTGCAGCCGTGCATCCTGGACAACGGGTTTGTCCACTTCTTCCAGAGCCAGTACCGCCACCCGCGACGTAGTAAGAACTTGAGCTCGATTGTCCTAGAACTACACCTTGTACATTTGCGTTTGTGATAACGATTGAATAGGCAGCCGTTCCTGATCCTCCCAACCCTGGTTTTCCATAAGTCGTAGTGGTTAGTGCTGGTGCAAGGCCAATTGGAGTCGAGACTCCCGGAGCGCAACCAACGTTACCCGAATTCACATAACCGCCGACAGAACCGGCGCCTCCTCCTCCTGATCCTGCTTGATCTCCACCGGCTGTGTAGTTACAAAAATAATGCGCTCCACCTGCATTTCCTAAGCCTGGGGAACGTTGGGTAGCAAGAGGCTGGGATGTCGATACGGCGTTTTTACTATTTTCACCAACGCCACCACCGCTACCACCACTTAGACCACTTTGAAATGTAGAAGGGTTATTGCAACTAGTCATTTGGTTATCCGGTCCACCACCGCCACCACCAGTTGCCGTCAACGATCCAAAAAAAGTATTCCCGCCATTTGCTCCCGGATTACATCCGGCTACTCCATTTGTACTAGTGCCAACGCCTGCACCGCCACCACCACCGACTTGAATTGTGACTTCACTTTGAGAGATTGATTCACTTGCGGAATAAACAACGCCTCCTGCTCCACCACCACCACTCCATGTTCCTCTTCCGCTTCCCCCACCGCCCGCAACCAGAAGGACTTCCACGTTTGAAACATCTGCAGGAACTGTCCAAATTGAAGTACAACTCGAACCGCCATTTACTGCAGGAATGAATTTTGCAATCCAAGTACCGCTGGCTGCATCAGATAGGAATTTTTCAACAGTACATGCTGGATTTAGGGCATTTGTCGGGGCAAGTGGGGTTAAAATAGAAAATAACAAGGCAAATAAATTTAAAGATGAAACTTTTACATATTTTTTCACTGGCTTCTTGCTACAAAGTGACACCACACTTTGACGCCAAAACAGTTTCCTTCCAGAAAATCTTGACAAAGTCGCTCTCCGCTACTTACAAAGGATTCCTGTGGGAAGGAAAGTATGTCTCAATGGTGCCATCAATTCCCGCTCATGAATACCTATACATAGGAAAAACCCTGCTTTTCTTCAACATAACTTGGAGTATTTTCCTTATTTCAGGCGCAGATTGCCTTTACTTTGTAATTCTCAGCAGAGAACCTCAAATAACGACCAAGCCTAGCATCTGAGAAGCAGATGATTCCAAAAGGATAATTTGGACTATTTCTAAGGTTTCGTAGTCGTCTTTTTTCGTGTTCGAGTCACCGAAGGTTTTTCTTGACTCGAATCTCTTATAGGGGGAGGCAATAGTTGATTCGCTTGTCTTTCGTTAATTGCTTTTAAGTGTGCCTCAATCATTTCAAGTGAGGGTCGAATTCGGTTTTGTTTTTCTAGATCGTGAAGCGCGCTAATTCTCCTCTCTACCTTGAAAAGTGTTGAACCTAATTCATAGGTAAGTCGGCCAAAAAGTAAAGCAATTAAACCAACAACAAGAACTAAAACACCATAAACTATCTTAGCTAATCCACTAAATTTGGCAGAACTTGCAATAAAAAATTCACCCGCTATCACTAAAGAGATTGTTGAGAGTATATGTACAGCTAAAACAAAGCGAGCATATTCTAATCCTCTGGATTTTTCGCTTTTCCAATCAAACAAATCAGAAATCCAGTAAATTACTCTCATGAGTTAAGTTTCATTTCGAAAACATTTTAATTCTATAAGTAAAGTTTCATCAGCTTGCTCGCTTTTAGCTGTCAAATCAAAACTTAACTCAAAAGGCACGCCTTTTGAAACGTTTTCTACAGAAACAGGAATTGACTCTAGGTTTTTTCCTTGAGAGCTTAAGGTTGAAACAAGCGAGAGTACTTGAACGCAATCATTCTTAGAGACCATTTTATATTTGATGCAACCATAATCCGCAGATTCAGCACAGGGAGTTAAATCCTCAGTTGTAAATTGAAAATCTGGATTAATCGATACGGTTGAGTAACCTGATTTTTCCCAGTTGGCTGCGATCTTGTTACCTGAAATGAATAGTCCTAAACCCCAGCTGAACACGATGCCAAAAAGTGCAAGGACAGCAACCCAGGCACCGTTTTTGCTGGGCATCTGATTTTTTTCCAGCCAATTTTGATCGATGATCAACTTGTTCTGCATTACCTAATCGTACTGGAAGGCTTCAAAAGTAGGGCACTTCTGCATAAAGTACAGCCATTCCATGTACCGTGAGAGAGTGATTCCTGCTCTGAATAACAAATTAACCAAGTTTGCCTGGGAGTATTAGACCGCCGAAGAGAGCCAAGTGATCAAAGCAATTTTCTCCTTCTTTTCAGAAGATGCGCGGTGGACCGGTCTAGGTGGAGTAGGCCGGCAAGTGCGAGAATAGTCGTATGGGCCTCGGCAAGACCATAGTAATCATTCCAACATTCAAGGAGGAAGAGAATTTACGACGCCTACTTCCGCAAATTCTTGAATTGCCGATAGATATTCTTATTGTTGATGATGCCTCAAAAGATGGCACCCCCGATCTTGTAAGGGTTTTCCAGAAGAGCAATTATCGACTTGCGATTCTCGAGCGTCCACAAAAGATGGGTTTGGGAAGTGCCTATCGTGATGGATTTACATGGGCCCTTGACCATGGGTACTCGACGATTATCCAAATGGATGCAGATGGCTCTCATCGCGTCTCAGACCTAAAGGAAATGCTCGGACTCTCTAATAGTCAAGCGAATGTCGAGCTTGTAATTGGTTCGCGCTGGATAAAAGGAGGCGCGGTTCGCAATTGGCCTAAACACCGTGAATTACTTTCGCGCTCAGCAAATCTTTATTCTCGAGTATTACTTGGCCTTACTATCAAAGATAGCACTGCGGGATTTAGGATCTATAGCTCCGATTTACTAAAGAAGATGAATCTTCAGGGAATCACCTCCGAAGGATATGCATTCCAAATCGAAATGACACGGGAAGCACATCGGATTGGCGCTCAAATTGTGGAAGTGCCCATCATATTTGTGGAACGTGAATTTGGAGTAAGCAAGATGAGCGGTGTAATTGTTCGAGAAGCGTTGCTGAGAGTGACAACTTGGGGATTGGCTCGACTTATTGGGCGATGAAAGCTTTCACTCGGCGAATTTCGGGTAAGTGAGCCCGATCTGTCGTGCGATCTCAGTCATAGTCTTCAAAATCGAGAGCGTCTCATCGAGTGGCAAGATTGGCGATTCTTTGAGTCCAGCGCGGAAGCAGCGCGCAAATTCCACTGCTTGTTCCCGCAGGCCATGGCCTTGATATTTCTTGGCCAATCCACCGATGACCTCATCCTTGTTGTTAATCACCTTGAAAGTGCTTGGAGCATAGAAGGTGCGATCAATTTCGATGCGCGCTTGGGTACCGACGATCAGCGCTCGGTTAGGAGTAGCTGCCAGGTTTGTTGTGTTGAGAAGTGCTTGTGCGCCGTTTGGGTACTCCAGAATAATTGAAGTTTGTCCATCCACACCGGTGAATGCTTTGGTGCTTCTTGCGGTAATCGTACTTGGAGTGCCAAGGACCATCGAAGCGAACGAGACTGGATAGATGCCAAGATCAAAGAGCGCCCCTCCGCCCAACTCCGGTTTGAAAAGTCGAAACTCGGGATCGAGATTGAACCATTGTCCATGGTCTGCACGGACGCTAATGATTTCCCCGAGAACTCCACTCTTGATTACCTCACGAACAGCGAACATGTGCGGTAAAAAGCGCGCCCACATCGCCTCCATTAACAAGAGATTTTTGGAGCGAGCAACCGCGATCATCTCTTCTGTTTCGGCAGCGCTCATCGCGAATGGTTTTTCGCAGAGAACCGCCTTACCAGCATTCAGAGCAAGAATCGTGTCGCGCTTATGCATGGGGTGATGGGTGGCTACGTAGATGCCATCAACTTCTGGATCGTTGACGAGAGCGTGGTATGACGAGTAACGGTTAGGTGCATTAAATAAGTCACCGAACCAGTCAGCCTTCTCCTGAGTTCGGGACCCGACAGCAACGATTGTGTGATCCGGAAGGCGATGTAGGTCACGAGCGAATTGTTGAGCAATCCCTCCGGTGCTGAGGATTCCCCATCGAAAAGGTTTGACATCTTTTGCTGTAGTCATCACGCACTCACAATCCAACGTTTGAATTCACCTGTTACGAAGGTGTAAACGTCTCCTGGTTTTCGTTTGTAGATGGCGGTGAAATCTTTGCCACCTTGGACTCTCATCGTACCCAGGAGAACTATGAGGGGGATAGCGGCTCCAGGAGCCCTAATGCCACTCTCATGGTGAGAGGCGAAGGTTGTACCTTTTGCCAACCAATTCCACCTTTGCCACGCTCTCACGTGTAATGAGTTCTCGAGTTGTTCTAGAATTCTCACGTATCGAGTGAAGGAGCCCTGAATGTGCAGCAAAGTAATGTGCCGACAGTGTGGTAAGCCCACCTGGTCAGGATGTGGGGAACATATCGAAATTGCACTTGCGGGAGTTCCCAAGAGTGATCGATGTCTGGGCCATGACTCATCCAGCGCCCCGAAGTCTCCTGGATTACTGAATCGACTATTTGGGCGGTAACAAAACTCTCAGGTGTCATTCAGCATGAAGTTGGTCTCATAACCCAATAGCATGTGGCCTTCTTCGACTTCCGAAAGGCTCCTTAATAATGGATGTCTCTAATCTCGTCTGGGCTGTGACCATTGGCGTGATTGTTGCCTTAATTCTGGTGGACCTCTTCACCGTAAGTAGCAAACCTCATGATGTGATGTTCAAAGAGGCCACACTGTGGTCCATCTTCTATATCGGTATCGCCGTCCTCTTTGGAGTCTGGGTTTGGTCGAATTATGGATCCCAATTTGGTACGGAGTACTTTGCCGCCTACCTCGTTGAGAAATCTCTTTCGGTTGATAACCTCTTTGTCTTCGTGATTATTTTGGCGCAATTCGCAGTGCCATCCATCTATCATCAAAGAGTCTTGCTCATTGGTGTCATTTTGGCGCTCGTGCTCCGTGGAATCTTTATCGCAGTCGGTGCTGCAGCGCTGGCAGCCTTCAGTTTCACATTCGTGATTTTTGGCGCAATCCTAATTTGGACTGGCGTTGGATTATTCAAGCACTGGGATGAAGATCCTGAACCAGGGGATAATTTCATCATCAAGCAGGTACGCAAGCGGATAGCAACTGTCAATGAGTACCATGGAACAAAATTATTTGTTCGTATCGATGGCAAGCGCTTTGCCACGCCGATGTTCTTGGTGATGATTGCAATCGGCGCGACAGATCTTCTCTTCGCGCTCGATTCGATTCCTGCGACCTTCGGAGTTACTTCAGAAGCATTCTTGGTCTTTGCCGCCAACGCCTTCGCTCTTCTAGGGTTGCGTGCGCTCTACTTCCTTATAAAAGGCCTACTCGACAAGTTGATCTACCTCTCACTAGGTCTCTCTATTATTCTGATATTCATCGGTGTAAAGCTCGTGCTCACCTTCGTCCACGAGATCTATACAGAGGTCCCCAAGATTCCAACACTTTGGAGTTTGGCTGTCATAGCTTTCATTCTCATCACCTCTACGGTTGCAAGCCTCATCAAGTCCAAGCGGGATCCAAGCGCCAAGGCCCATGCCGGTCGAGTGACAGGGTCACACCACTCTGACAAGCGTGAAACAAAGAACTAACTAGCGCTCTCGCGCCACTTCTTCCGTTCGCTCTTAGGAAATTTCTCGATTGCATAGTCGAGCGTTGTTCGCGACATTTCATGGCAGTGCTTGCGTAGATATGAACGTCGCTCCATCTGGTGATCGTAAGTGCCTACGACCTCAACTTCTGATTGGAGAATTTTCCAACGGGTGCGTTCAGACAATTAATGGGCAAACTCTTCGCGGGAAGAGGGGAGATCGCTCTTACTATTACCGGATATCCCGAAGCGTTCTTTGTTCTCGAGGAAGTAAATTCGAGCCTCATTTCGACCACTTACCTGTAGTTTTTCAAAAATTCTAATGGTTTCTTGACGCACAGTTGATTCGCTATAGCCCATCGCATCTGCGATCTCGACATTGGTCTTTTTCTCGGAGATAAAGGCGAGAATTTGAACCTGGCGATCGGTAAGTGCGCTCACGTTGGGAGAGTCTTGCCTCGTGCGCTCGCGAGCCTGCCTATAGATATGAAGGGAAATTAGATTGGCAATTGTTTGTAGGAAGATAGCAACCTCTTCATCAGGAGTGAGGAGCTCGGATGAAACAAAACCCAAGCATGCGACGGATGAGTTAAGGCGGAGGATAGGTACTATTATTTGAGTCCGTGCATTTCCGTCGTAGGTGACTCCCTTGAGCAGCGGATATTCCTCTGGCCAATGAGGGAGGGAGTTAATCCAGACAATCCGTTGTTCAACCAAGGTATCGGTAACAGGCAATTTCCACTCGAGTGGAAACTCTTGCCAATCGAGGAATTTGCTCTGGTCAACGCCATATGAGGCGCGTGCTCGAACGGTTTTGCGCGAAGTGACTTGAGCGATCCATGCGTGGGTGACACCTAAGAAATCGAGCGAGCGAGTGACGAGAAACTCACAAATCTCATCTTCAGTGAGATCCTGATTGGCAAAATGGGAGACCAGTTGCGCTATCCGGGCGTTCATTTCGCTCTCTCCCTCCGAATAGTCATTAACTGTAATTGACCTCACCCACTCTCTGACAAATCACCCGCGCGGCTACTCTTAGAGACGTGAATGGCCTTATCTTGGTTCCCCTCGCTGACAATCCCGCCTTGGGAGAAGGCCCGCTCCAGTGGAGCCTTGACCTATGGGGCGCGGGAACCCCGTGGTTCTCTGCCGAGGATTGGGAGAGCTTTTATAAAAAGGGAGCCGTTGCTGACTACGGACAGTGGAGCCATGAGGGAAGCGATCAAGAGCAGATCTACCTCGCCATGGTCGAGTCAGAGGTGGTAGGTGCTATCGCTTTGGTGGACTTTGATGATGTCGAGGAGTACCGCCATCTCAAACCGTGGGTCGCAGCCTTTGTCGTGGATCCAAAGCGACGTGGAGCGGGATTTGGTAGCGCGATGCTCGCTGCGTTAGAGGAGAAGGCCCGCAACTTCGGTATCTCACGTCTATTTTTATGGACAGAGGATAAGAGGGCTTTCTATGCCACAAGAGGGTATGAACACTTAGAGCACCGCGACTACCCTGAAATCTCAATTGATGTGTTGAGTAAGTCGCTCGACTGATTTAGTTAAGAGCAGTAAGTCGCTGCAAGAGCGGTGGATGAGTTGCATAGATTTTCACTGCTAATGGGTGCGGAGACAGGTTTGCAAGACTATCAGTTGCAATTTTAATTAATCCACTCTTCAGCGGCTCTCCATCATAAGTTCTCTTAGCAAATTGATCGGCATCATATTCATTACGACGAGAGATGCTGTTGGTTATTAGATCCAAGCCAAAGGAGAGCGGGCTGAAAATGATGAAGAATGCCAAGATTGAAAGATGAAAACTTTGAATCTCTGAGCCAAGTGCTGTCGACAATTCTGGAAAGCGCAATGCCCAACCTAAGACAGCAAAAATCACAAATGATTGTCCAAGCGATAAAGCGAAACCGAAAAGAGTATGTTTCCTCTTGTAATGGCCGATTTCATGGGCCAGAACAGCCATAATCTCTCTAGTCCTTAGTTTTTCGATCAATGTATCAAAAAGGACAATCGTTTTGCTCTTCCCCAGACCAGCAAAGAAGGCATTTGCCTTACTTGAGCGCTTGGAGGCATCGATCACAAAGAGTCTGCCAATCGAATAACCCTCTTGAGCACAGTACTTCAAGATTTCCTCTTTAAGTTCACCCTCCTCGAGCGGTTTGAGCTTATTAAAGAGGGGCAAAATCAGCGTAGTCCCGAACATGAACATCATTAGCGAAAATGCCGATAGCAAGAGCCAACCCAGGACCCAGAAAGCGCTACCAGTCTCTTGATATATAAAGACTATAAGCGCAAGCAGTCCGCCCCCAATGAGCCCGGCAAGTAGATAACCTTTTAGTTTGTCGAGAATGAATGTCATCGGCGTGGTCTTGTTGAAACCAAATTTCGCTTCCACAACAAAAGTGCCATAAAGATCAAACGGAAGATCGAGCAGGTCAGAAGCTAAGCCAATTATGGCAAAGAAGGTGAGCGCAATGAGAATCTCAGATTGCACCTGCTCGCGGACGTATTGATCAATAGAGCCAAATATTCCAGAAGCCAACGCAATCACCATGATGACAAGTGAATATGAAGCGCTGATAATTGCTAATGAGAAATTAGCCTGCGAATACTCAAGCGATCGTCGATATTCACTCTCGCTATAGAGATTAGCCAATGTGGGGTGAAGCGGCTTCTTGCTTTCGCGATAATTAAGTATCTTTATCAGAGATTCAACAAGGTAATTGAGGATTACGAGAGTGACGAGAAGCGTGAGCATGAGGGACATCGTATGATAGAGGCCTATGAATAGCGCACAAGGTCTGATTAGCGCTGAAAATATCGCGAAGAATTACGGCAAAGGTGATGTCCTCAAGGATGTCTCGTTGGGCGTCCTACGCGGCGAGCGGATTGGCATTGTGGGTAGGAATGGCGGCGGTAAGAGCACGCTCCTTCGAGTTCTTGTTGGCGCTGAAGCTCCGGATGAGGGACGGGTCTCCTTCTTGAATGGACTCTCACTCGGATACCTAGCGCAAGTCGATACTTTTGAACCCGGCGCGACGATCGTTAGCGCAATATTTGGTGAGAGTGCGACGCATTCCTGGGCCAGTGATCCCAAAGCACGCGAGGTCCTCGAAGGGTTATTTGGTTCACATAAAGCAGAAGAGGTCAATCGGCCTATCGAGGACCTCTCCGGTGGTGAGAGAAGACGAGTCTCACTTGCCAAGTTATTGGTTGGAAATCATGATCTGATATGTCTGGATGAACCTACCAATCATCTTGATGTCGAAGGCGTGAACTGGTTAGCCCGCTATCTCAAGCGAGAAAAGCGAATTGCAGTCGTGGTCATTACCCACGATAGATGGTTCCTTGATGAAGTCAGCGAGAAAACTTGGGAAGTTATCGGTGGCGGAGTGGAAGAGTATGAAGGTGGATATTCCGCCTTCGTCTTAGCAAAAGCCGAGCGAATGCGGCAATCAGATGTGGAGACGATCCGTCGGAACAATCTAATAAAGAAGGAGTTGGCATGGCTGCGTAGGGGAGCGCCGGCACAAACCACCAAACCAAAGTTCCGTGTCGATGCCGCCAACCAACTCATCAGCGCAGAGCCTCCTCCGCGAGATTCAGTCGAACTCCTCAACTTCGCCACCAATAGATTAGGAAAACGAGTATTCGAGTTACATGACCTGACTCTTGGCGTGGC